>JANNWS010000123.1:0-14590 GCA_031408575.1 Rhodobacterales bacterium
TTCCCGCCGCGTCTGCTTCTTCTTCATCGCGTCGCGAAGACCGGGAAAGGCAGGCTGTTTCGGCATCGGAAAGGCTCCTTGCAGGGATGCCCAAGTCTATCAGGTCAGGCCGAAATCGGGAAGTTTTTCAGGCGTTCCCTAAGAACAAGATCGACATTTATGCGGTCATCAAAAGTGCGCAGTATGCCTTCAACGTTGTCCTTGCGATCGAGAAAGACGGGCAGTGTGTTTTCAATGTTCCTGCTGAAGCAGTTGGCGAAACCTTGATCATTGGCCTCGTGAAAACCGGCGAATTCTGCTTCGAGCTTCTTGAACTGGATTCCGATGGATTAACTGCTGTGGGTAAACGCCGCGGTGCTGTGATTGAGGTCAAGGCCGTCGATGAAACCCACGCCTGGCGACGAATCAAGAACTTTTCACAACGTTTGTAAGAGTGGATACTGTATGCCCGACATGTCCATAATTTCGCGAACGACCGTTCGGATTTGTGGCTATTCGGTGGGTATCCAGAAAGTTTGATGAATCAAATCAAGAGATTTGGCAGCCTCGGCCGACCAATGCCCTACCCCTCCATCTCCAGGCTGACCCGTCTATTCTGCCGCCCCTTCTTCTCGATCTTTCCGATCTGCACCCGTCCGATTTCGCCGGTGCGGGCCACATGGGTGCCGCCGCAGGGTTGCAGGTCGATCTGGTCGCCACCTTGACCGATGCGGACAAGGCGCACGCGGCCTTGCCCGGTGGGCGGGGCCACGGACATGGTCTTGATCAGGCCGGGATTGGCTGCAAGTTCGGCGTCGGTGATCCATGTGTCGGTCACGGCAAGGTCGCGGTCGATCAGGGCGTTCAGTGCTGCGTCCAGCGCCGCGATATCCTGCGGCGGGTCGGGCATGTCGAAGTCAAGCCGGCCCCGTTCAGCCCCGATCTGGCCCCCGGTCACGGGCAACGGTATGACCACCGACAGCAGATGCAGCGCCGTGTGCATCCGCATCAGACGATGTCTGCGGTCCCAATCCAGCGTCTGGCGGACGGTGGTGCCAGGGGGCGGCATCGGCAACGCCTCGGCCGGCACAAGGGCGATCATGCCGCCGTCGGCCTTCACGGCGGTGGCGATGGCGATCGAACCATCAGCCCAGTCGAGCCTGCCGCTGTCGCCGGGTTGGCCGCCGCTGGTGGGATAAAACACCGAACGGTCAAGAATGATGCCGCCTTCGGCGGTGTGGGCAATCACGCGGGCTTCGGCATCACGCAGGTAGGGATCGGTGCGGAACAGGGTTTCGGTCATTGGTCAGGACTTTCGATACGGGTCGTGCGCGGCGAGTCGGGTGGGGCAATCCGTTCATTCCGCGGCAGCTTCAACGGGCAGTGCGCCCTGTGCCTGTGCCGCCATGCTGAGCGACAGCGGAATTCCATTCTCGGCAAATCGGCGGATGATGGCGTGGTTGATCTCGGACCGGACGGCAAGCTGGAAATTGACGTCGCGCAGGATCAGCCGGATTTCGAACTGCATGGCATCAGCGGTAAAGCCCATGAACAACACCAGCGGCGGCGGGTTCAACACCGCCAAGGGTTCGGCCTCGGCAATCTCTGTCAGGATCCGTTCAACCTGCTTTGTGTCCGCGCCGTGGGCAATTGCGACCGGGACAATCAATCGCCCAGTCAGATTGTAGCGTGTCCAGTTGGTGACGCGCCCTGCAATCAGATCGCTGTTCGGCACGATCACATCGGTCCGGTCGAAGGTCTGGATGCGGGTGGAGCGGACCGAGATCGTTTTGACCACTCCCTGCACTCCGCCGACCTCGATCCAGTCGCCCTCGCTGACCGGACGCTCGATCAGCAGGATGATACCCGAGACGAAGTTCGACACGATGTTCTGCAGGCCAAAACCGATACCAAGTGACAAAGCACCCGCAACGATGGCCAGACCCGCCAGATTGATGCCAGCCGCGTTGATCGCGATCAGGCCGGACAGGAACACCCCGACATAGCCCATGCCGGCAAGAATCGCGTTCTGTCCGCCCTGATCAAGTTTTGTCTTGGGCAGAACCGAAGACCGAAGCGCCCCCTGCACCAGACGCGTGATCATGTAGCCGATGGCAAAAATGACCGCGAATACCATGAAATCGGTTGGCGAGACCCGCGTCTCTCCGATCGAAAAACCCTCCAGAAATCGTGTCCACAACTCGGACAGATCGCCGCGCCGCGCCCCCCAGATCAGGGCAAAGATCGGAAGCGAGGCAAAGATAAGCGCAAAACCGATCAGCGTCGGCACCAGCGCATCCTCATCCGCCTCATTGCGCCGCGTAAGCAGCGCGTAGATCGTGTCCACCAGATCCTGCAGAACGAAAATCAATCCCAGCAGCGCCAGCGAGAGTGCCGCCGGATAGATCAGCGCCCCGGCCGCCGCCACATAGCCGACCGCAGCGAGGATCGGGCCCACCACCCCGATGACCTGAGCCGCACGCCCGAACAGGCCGATCAGGCTGTCGCGAAAGCTGCCATGCGCGTCGGTCTGCGTGCCGCTGGCCACATGCATGCGCAAAAGCTGCCCCACCCGCAGCAACAGCAGCCCCGCGACAACCAGCACAGGGAACGCCAGCACCGCGGTGGCGGCATCGCTCGATGTTGCCGGCGCGATCAGAGTGTCCCGCAGCCCATCAAGCCCGATCAGCAGGCCAAAGACCGCGACGTAAAGCCGGCCTTCGGCCCGCCTCTCTGATGGCAGGATAAACGGCGCCTTTACAACGCCGTCCTTCGGAAAGACCCGCCCCCCCAGCCATACCGCCGAGAACAAGGCAAAAGCCAACGACGGCAGCAACGCCGCAACCTGCATCCCCAGCGTTCCCAGCATGGTGGACAGCGCCAGCGCCTGCGACAGCAGTGCCGCACCGATCGTTGGCAAAACGACCTGCCCCAATGACAAGAGCAGCGTCCATATCTTGTGCCAGCGCGCCGACGCCCGGCGTCCGATGATCTGCGAAAGCCGGTCCATCAGACGCCGGCTGCGGGCAATCATGACAAGTCCCACGATTGCATAGACGACAATCAGCGGAAGGTTGCCCTGAAGCCTGCGCTGCGGCAGCGGGCGACTCCACTGGCTGCGGCTTTCAGTCCAGAGCGTGACCATCGCATCGCGCAGCGCCTGCAGGCCGGCAGGCCAGTTGGCCGGATTGACCGGCGCCGGTCCAAGCCGCAGCAACTCTTCAGCCTGCCGTTCTCGCAGGATGCGGTCGGATTCGCGGATCAGCCCTTCCGCCCGCCGGTAAGCCTCGTCTGCGGCAATGCCGGGGGCCTGAAGTTTGGCGAGCTGTTCGTTCAATGCACTGCGCCGGGTGGCGATCTCTTCCGCTTCGGCAGCACCCTCGGCGGGGGCCGGCCCCAGCGCGTCGATCTGAGTCCGCAGCGTGGCGATACGGGTCGCATTCAGGCTTTGCGCCGCCTGAAAGGTCGCGCGCCAATCGACCAGATAGCCGCGCATTTCGGCCAGCGCCTCGTCCGTGGCGTCACCGCCTTCGGTATAGGCCTCGGCCTTGATGGCTGTCCGCTCCCAAGCAGCATAATCGGGGGCGCGCGGGTCGGCCGTCGCGGTAGCGGTCGGGGTCGTGGTGGCGGTCGGGGTCGTGGTGGCGGGGGGCGTGGCGGTTATGTCCGTCGTGACCTGCGCCGCAACGGGTGCCACGATTGCCAGCGCCAGCAGGGCCGTGGTCAGCCCGGCGCGGATCAGGCGACCGGCAAGCCTCATGAGTCTTCGTATACCGCAGGAATGGTGCGGGGCGCGGTATCCAGCCAGCCCGGCACCGGCAACCCCTTTTCCTTCAGGAATTCCGGGTTGAACAGTTTCGACTGATAGCGATTCCCATAGTCGCACAGGATCGTGACAATGGTGTTGCCCGGCCCCATTTCATGCGCCATGCGGATTGCACCGGCGATGTTGATGCCCGACGATCCGCCAAGGCAAAGCCCTTCATCCTCCAGCAGATCAAACACGATGGGCAGCGCCTCGGCATCGGGAATGCGGTAGCTGAAATCCGGGTGGAAGCCTTCCAGATTGGCGGTGATCCGCCCTTGCCCGATGCCTTCTGTGATCGACGATCCGGGGGATTCAAGCCTGCCAGTGGTGTAAAAGCTGTGCAGTGCTGCACCTTCCGGGTCGGCCAAACCGATCTTTACACCTTTGGGTTGCAACGCCTCGGCCACCCCCGCCAGCGTGCCACCCGAACCTACCGCGCAGATGAAACCGGTGATCCGGCCATTGGTCTGGTCCCACATTTCGGGACCGGTGGTTTCGACATGGGCCTGCCGGTTGGCCACATTGTCGAACTGGTTGGCCCAGACAGCACCGTTCGGCTCTGTCGCGGCCAGTTTTGCGGCAAGACGGCCCGAGTAGCGGACATAATTGTTGGGGTTGCGGTAAGGCACCGCGGGCACCTGCACCAGTTCGGCACCGGCCAGCCGAAGCATGTCCTTCTTTTCCTGACTTTGGGTTTCAGGAATGACGATCACGGTGCGGAAGCCCATCGACGCACCGACCAACGCCAGACCGATACCGGTGTTGCCCGCCGTGCCTTCAACGATGGTGCCACCGGGTTTCAGATGCCCTTTGGCCACCGCGTCCCTGATGATGTACAGCGCGGCCCGGTCCTTGACCGACTGACCGGGGTTCAGGAATTCGGCCTTGCCCAGAATTTCGCAGCCGGTCGCGTCGCTGGCCGCCCGCAGACGGAGAAGCGGAGTTTTTCCGATGGCATCCGCCAGATCTCTGTAAATCCGCATGGTCCAGTCCTTCTCTTTGCACCCGGTTTAGGCAAGTCGCAGGCGGAACTCAAGGCACGGCCCGGCGGTTTCCGGCCCGGCAGGCGCAGATCGGCGTCGCCCCGGACGCGTTTCGGGGCCTGCTAACCGCGCTGATTGCAGGCCCCGGATCATGTCCGGGGCTGCGTCTGCGCAAGTGTCAGATCGGGCGGCCCAGCCTGCCCGCAAGATCAGTGAAGAACTGCCAGGCGACCCGGCCCGACCGCGCGCCGCGCGTGGCCTGCCATTCGATGGCCTCGGCGCGCAGGGTGCCGTCAGCCACGACAAGCCCGTAGGCCGCGCAATACCCCCGGATCATCGCAAGATAGTCGTCCTGCGAACAGGGATGGAAGCCCAGCCACAGCCCGAACCGGTCGGACAGCGACACCTTTTCTTCCACCGCCTCGGATGGGCTTATGGCGCTGGACCGTTCATTCTCGATCATGTCGCGCGGCATAAGGTGGCGGCGGTTCGAGGTGGCATAGAACACCACATTGTCGGGCCGCCCTTCGATGCCACCGTCCAGCACGGCCTTCAGCGCCTTGTATTGCTGGTCGTCATGACTGAACGACAGATCATCGCAGAACAGCACGAACCGATCCGGCGCCACACGCAACAAGTTCAGCAGGCGCGCGACCGACGGCAGATCTTCGCGGCTGAGTTCCACAATCTTCACCGCATGGCCCTGCGCGATCACTTCGGCATGGACGGCTTTGACAAGGCTCGACTTGCCCATGCCCCGCGCGCCCCACAAAAGCGCGTTGTTGGCGGGCAATCCACGGGCGAACTGCACCGTGTTGGCCAGCAGGATGTCGCGCACCCGGTCGACGCCGATCAGCAGCGCAAGATCGACGCGCGATACCCTCAGTACCGGCACCAGACGATCCGGCACAGTATGCCAGACGAACGCATCAGCCGTGGTCAGGTCGGGGGTGGCAAGGGCGGGTGGGCTGATCCGTTCCAGCGCCTCAGCGATGCGGATCAGGGCGGGGTCGGCGGTCATACCTTGCCCTGTTCCGCCTCATCCTCGACGGGATCGACCCACAGCCCTTGGGCGCGCAGATCGGCCTCACGCCGCTTTTCGATCCGGCGGATCAGAAAGATCGATACCTCGTAAAGCGGGTAGATCGCCGCAAACAGGATAAGCTGCGACATCATGTCGGGCGGCGTCACCACGGCCGCAAGGATCAGGATCAGCACGATCGCATAGCGCCGCATCCCCGCCAGACCCTGCGACGAGATCAGCCCCGCCTTGCCCATCAGCGTCAGCAGGACGGGCAACTGAAAACAAAGACCGAAGGCAAGGATGAAGTTCGTCGTCAGCGCCAAATATTGCTCCATCGAGCCCTGAAACAGGATGCCCGCCGTGCCGGGGTCGGTCGATACAAGATCCGCACCCACAGCAGGATCTGTGACCATAAGTTGCTGAAACCCAAGAAAGAAATCAAACGCGATCGGCAGCACGACATAGAATGAAAAAGCAGCACCGACGGCAAACATGATCGGAGACGAAGCCAGAAATGGCAAAAACGCGCCTTTTTCCGACTTGTACAGTCCGGGTGCCACAAAGCGCCACATCTGCCAGGCGATGATCGGAAACGCCATCATGAAGCCGCCCATCACCGAGATGCGGAAGGCCACGAAGAAACCTTCCTGCAGCTTTATCAGGACCAGTTGGCATTCCTGCCCGCGGCCTTCCAGCGCGTTGCAGATCGGCTGGGTCAGAAAGTTGAAGATCGGGCTCCACACCGTGAACGCGATCAGAATGCCCACAACAAACGCCGCAAGCGAAATCAGAACACGGTCGCGCAGCTCTTTCAGATGCTCCATCAACGGGGCAGAGCTGTCATCGATATCATCAGAGGTCATGCGTCCGTCTTTCCGGCGTCGGTCGATCTGGCGTCAGGTTTTTTCAGCGCAGCCTTTTTTTCAACTGGCTTGGGGGTCGCAGTTGCCGGCGTGGCGGCGACTTTCGTTCTGACTGCCTTTGGTTTGGGCGCAGGCGCGCCTTTGTCGGCAATTTTGGCTGATGCCGTCTTTGCAAGGGCGTTTCGCGGCGGGGTCGCTGCGGGGTCAACCTTGACAGAGGCCGCGGCCGAGGTGCGCGCGGCCCGCTTTGCCGCTTGCGCATCGGCCAGCGCCTGCGTGGCCGGCCCAAGCGGGGCCGGAGGCTTTGTCTCGGGCGCCGCCTTGCCCACGGAAGACTGAGCGCCGGAGCCCGCTGCGGCGGGCGTTGGCCCGGTGGCTGCGGGCGTTGGCTTCTTGGCTGCGGGCTTTAGCGGATCCCACTTTTCAAATTTGGTCGCCACGTCCTTCACGGCATCCAACCCAAGGTTTCGTGCAGATGTGACGTTCTTGAGGTCTCTCGCCACATCCTTCACGCCAGCTTCGTCTGCGGCCGCTTCCATTGCCCGCTGGAAATCACGGCCCATCAGCCGGGCCTTCGCGGTGAAGCGGCCCATCGTGCGGAACATGTCGGGCAGATCTTTTGGGCCGATCACGATCAGCCCCACCACCCCGATGACCATAAGCTCGGTCCAGCCAACGTCAAACATTGCGGCCGTGCCCCTTCAATCCCAACCGCTTCAGACCTTGTCTTTTTCGGCTACCGGCGGGGTCACGTCGCGCGCCGGGTCAAGTTCGGCTGTGCCGTCGTTGACGCCTTTTTTGAAGGCGGTGATGCCCTTGCCGACTTCACCCATAAGCGAGCTGACCTTGCCGCGCCCAAACAGGACAAGCACGACGACGGCGATAAGCAGGATGCCGGGAAGGCCAATGTTGTTCAGCATGATGTTGTTCCCTTTTGGCGACATGGTGACGCGCCCTGACAGTCATGTCGCACAGTTAAGACTTCGGACGCCCAGATCAAAGCCCAAACTGGCGGCGCGGGGCGGTTTTGCGGGCAAAACGCCGCAGCGGGCGCAACCCTGCTGACAGCAAGGTGTCAGTTGTCGCTGCGGGCGGCAGTGGCGGCAAACTCTGGCCGCTTCGAAACTGGTATCAGACGAGTCGCATTGCCGACGTTTGTGACAGAAGGGCAATTGACCGCAGCGCCGGTGCGCCGCAGGCTTGCGCCATGCGCCGCACCGACCGTCTGTTCGAGTTGATCCAGATCCTGCGCGATGGCAAGTTGCATCGTGCATCTGACATGGCCGCGCGGCTGGGGGTGTCAACCCGGACGATCTGGCGCGACATGGCTATGCTTGTCGGATCAGGGCTGCCGGTCGAGGGCGAGCGGGGGGTCGGATACATCCTTTCAGCGCCGATCACGCTTCCCCCGGTGGCACTGACGCGGGAGGAATTGGAGGCGTTGCGGCTGGGGGTGCAACTTGTCGCGGCTGCGGCAGACCCCGTGCTGGCGCGGGCGGCGATCAGCCTGCGGGCAAAAATCGCAGCGGTGACGCCCGAGGCCGCGCGTGATTCCGGCAGCGATACCTTTGTTTTCGCCAGTGCCGAGGCGGCCCGCGCGGCACCTCATCTGGGTGTCATACGCCGGGCCTTGCGCGAACATGAACGGCTCTGGCTTCGCTGTGCCAGCCCGTCGGGCACAGTCAGCGAGCGTCTTGTGCGCCCGGTGCAACTTGAATTCTGGGGGCGTGCCTGGACGCTTACAGCATGGTGCGAGTCCAGTCATGATTTCAAGGTGTTCCGTGTCGATCTGGTAGATTTTCTGGAACTGCGCGGCGGGCCATTTCAACCCGAACCCGGCACAACTGTAGACGATTACATCGCCCGCCTGACCGAACCCTAGCTCGCCCGTCCTTGCGCCGGGAATACAAAACACCGGTCACGGCGGATCATCAGCCAGAGATCTGTGTCGGGGCGCGGCAGAAACACGCCGGGGACCGAGGCAGTCAGGCGCAAGCTGTCAAATTCCATACGGAAATCCACCAGGCTTTCGCGGCCCATGAAGCGCGCGCGGATCACCCTGCCCCGCGCGGGCGTGCCATCCTGAGGCGTGGGGTTGGGACCGCGCCCGGCGCGATCAAAGTCGATCTTCAGGTGTTGCGGGCGGATCACGATATCCACCGGCGCGCCGTCGGCATGGCCTGGCGTCAGAAAGGCGCCGAACGGCGTATCGGTCAGCGCACCCCGCGACACACCCCGGATCACGTTGATATCACTAAAGAATGCTGCTGCCGCCTTGTCGACGGGCGCGTTGTAGACATTATAGGGTGCGCCGCGTTGCACGATGCGACCGCCGCGCATCAGGGCAATCTCGTCGGCCATCCGCATCGCCTCGTCCGGCTCGTGCGTGACAAGCAGAACGGCCGCCCCTTCTTCTTTCAGCACATCCAGCGTGGTGTCGCGGATCCCGTCGCGCAATCGGTTATCGAGACCGGAAAACGGCTCGTCCATCAGCATGATTCGCGGGCGCGGGGCCAACGCACGGGCCAGGGCAACGCGCTGTTGCTCGCCGCCCGAAAGCTCGTGCGGGTGTTTTTTCGCGAAACCGGGAAGGTTCACCTTTTCAAGAAGTTCCGCGACACGCCTCGTCTTTTCATCGCGCGGGCCACGCAAACCAAAAGCGATGTTCCCCTCGACCGACAGATGCGGGAACAGAGCGAAATCTTGAAACATCAGTCCCATTGAACGCGCCTCGGGTGGCAGGAAAAGCGGCCCGTCCGACACCGCCGCGCCGTCGATCAGAATGCGGCCCGTATCGGGTTGCTCCACACCCGCGATCATCCGCAGCGTGGTGGACTTGCCGCAGCCCGACGGGCCAAGCAGGCAGGTCACCTGACCCGCCGCAATCGAAAGCGACAGATCATCGACCACCGGCCTGCCGCCAAAGGCTCGGGTGAGGTGGCGCACCTCAAGACGGCTTGCAGGGTCGGTCACGTTGCAGCTTGCCTCTTATCCGATTGTTTTCATCGGGATTGTGCCGCAATAGCAGGCCGTCCGGCACAGAACAAGTCAAGGCGCGGACATGACAGGCACATGGTATCGTCCGGTTGCCGTGTGCAGCCAAACGTCACCCGGGGTTTTGGCGCTGACGCGGCATTCAAGCCGCACCGGTCCGGTGAGCGGGCGTCAGATCGTGGCGTTCGTCGACCCACCATCAAGCAGAATGTTCTGCCCGACGATGTAACCCGCGTGCTGCGAACACAAGAACGCGCAGGCAGCACCGAACTCGGCTGCCGTGCCATAGCGCCGGGCCGGGATCTCGGCGGCACGCTGGGCGCTTGCCTGTTCCAGCGTAATGCCCTGCGCTTTGGCCACTCCGGTATCAAGCGATACGGCGCGATCGGTGGCGTGGATGCCGGGCAAAAGGTTGTTGATCGTCACACCATACGGGGCGACCTGCCGGGCGGTACCGGCGACGTACCCGGTCAGACCGGTGCGCGCCGCGTTCGACAGGCCCAGCGACGGGATCGGCGCCTTCACCGACTGTGAGGTGATGTTGACCACCCTGCCCCAGCCGCGCCCGATCATGGCCGGCATCAGCGCCGTCATCAGCGCGATAGGGGTCAGCATGTTGGCATCAAGCGCGCGAATGAAGTCATCCCTCCCCCAGTCCGACCACAGGCCAGGCGGCGGACCACCCGCATTGGTCACAAGGATGTCGATGTCGCCCGCACTGGCCAGCACCAGGGCGCGGCCCGCCTCGGTCGTGATGTCGGCAGCAATCGTTGTCACGGTTACACCTGAACCGGCGCGGATTTCGGCCGCCGTCGCCGCCAGCGCGTCCGCCCCACGCGCGTTCAGAATCAGATCGACCCCGGCATTGGCCAGCGCTTGGGCACAGCCGCGCCCAAGACCCTTGGATGCGCCACAGATCAGCGCCCGTTTGCCCCGAATACCAAGATCCATCATCAAGCCTCCGTCTGTCGTTTGCACCCTAGCAGACAACGCACGATGATTCGCACGGTGCCGGTCGAATTTCGGGTAGTTTTGCAACAATCGCGCGGAAGCACGATGGGTCGTTTCGCAAGAGGAGCGGCACGACCCCGTGAATTGACGCGGCACGGGGGGCGCTGATACGTTTCAACTGTGGTCGGCGCGAAAGGTTTCGTTTCGCCGGAGCCACCCAACCCACAAGGCCCTCGCATGTCGGCACGTCAATCCCCGCTTCCCGGTCATGCCTGCCAGGTGTTTCCGGCGGATGACGTTTTTGCGTCTGCAGGGGCGAACGTCGGAGACGGGCTTGGCTTGCCGGATCAGGTCTGCGCCGGCGATGTCTATGTGGTGGATACCGATGCAGTTGCGTGCCGTCTGCTGCTGGAACCGGGTGCGATTGACCGGGTTCAGACAGTCGCGGCAGAGTCGGCGATTGGCGCTGCGGGCGACGCAGTGCATCTGGTGGCGCTTTACACGCTGCTGGCGCCAGGCGGCGAAAGGGTAGAGGTGCTGCTGCTGGACCACAGGACCGTGGCGGGGGGCAATCTTTATGTGCTGCCGCTGTCACCGATGGCGCGGCGCACCGACTATACGCTGGTGCAGGTTGACGCTGCCCCGGTGGCCACGCGGCTGTGTGATCTGGTCTGCGTGTCGTTCGCGCGCGGGACATTGATTACCCTGCCGTCGGGGCAGCAACGCGCGATCGACGCGCTGGTGCCGGGCGACAAAGTCCTCACGCGCGATCACGGGGCGCAGCCGATCCGCTGGTTGGGGCGGGCAACACTGCGCGCAGTGGGGGCGTTTGCGCCGGTAGTGATCGGCAAGGGGGCGTTGGGCAATGCGGCCGATCTGATCGTCAGCCAGCATCACCGCATGTTCCTGTATCAGCGCGACCGCACGGTGGGCCTGCCCACGGCAGAGGTGCTGGTGCAGGCCAAGCACCTGGTCGATGGCGACACCGTGTTTCTGCGCGACGGCGGGGTGGTGGACTACTTCAGTCTGGTATTCGAGCGCCACGAGATCATTTATGCTGAAGGTATTCCGACTGAAAGCCTGCTGGTCAGCGAAGCGCTGGTGCAGCGCCTGCCCGGCGCCTTTGCGGCCGAGGTTCAGGCTCGGTTTCCGGGCCTGAACCAAAGCCAGCATTTCGGCAGCGAAGCCGGGCGCGGTCAGGTGGCGCGGCTTGACCGGGTGGCAAGGCCACGCAGTGGTTTGCGTCACGCGCCGTCACCGTAAAAGAACTCTTCGCGCACGATCTTGCCGCCTGCGACGTGATAGATGGCAACCTCGCGCATCTGGCTGCGCTCGCCGCTTGGCTTGAACGTCACATCCATCTCGAAGATCACGGCAAAACGGTCGTCGCCGTGCAGGAACGGCCCTTCGACGCTGCCGCCGTGGATGTCATGGTTTTCGGTCCACCAGGCATGTTTGCCTGCAATAGCCTCAAGCCCGGTCATCGTGCGACCGTTGCCCATATCGGCCGCCTCGACCGATGTGGCATCGGGCGCGTAGAGCTTGTGCAGGTTCGCAAGCTCGCGGTGTTCGCGGCAGCCTGCGACCAGCTCTTTTGCAATTTCAGCGAGAGTCATGGCAAATTCCTCCGATGTTCATTTAATGTTCTCAACATACCCCCGAATCGTGACGTGGCCAAGACGGTTCTGACGGCAGTGGTTGCGGGTCGGCGGCGGGATGCCTATACCCTGCCCCCATGTCAAATCGCCCTGCCCTTCCGCCCGAAATCGCCCGCCGCCGGACCTTTGCGATTATCTCGCACCCCGACGCCGGAAAAACCACGCTGACCGAGAAATTCCTGCTGTTCGGCGGCGCCATCCAGATGGCCGGGCAGGTACGCGCCAAGGGCGAGGCGCGGCGCACCCGGTCGGACTACATGAAGCTGGAGCAGGAGCGCGGCATTTCCGTCTCCGCGTCTGCGATGTCGTTCGACTATGGGCGGTTTCGGTTCAATCTGGTGGACACACCCGGCCACAGCGATTTTTCCGAGGATACCTACCGGACGCTGACGGCGGTGGATGCCGCGATCATGGTGATCGACGGGGCAAAGGGCGTGGAGAGCCAGACCCGCAAGCTGTTCGAGGTCTGCCGGCTGCGCGACCTGCCGATCCTGACCTTCTGCAACAAGATGGACCGCGAAAGCCGCGACACGTTCGAGATCATCGACGAAATTCAGGAGAATCTGGCGATTGACGTGTCGCCCGTGTCCTGGCCCATCGGGGTCGGGCGCGAATTTGTGGGCTGCTACGACATCCTGCATGACCGGCTGGAGCTGATGGACCGGGCCGACCGGAACCGGGTGGCGGAAAGCATCAAGATCGACGGGCTGGACGACCCCAGGCTGGCGGACCTGGTGGCGCCGGAACTGCTGGCCAAGCTGCGCGACGAGCTGGAAATGGCGCGCGCGCTGTTGCCCGCGTTCGACCGCGAGGCATTCCTGAACGGCTCTATGACGCCGATCTGGTTCGGGTCGGCGATCAACTCGTTCGGGGTGAAGGAACTGATGGACGGGATCGGCGAATACGGCCCGCCGCCGCAGGTGCAACGCTCGGAAAGCCGCGGGGTGGCACCCGAGGAAGCGCCGGTGACCGGATTTGTCTTCAAGGTCCAGGCCAACATGGACCCCAAGCACCGCGACCGGGTGGCCTTTGTGCGCCTTGCCTCGGGGCATTTCCTGCGCGGCATGAAGCTGGTGCATACGCGGACGAAAAAGGTGATGGCGGTGACCAATCCGGTGCTGTTTCTGGCCGCCGACCGGGAACTGGCCGAAGAGGCCTGGGCCGGTGACATCATGGGCATTCCGAACCACGGGCAGTTGCGGATCGGGGACGCGCTGACCGAGGGCGAGGCGCTGCGGTTCACCGGGATTCCTTCTTTTGCACCGGAATTGCTGCAAGGCGTGCGGGCGGGCGATCCGATGAAGGCCAAGCATCTGGAAAAGGCGCTGATGCAGTTTGCCGAAGAGGGTGCGGCCAAGGTGTTCAAGCCGATGATCGGATCAGGGTATATTGTGGGCGTCGTTGGCCCGCTGCAATTTGATGTGCTGGCCAGCCGGATCGAGCAGGAATACCAGTTGCCGGTGCGGTTCGAGGGATCGCAGTTCACCTCTGCGCGCTGGGTGTCGGGGCCAAAAGCCGAAATTGAGCGGTTCATCAACGTGAACAAGGGCCATATCGCCACGGACCACGACGGCGACACGGTGTATCTGACCCGGCTGAAATGGGACATTGACCGGATCGAGCGGGATTATCCTGAACTTACCCTGACCGCCACAAAGGACATGATGGTGTGACGCACCAGAACCGGGTTTTGCCGACCGGTGAGATTGTCGCGGTTGCGGCGCGCGGCACGCTGATGGGCAATCGCGGCATTCTGCATGACGGTCAAAAGCAGCTGGGGCGGGCCCGCTGGCGGCACAAAAACTGGGTTTGTTGCGAGCTGTCTTTCAAGAAGCGCCACCGCGAGGTGATGCGCGCCGACTGTTATACCGAGTTGTTCTTTCTGGATGAGGCGGTGGCATTGGCCGCCGGGCACCGGCCGTGCGGCGAGTGCCGCAGGGCGCACTATCTGGCTTTTCGGGCCGCCTGGGCGCGGGCGTTCGGGTCGGACCAGTCGGCGGTGGCTATGGACCACACCTTGCACGATGCGCGCGTGGTGCCGCGCAAAGGCGTTCATGCAAGACATGAGGAAATGCTTTCAGACCTGCCGGATGGAACATTTGTTTACGGAAATGGCAAAAGCCTGCTTGTTCTGGGCAACCAACTGCTGTCGTTCTCACCCGAGGGGTATCGCGCGGTGCAGGACCGTCAAAGTGAGGGCGTTGTCACAGTGCTGACGCCGCGCCCTGTTGTTGCGGTGCTTGCGGCGGGGTATCGCCCCCGGCTGCACCCAAGCGCCGCGACGGCGCGGTTCCAAGCGGAACAGACCGCGATCAGCGTGTAGACGGGCA
>JANNWS010000124.1:0-6019 GCA_031408575.1 Rhodobacterales bacterium
GATACCGCGGAGCTTCAGCTTCAACAGGTCCATGTCGGCCGGATGGAAAGCCGCCCCGCCAACGTCGAAGGCAAGGGCGCCGTCACCCAGCGCGACTGTCTGCGCAACGCGCTGCGGATGCGCCCCGACCGGATCATCGTCGGCGAGACGCGCGGCGAAGAAGTCATCGACATGTTGCAGGCCATGAACACCGGCCATGACGGATCAATGACCACGATCCACGCAAACTCGGCCCGTGACGGGATCAGCCGCCTTGAGAACATGGTCGCGATGGCCGGTATCGAAATGCCGATCAAGGCTGTGCGCGCCCAGATCGCATCGGCTGTGAACCTTATCGTGCAGGCCTCGCGCCTGCAGGACGGCTCGCGCCGGATGGTCTCGATCACCGAGATCACCGGCATGGAGGGCGAAGTGATCTCGATGCAGGAAGTGTTCCGCTATGAACGCCTCGGACTTGCGCCGGACGGCAAGATCATTGGCCGGTTCAACGCCACGGGTGTTCGGTCGCACTATTCCGAACGCTTCCGCCAGTGGGGCTACAACCTGCCCGCCAGCATTTATGACGCCCTGCCGTAAGGACAGAACATGACCCTCAGCGCAGCACCCATCATCTACATTCTTATCTTCGTCGCCGTGCTGATGCTCGTCGAGGGCATCTATCTTACGGTCTTTGGCAAATCCATCAGCCTGAACAGCCGCGTCAGCCGGCGGCTGGCGCTGATGGAAAAGGGCGGCAACCGCGAACAGGTTCTGGAACAGCTCCGCAAGGAGATGGGCCAGCACATGGCCGCAAGGGGAATCCCGCTTTACTCGATCCTTGCGAACAAGGCACAGAAGGCCAACATCGCCTTCTCGCCCAAGGCGCTGATCGGCATCATGGCGCTGCTCAGTGTGTTCAGCTACCTCGCCCTGACCGTAGGTACCGAAGCGGCAACCCCGATCCGCATCGCCATCGCTGTCGCGATGGGGATCGGCGGCGTCTACACCTGGGTGAACAAGAAGGCCAAAAAGCGCCTCTCGATGATCGAGGAACAGCTTCCTGATGCGGTGGAGCTGATGGTGCGGTCGCTGCGGGTCGGCCATCCGTTTTCATCCGCGATCGCCATTGTTGCAAAAGAAGTGGCCGACCCCCTTGGCACCGAATTCGGCATGATCGGCGACGAAGCGGCCTATGGCCGCGATGTGTCGGAAAGCCTCAAGGCCTTTGCCGAGCGGATGGACATGCAGGATCTGCGCTTCCTTGCCGTGGCCGTGTCGATCCAGCAGCAATCGGGTGGCAACCTTGCCGAGATCCTTGAAGGACTGGCCAAGGTGATCCGCGCGCGCTTCAAGCTGTTCCGCCGGGTCAAGGCGATCACGGCAGAAGCGAAATGGTCCGGCATGTTCCTGTCGGCCTTCCCGATCGGGGCGCTGGTGATGATCCAGGTTCTCCAACCGAACTACTACGATGGCGTCAAGGAAACCCCGCAGTTCATCCCGGCCTGTCTGGTCGTGGCGACGTTCCTCGTCATCAACGTGATTTTCATGAAAGTCATGGTCAATATCAAGGTCTGAGGGTACGCAAATGGAATTCCTGACGTCGATCAACGCAACCCTCGTCAACGCAATCGGCCCGCTTGGCCCGCTTGTGGTGGTCGGCGGGCTGGGCCTTGTGCTGGTGCTGATCACCCTGCCGACGATGCTGCGAAAGCGGGTCGATCCGCTGGACAAACTGAAGGCCGCGAATGCTGCCGCGCCGACGGGGACAAACCCGCAGGCGCTGCGCCGCGGTGATAAGAACGACAAGCTGCAAAAATTCGCGACGTTTCTGGAACCGCAGGACGCAGCGGAAATGTCATCGGCGCGGCTCAAGATGCTGCGCGCGGGCTATCGGTCCAAAAACGCCGTGCGCGCGTTTCACGCGTCGCAATTCGCGCTGGGGATCGGCTTTTTGCTGATCGGTGTCGTCTATGCGATGATCACCAACGCCAACAGCGAGATGAGCACCCAGATGCTTGTCATGTCGACGATCGGTCCCGGTGCTGCGGGATACTACCTGCCGCAATACTGGGTGAACCGCCGTCTTCAGGCGCGGCAGGATGAAATCACATCGGGCTTCCCGGATGCGCTGGACATGATGCTGGTCTGCGTCGAGGCGGGGCAATCGCTGGACCAGTCGATCCTGCGCGTCGCCAAGGAACTGAAGTCGGGCTATCCCGCGCTTGCCGAAGAATTCGATATCGTCGGCCACGAGGTCAAGGCCGGCAAGGAACGGATCAGCGTGCTGAAAGACATGGCGGAACGCGTCGGCCTGCAGGATGTGTCGTCTTTTGTCACCGTGCTGGTCCAATCCGCCACCTTCGGCACCTCGATCGCTGAAGCACTGCGGGTCTACGCCGCCGAAATGCGCGACAAACGCGTCATGCGGGCGGAAGAGAAGGCAAACACCTTGCCGACGAAGCTCACGCTTGGCACTATGATGTTTACCGTGCCGCCCCTTATGATCATCCTGATCGGGCCATCGATTCACGGCATCGCAACGCAACTCGGAGGGGGGGGCTGACCGGAAGCATGCGACGAACCTGGATAGGAGCGGTCATCGTACTGACCCTACTGGGTGCCTGCAGCAACGGCAGCGGACTTTCCACAGGCAAGACGGCCCCCTCTGTCGATCCACGCGGCGAACGGGGCGAAAGTCTGATCGTGGGCCATCGGTTGATGGAAGCGGGTGAGTACGAACTGGCCCTGAAAACCTATCTCAGGGCCGCGAGCGAAGAAGGCGTGAATGCAGATGTTCTGTCTGCCATCGGGTCGGCCAACCTCGCACTGGGGCGGCTGGGCCAAGCCGAACAGATCCTGCGCCGCGCGGTCGAGATGGAACCGACGTTTGTTCCGGCTTTGAACAACCTAGGCGTCGTGCTTATGGAGCGGGGTAAGACTGGTGAAGCAAAGCGGGTCTTCGAGCAGGCCTTCGCGTTCGACAGTGGCGGATCGGACTCGATCCGCGAAAATCTGCGGCTCGCTATCGCGCAAAGCGAGGAAACGGTATACCCTGACGATAGTGAGGCAAATGGGTTCACTCTGGTGCGTCAGGGGCAGGGCGAATACCTGCTGCTTACACGGCTTTGAGGACCGAGCAGAAATAGGACGCAAAATGCGCCACCCAGTTCTTCTAGCACTGTACCTTGGCGGTACAGTGGCTTTGTCGGGTTGCAATCAGGGCCCTTCGGATGCCGAAGTCCAACGCGCCGTAAAAAGCGTGAACGTGATCGACGAAAGCAATCTGAACGACATCATGTTGACCGTCGCCGATCCGAACGAGGCGGTGAACTACTTCCGCGGTGCGGCAGAACAACAGCCTGACCGCGTTGATTTCAAACGTGGTCTTGCGTCCTCGCTGGTCCGCGCCAATCGCCCGACAGAGGCCGTCGGTGTCTGGGCCGTGGTGGCTGAGGGGCCTGAGGGAACTGATCAGGATCGCGTCGAATATGCCGATGCGCTGATCCGGGCGAATGATTGGACCAAGGCCGAGGCAGAACTGAACAAGATCCCGCCGACCTACGAGTCGTTCGAGCGTTACCGGCTAGAAGCCATGGTTGCCGACAGCAAGAAAGACTGGAAGAAGGCCGACAGCTTTTATGAAACGGCCCAAGGTCTGACCACCAAACCCGCCGGAGTGCTGAACAACTGGGGCTACTCCAAGCTGACTCGCGGTGATTACAGCGGTGCTGAAAAGCTGTTTTCCGAAGCAATTACCTACGACCCAAACCTGTTCACAACAAAAAACAACCTGATCCTGGCCCGCGGCGCGCAACGCAAATACGATCTGCCCGTTGTGCAGATGACACAGATCGAACGGGCGCAACTGCTGCACACGCTGGCACTGACCGCCATCAAGCAGGGTGATGTGACGGTCGGCAAAGGCCTGCTGGAAGAAGCCATCGAAACCCATCCACAGTACTTCGAAGCTGCTGTTCGCAGTCTTGATGCGCTTAACGGGAATGTGACCACAGGATGATCGAAACCACTGCCACCACTGCCTTCTGGTTCTTGCCCTTCGTCATCCCGATTGCGATCTGGGTGGCGTGGAGCGACATGAAATTCATGAAAATCCCGAATAAGGCTGTCATGGCCCTGACGGCTGTTTTCGCTGTGGTTGGCCTTGCCGCCCTTCCGGTCGATGTCTGGGCCTGGCGCTGGGTGCATCTGGCGGCCATTCTGGCGATCGGATTTGCTGCCAATGCCGCAGGGATGGTGGGGGCGGGCGACGCGAAATTCGCCGCCGCGATGGCTCCGTTCTTTGCAATCGGGGATCTGCGCTTCGTCCTCGCGCTCTTCGCCGCAGCCATCGTCGGCGCGTTCATCAGCCACCGCACCGCGCGGGCCATCGGCCCGCTGCGCGCTAGAACGTCTGACTGGGCATCGTGGACGCACAAGGATTTTCCGATGGGCCTCGCCCTGTCGGGGACGCTGGTCTTCTACTTCGTTGCCGCGATCTGGTTCGCAGGCACCTGAGAACTTTTTTGTAACCTTCCTCGGGCAGGCTCGCCCGATCAACGCCCCAGGTGACCCCGATGAACGTGCAGACCGCGCCGAACGTGATCGCCCCGGTTGCCCCGCGCACGATGGCCGAAACCGGTCTCGGCATGGTCATGATGCGTGACATCCTGCTGAAGACGATGTTCCGCATGAATCTTGATCTGGTGACGCTGATTTCGCGCCAGATCTGCCTTCCGGTGAATGTCACGCAGGAACTGGTCGACGTTTCCCGCGGTCAACGCCTGATCGAGGCGACGGGAACGCTGCACGCCACCTCGGGCAACGAAATGGGCTATCAACTGACCGAAGCCGGTCGCGCCCGCGCGCTCGATGCGCTCAGCCAGTCGGAATATTACGGCGCGATGCCGGTCCCGCTGGATACCTACAAGGAACAGGTCAAGCGACAGTCGATCCGAAACATCAAGATCAGCCGGTCGGAACTGGTGGGGGCGATGGGCCACCTGATCCTGCCGCCGGACCTGCTGGACCAGCTTGGCCCCGCCGTCACCTCGGGCCGCTCGATCCTGATGTACGGCCCCCCCGGCAACGGGAAGTCCTCGATCTCGAACGGCATCCGCGCCGCCTTGGGCGACAAGATCTACATCCCCCGCGCGCTGGAATATTCGGGCCAGGTCATCACCGTCTATGACCCGATCGTGCATTCGGCGGCGGAAGAGGCGGTCGATGACCCCAACAGCCTGCGCCGCACCTCGAACCGGTTCGACAACCGCTATGTCTATTGCGAACGCCCTTCGGTGATTACCGGGGGGGAACTTTCGCTCGACATGCTGGACCTCACCTACAACCCCACCGCCCGCACCTATCAGGCGCCGTTGCAGCTGAAATCCACGGGCGGCATCTTCATTGTCGACGACCTTGGCCGTCAGGCCGAACCGCCGCAGAAACTGGTGAACCGCTGGATCGTCCCGCTGGAGGAATCAAAGGATATCCTCGCGCTGCAATCAGGCGAAAAGTTCACTGTGCCGTTCGATACTCTGGTGATCTTTTCCACCAACTTCCACCCGAATGAGATCTTTGACGGCGCCGCCCTGCGCCGGATCTTTTTCAAAATCAAGATCGACGGCCCGAACCAGGAAAACTTCCTCAAGATCTTTGCCATGGTGGCGCGTAAAAAGAAGATGCCACTTGATGAAACAGCCCTGCTGCATCTGATGAAGGTTCGCTTCCCGCTGATCGAGAACAACTATGCCAATTATCAGCCGGTATTCCTGATCGACCAGATGATCGCGATCTGCGAATTCGAGAATATTCCTTATCAGATGTCGCCCGCGCTGATCGACCGCGCCTGGGCGAACATGTTCGTGCGCGACGAGAAAATCGCCAAGTAGGCGCGCGGCCCGAAAATTCTTGCCAAGAATTTTGCCAAAACCCTTCAAAGGGTTTTGCTGTTGCGCCCAACCCACTACCTTTGTCGCATGACCAGCCCGCCCCCCCCCCCGGAACGCAAGGTTACCCCCCCAGCGCGGGGGCCCCCACCCCC
>JANNWS010000125.1:0-3253 GCA_031408575.1 Rhodobacterales bacterium
CAACGCCTCAAGCGCAACTCGCGCCTTGAAAGCCGCATCGTGGTTTCTGCGTTTCGACATGTCTGTTCTCCAGTTCGTTGGAGACCAGCAGACATCAAATCGTAGCTTCCGTCAGTGTCCCATTCTCGGGGGGTAGCTCAGATGGGGTGGCCGCCGCTGGTCATTACACTGTTGAGGATGGTTTGCAGCATTCCGGTTTCTTGAAGGAAGGCAATGCCGCGCCCCGATGCGACGTCACGGACGACGGAGCCCGTAACCTTGTAGAGGCCAGAGGCGACCCCTTGGACAAGTTCTGGCGGAACAGCGCGCAACAATATCATCAAATTGCTCCTTGAATTCGGTTCCGGCCCGCTTGGACAATAGCGGCCTGTATGTCACTCAGCATGCACCGGGCGCCAGGTTTTTCCCCAATTCCAAACACTTGGCGACCTGCCTCTCGATGAAGTCGGAGGCAGAGCTTCTGCCGGGCCTTATCTTTGGCGAATTTCAACGACTGAGAACCTGTAAGGGTCGCAACACCTATTCCTGCGGCACCCAAGGCAAAGAGTGGCCAACTGATTGCGGCCGTCCCCCAAAACGCCAAGACGCTTGTGCTAACGGTGGCGAAGGAAATCACGGTCGGAATCGCGGCGAGTGAGGCCCCGATCAGACCGACGCCAGCTATAGCGGGCAGGGCTTTCGTCACTTGTTCCCATACATCGTTGTCGAGGTTCACTTTACCCGGAAGTTGCAGCAAGGTTTGATCCAGATCGGCCTCAGCGCGGCCGAGTGCCTTTACAAGCTGGTCAGCGCCCCAACGCTGAATTATGGCCTCAGCCGACGATTTCAGTGCAATGGTGGAGCGAACCAGATTGACAATGCTTGCACTTTCCACTTGCTCGGCCAGCTCATCCAGCAGTGCAGGCAAGGCTTCTTCCAGCTGCGAGGAAATTGCCGCCAACTGCGCGTCTCTCCACGCCAAGAACTCAAGCTGCGCAGCAATGGCCGGAAAATTCAATAAATGCCCCTCGACGCAGATCCGATCCTAGGGTTACCGAACGAGATCACATCAGTCCATCCCAAGAGATTGCAGGAGAGGGAAAACGCGGCAGCTAGGGGAGGGACGCCGACGCCAGATCGGTCCCAATATTCGGGGCCTTACACGCTTCCCCAAGGTCAGCAAACGCAGTAAGCAGCACCATCTTTTGGGGAACTGGGACAGATCATGGCGCAAAATGCCACCATTTACAAAGTCGAGCTGTCGGTCTCGGACATGGATCGCCACTATTACGAGACCCACAAGCTGACAGTGGCCAAGCACCCCTCGGAAACCGATGAGCGGATGATGGTGCGCATCATCGCCTTTGCCCTGAATGCCCATGAGAACCTAGAAATGACCAAAGGGATTTCCACGGAAGATGAGCCAGACATCTGGCAGAAAAGCCTGAGCGGCGAGCTTGATGTGTGGGTGGCCCTTGGCCTCCCCAGCGAGAAGGTAATGCGTCAATCCTGCAGCAAAGCTGACAAGGTGATCGTCTATCCCTATGGTGGCAGGACGGCCGATATTTGGTGGGACAAGATCAAAGGCAGCACCACCCGCTTTGAGAACCTTCAGGTGATCGGTTTTTCCGAGAAGGACACCGGCGCACTGGCCAAGCTGGCGAACCGCACGATGAAGCTGCAGATCAACATTCAAGACCGCGAAGTGATGGTCAGTGCCGGGGACAGCATTGTTTACCTCACCCCTCTCAAATGGAAGAGCGCTGCGTAGATCAGCGGCTGCGCGCGCCTGTCCGCCTTATCGGGTAATCTCCCCTTTTTTTATCGGGGTGCATCCGTAGAGTTCCGGCGGCCATTTTCAATTTCATGCGGAGAATAGCCGCAACAATCTCCGCATCCCTTGCGGCGTTAATTCTTGCGGATGCGGCGAATAGGGCGCATATTCCCCGCACATCGCGCGGAGATTATCATGTACATCTGGGAGAGGCCGGACTGGCCGACACTGACCTGGCTCGATGGCAGCATCGCGACACCACTGGCGGCAGTGCGGCACGATCAGGGTCGACTGATCGGCCGGATGGAATCCCTTGGATTCAAGCTGCGCGAAGAAGCGATGCTGCAGACACTCACGCAGGATGTGCTCAAGACCAGCGAGATCGAAGGCGAGGCGCTAGATGCCACACAAGTCCGGTCATCGCTTGCACGACGCCTTGGCATCGACATCGGCGCCCTGCCCCCGACCGACCGCAATGTCGAGGGCATCGTCGAGGTGATGCTGGATGCGACCCGGAACTACATTGCACCCTTGACGGCGGAGCGTCTGTTCGGCTGGCATGCCGCCCTGTTCCCCACCGGGCGCAGCGGCATGACACGGATCCGCGTCGGGGATTGGCGCGACGATAGTGCGGGGCCCATGCAGGTGGTGTCAGGACCATTCGGCCGAGAGCGCGTGCATTTCGCGGCCCCTCCGGCCGATAGGGTCGCGGCGGAGATGGGCGCGTTCCTGACATGGTTCAACGCACCCCTTTCCACCGATCCGGTGATCAAGGCGGCTCTGGCGCATCTGTGGTTCGTGACAATCCACCCGTTCGAAGATGGCAACGGCCGCATCGCCCGCGCCATCGCCGATCTGGCACTTGCCCGATCAGAGGCCAGCCCCCAGCGGTTCTATAGCATGTCGGCGCAGATCCGAATCGAGCGGTCAGACTATTATGATGAACTGGAGCGCACTCAGAAGGGCACGACGGATGTGACGGATTGGCTGACCTGGTTCCTTGCCTGCCTAAGCCGGGCAATCCACGGCGCCGATGGCGTCCTGGCAGCAGTCATTGCCAAGGCCCAGTTCTGGGAACGCGCTGCCGCGCTGGCGCTGAACGAACGCCAGATCAAGATCCTGAACCGACTGCTTGACGGTTTCGAGGGCAAGATGACATCGTCCAAGTGGGCGACCATCGCGAAGTGCTCACAAGACACCGCGAACCGCGACATCGCGGCATTGCTGGATCTGGGGCTTCTTCGCAAAGGGGAAGCTGGTGGCCGCAGCACAAGCTACGAGCTCATCCTCTAAGCGTTTCTGCTTACACGCGGCCTTGACAGCAGACAGCCAGTTTGGGCTCAGTTATCGGGCAATGACCATACTGAGCTACCCCCCGAGAATGGGACACTGACGGAAGCTACGATTTGATGTCTGCTGGTCTCCAACGAACTGGAGAACAGACATGTCGAAACGCAGAAACCACGATGCGGCTTTCAAGGCGCGAGTTGCGCTTGAGGC
>JANNWS010000126.1:0-16212 GCA_031408575.1 Rhodobacterales bacterium
AAACTGTTGGCGGCGAAGATTGCCGTGGCAGGGGGCTGCGCGATGGCGATCATGGAGGGGTCGGTGATGCGGCCTTTGCAGGCGCTGGCCGAAGGGGCGAACCGGACATGGTTCGTGGCCCAGAGCGACCCGCAGGCGGCACGGAAGCGCTGGATCAATGCGATGAAGCCACGCGGCGAAATCCGTGTTGATGCGGGGGCGGTGGCGGCGCTGCGGGCCGGGAAGTCGCTGCTGCCCGCGGGGGTGGCCGGGGTGTCCGGCGCGTTTGGGCGGGGCGATCCGGTGGCGATCTTGGGGTCCGGGGGCGAGGCGCTTGGCAAGGGGCTGATCCGGTATACGGCGGCCGAGGCTGCGGCGATTGCAGGGCATCGGTCCGGTGAGATCGAGGGCATTCTTGGCTATGCGGGGCGGGCGGCACTGATCCACCGGGATGATATGGTGCTTTAGAAGTCGCCTCCGGCGGGGATATTTGGGCAAAGATGAAAGGGGCCGATGATCCACGCAAGTGATGCGCGACACGATATCTGCTTCCGGGTGTTACGCGATCTTCTTGGTCGGATTTGAAGCGAGATTGACAGCGGGAGCGGGCGGATGGACGGTCAGGCGGTGTCGGATGAGATGGAGCAGATCGGCCGTGCGGCGCGTGTGGCTGCTGGGGAATTGGCCTATGCCAGTGCCGAGCGCAAGCATGCCGCTCTGATCGGGGCCGCAGAGGCGGTCTGGGCGCAGCGTCAGGCGATCATCGGCGCCAATGCCGAGGATCAGGTTTATGCCGTAGAAAAGGGCCTTTCGGCGGCGATGATGGACCGGCTGCGGCTGGATGAGGGACGGGTGCAGGGCATCGTCGATGGCCTGCGCGCGGTCGCGGAACAGCGCGATCCGGTGGGCGAGGTGATTGCGGAATGGGACATGCCGAGTGGTCTGCATATCCGCCGGGTGAGAACGCCGCTGGGGGTGATCGGCGTGATCTATGAGAGCCGCCCGAACGTGACCGCCGACGCGGGCGCGCTGTGCCTGAAGGCTGGCAATGCGGTGATCCTGCGCGGCGGTTCGGAAAGCTTTCAGTCCTCGACTGCTATTCATGCCTGTCTGGTGGAGGGGTTGCGCGGCGCCGGATTGCCGGACGCGGCAATCCAGCTTGTGCCGACGCGGGACCGACGGGCGGTGACCGACATGTTGCGGATGGTGGAGCATATCGACGTGATCGTGCCACGGGGCGGCAAGGGCCTTGTCGGCCTCGTGCAGCGTGAGGCACGAGTGCCGGTGTTTGCGCATCTGGAGGGGATCTGCCACGTCTATGTCGACCGGGATGCAGATCTGGAGAAGGCGCGTCGGGTGGTGGTGAATGCCAAGACCCGGCGGACGGGGATTTGCGGGGCAGCGGAGTGCCTGCTGATCGACCGGCCGTTCCATGCCAAGCATGGTGCGGTGCTGGTGGAGGATCTGCTGGCGGCGGGGGTTGAGGTTCGGACCGAGGGCGAATTGCTGATGGTGCCAGGGACGGTGAAGGCCGGCCCGGAGGATTTCGGGCGGGAGTTCCTCGACATGGTGATTGCGATAAAGCTGGTGGACGGGGTGGACGCCGCGATTGCCCATATCAAGCGCTATGGGTCGCAGCATACCGAGGCGATTTTGACGGAGAACGATGCAACGGGGGACCGGTTCTTTCAGCGGTTGGATTCGGCGATTTTGCTGCGTAATGCGTCCACGCAGTTCGCGGATGGTGGCGAGTTCGGGATGGGGGCCGAAATCGGGATCGCCACGGGGAAATTGCACGCGAGGGGTCCTGTGGGGGCAGAGCAACTGACGAGCTTCAAGTATCTGGTGACCGGGAACGGGACGGTTCGTTAAAGGCGGGTGGCTGAGTCGGCTGCGACGTGCACCAACCGCTTGACCCATTGCGCCACTAAAAGAGTTGGCATAACGACTACAATCCTCGGAGGGATCATGCTGCGCCCGAGCCGTCTGAACCTAAATTTACTTGCTCTGATAGCTGCCACGGGATCGGTGGCCTCGGCTGAGGTGACACCAGAATGGACGGTAAAGAAGTGCGCGCTTTATAAGGCAGCATCAGCCGAGGCATTTGCGGCTTTCGGTGAGGCAGGGATCGGTCAGGACTTCGTTCAGCGCCACGATGCTTTTCTTGCTACGGGCTGCATCGCGCGGGCAGATGTCTGCCCCCGATCGCCCGGAGAGTTGCGTCTTGCAGATATGCTAACGATGATGGCGGTCAGCGAAGGCACGGCGGGATCTTTTTTGCCCTTTGCCTGCCGCGATTGAAACAGCCCCGATATAGAATGGCGGCGCCATATGTTCCGCTTGTTGGGTTGCGAGCCAGATAGCCCTTGTCAGCCGTCCGCCGAATGCAGGACAGTCGGGCGACCCAGTATCGCCCAATCACAAGAAAGGCTTTGCCAATGCCCCGATTGAGTGCCTTGATTGTTGGTATTATAGCCCTCTTGCTTGTTCAGGAGGCTCAGGCGCAGTCGCTGCGTGACAGGATTGCGGGGGGGAGCGCAAAGGTCGGGGCGGCCGTGAAGAACACGGCAAAGAACGTCGATGCGACCGTGGGTTCCACTATCGCGCTGGCGAAAAACGACGAGACGCCGGACCAGACGCGCAGCAAGCTGAACCTACTGGCCGATGCGACGCTGACAAGCCTTTTCGCGGGAAACATGGCCGCACAGGCGCTGTTTGACGTCAGCGCGGGATATGCCGTCTTCGACAGCCGCCGCGCGACGGTCCTTGGGGTTGTCGCCGGGTTCGGCAAGGGGGTGGCCGTGTCGCGCGAGACGGGCGCGAGGACCTATATGAATATGGGGACAGGGGGCGTCGGGCTTTCCTTCGGCATCGGTGGGTTTGAATCGCAGGTGGTGATCCTGTTTCAGGATGCCGCATCGTTCGACCAGTTCATTTTGAACGGCTATGACGCGACCGCACAGGCGGGATCGATGGTGGGTGATGAAAAGACTGATGGAACCGTCCGGTTCATCGACGGACGGTCGATCTACGTTCTGAGCAAGCAGGGCTGGAAGGTCAGCGCCTCTGCCGCCGGAACAAAATACTGGGTGGCGCCGGACCTGAACTGAGGAACGTATCGCCTGCGGCTGCGCCAGCCGCTAGGTCAGGGGCGGTGTGCCACGGCAAGGGTCAGAAGCTCAGCTTCACTTCGGTCTCGCTGACCTCCACCGTCAGCCTGCGTGACTGGCGCTGTATTTCTTCGGGGATCAGCGCGAAATGCACCAGCGCCGGGGTGATTTCGGTCGTGCCCTGGGGGTTGGAGAGCACTTCCCACAAGGCGGGGTCGATCTTCAGGCGGGCGGCCTGACCGGTGACAGTCCATCGCTCGGCTTGTTCGACGGCGATGCGCCCGCCCCAGGGCATCGCCGTTTCCATGCACTGGATCGCGAGAAGAGCGATTTTCACCTCGCGTCGTGCAAGGTCGGATGCAGACGACCAGTCGACGCGCAGACGGCCACCCTTGGTGATTTCCGACAGGATCGACTGTACTTCGGTGCGCGCGATGCGGGCATCGCTGCCGGCGGCGCCGAAGGCGATGCGGAAGTAGCGGATGCGGGCGTTGGCGTTGGACACACTTTCGGAAATCAGGGCAAGTTCCGGCCCCTTGGACGCGCCATCCATCAGCATTAGTTCAACACCGTTGCCGATTGCGCCGATCGGGCTGATGAGGTCGTGGCAGATGCGCGATCCGATAAGGGCGCTAAGGTCGGGGGTGTCGGTCATGATGCCTCGTGCAGGGATGGGAAACGGATGAACGCGATACTGGAACCCGGAATGCTGGTCCGTCATCCGACGGAGCCTGACTGGGGGCTGGGGCAGGTCCAGTCCAATATCGGCGGCCGCATTACCGTGAATTTCGAGCACGCCGGCAAAGTGGTGATCGAAGGCTCGCGGGTGGAGTTGCTGCCGGTATTCGACCGGTAAGGCTGTTATAGGGCTGCAATCGTGGCGTGATCAATCTGGGATTGCACGGGCCGCGCTGCCGGGTGGCGCTGTTGCAAATCCGCCCTTTTGACCCTAAGACATCGCGAGGCATGACAGTCGTGCCACAGGGACCAGTTCGCCCCAGATGATCCCCGAGGACCAGCATCTGACATTGCGGCTTGCGGCAAATGCGCGCGATCTGATGGCGGCACAAAGGCTGCGCTACACGGTTTTCATTGACGAACTGGGCGGGGATGGCGCGCTGGTAGACCATGCGGCACGGTTGGAAAAAGATGCCTTCGATCCGGTATTCGATCATCTGCTGCTGATCGACACCCGGCGCGACCCTGCGGCGCTGGACGATGTGGTGGGGGTATACCGGCTGTTGCCGGGTGACCGGGTTGGGCCGGGGGGGCGGTTCTATTCCGAGACCGAATATGATTTGTCGGCGTTGCGCGCGTCGGGGCGACGGTTGCTGGAACTGGGGCGGTCCTGCGTGCATCCCGATCATCGTGGCGGGACGGCGATGTATCACCTCTGGAATGGTTTGGCCGAATATGTGCTGGAGCGTGGCATCGAGGTTCTGTTCGGGGTTGCGAGCTTTCACGGCACGGATGCGGGCGCGCTGGCGATGCCGCTGGCCTATCTGCACGCGCATCATCTGGCACCGCCCGAGTTGCGGGTCAGGGCGCAGGCCGGTGGGTTTCAGCGGATGGATCTGGTGACGGTGGACCAGATCGACCGCCGGGCGGCGATGGTGGCGACGCCGGCGCTGATCAAGGCTTACCTGCGGCTGGGCGGCTTTGTCGGGGATGGTGCGTGGATCGACCATACCTTCAACACGACGGATGTGTGTCTGGTGATGGATACTGCCCGGATGTCAGGCAAGCATCGCGATTTCTATCTGCGAAAGCAGGGTATCGCAGGATGACCGACTGGCTGACCGCCGGAATGGTGCTGCCGAAGCCCGGTGTGTCCGGTTGGCTGCGGGTGGCGCTGCGCGGCGGGGTGCTGGGCGTTGTGGTTTATGGCGGGTTGGCGGTGCTTCTGGCGGTACGGCTGGTGGAGCGGCCCCTGTGCGGCATGGCGCGGCCTGTCAGCCCGTGGATCACGCAAGGGGTTTGCCGGGTGGCGCTGTGGTTGTTGGGGCTGCGGTTGCGGGTAACGGGTGTGCGGATGGCGGGGCGGGGGGCGGTGGTGGCCAACCACGCGTCCTGGCTGGACATCTTCGTTCTGAACGCGGTGGACCAGGTTTACTTTGTGTCCAAGGCCGAGGTGGCAGGGTGGCCGGGCATCGGCTGGCTGGCGCGGGCGACGGGGACGGTGTTCATCACGCGCCGGGGGACCGAGGCAAAAGAGCAGCAGGCGTTGTTTGAGACACGGTTGCGGGCGGGGCATCGGATTTTGTTTTTCCCGGAAGGAACCAGCACAGATTCTCAGCGGATATTGCCATTCAAATCAACGCTCTTTGCGGCGTTCTTCACGCATGGGATGGAGCATGTCGTGCAGGTCCAGCCGGTGACGGTGGTTTACCACGCGCCGCAGGGGGTTGACCCACGGTTCTATGGCTGGTGGGGCGATATGGCGTTCGGGCCGCACCTGCTGGCGCTACTGGCTGCACCGTACCGGGGGGCGGTGGAGGTGGTGCTGCATCCGGCTGTGGCGGTGGATCAGTTTCCGGATCGCAAGGCGCTGGCGGCGTATTGCGAAACGTCAGTCAGATCGGGACATCCGGCGACCGGCGCATGACCGCGCGGCATGCAAGACCAGTGTCCCAAACAGTTTGCCGCCGAACATCGCCAGCAATGACTTTTTGGGCCTTCAGCCGAGCGGGGCGATCAGCGCCTTCAACGCTACCGCTGCATCATCGGAAAGCCAGATTTCCTCGCCCACACCGAAGAAATCGGTGACCGGGCCGTATCTGGCCACCAGCGCCTCGGTCAAAGCGCCCTCGGCCACGACGGGAACTTCGATCGCCTCGGACCAGAACTCGAACAACTCGAAGTCAACCACGCTGCCGTCGCCAAGGGGGGATGCCCCGATTGGGCCGAAGGCGACATAATCGGCGCCGGCCTCGCCCGCGTTCATGCCTTCGTGGCGCGAGGTCTTGCAGAACGCGCCGATGATAGCGTCATTGCCCAACTCCTTGCGGGCGTGGCGCACGGTGCGTGCGCCGTCGGTCAGGTGAACGCCGTCAAGGCCGTGGCGCGCGACAAGCTGGATGTGGCTTTCGATCACCAGGGCCACGTCGCGGGCATGGGTGATTTCGCGCAAGCTGTCGGCGGCACGGGCGATGCGGTCTTCGTCTTTGGTCGCAAGGGCCAGACGGACGCAAGCGACGGGGAAGGCGTCGAGAACGGACGCGAGGCGGTCTGGAAACACCTCAAGCGTGAACTCGGGCGGGGTGATCAGGTAGAGTTGGGGGCGTTCGCGGTCGGTGTCGGTCATTCTGGCGTTCCTTCGCGGCTTTGCCCGCTTTAGCGCAGAAGATCGGGCTTGGAAATGGGCGCGAGTTGCTTGCCCAAGCCGCTTTGCCCGCGTATCTGGCAGCGCAACCCGTTCCAACGCCGAGTTCCCATGATCCCGCCCGCCTTCATCCTCGTGCGCCCGCAGATGGGCGAGAATATCGGTGCGGCGGCGCGGGCGATGCTGAACTTCGGGCTGGAGCGATTGCGCGTTGTCGATCCGCGCGACGGCTGGCCCAACAGCCGTGCTGTGGCGATGGCAAGCGGGGCGGGGCGACTGCTGGACCATGCGGGGCCGTTCCCCGATGTGCAGGCGGCGATTGCGGATTGCGATTTCGTCTTTGCCACTACCGCGCGGGGGCGCGAATTGACCAAGCCGGTGATGACGCCGGAGCGGGCGATGGAATACGCCCGCGCCCTGACCGCCGAGGGCAAGCGGGTTGGTGTGCTTTTCGGACCCGAGCGGGCGGGGCTGGAGAATGAGGATGTGGCTTTGGCCAACGCGATTGTCAGCGTGCCGGTGAACCCGGACTTCCCGTCGCTGAACCTCGGGCAATGCGTGCTTTTGATGGGGTATGAGTGGCGGCGGCAGACCGAGGCCGCGCTGCCAGAGGTGATGGCGCTGGCGCGGACGGATTTTGCCAGCGGGATCGAGGTGGAAAAGCTCGGCGATCATTTCGAGGAACGGCTGGAGGCGGCGGGGTTCTTTTTTCCGCCCGACAAGGCCCCCGGCATGAAGATGGCGCTGCGCAACATGTGGGCGCGGCTGCACCTGACCCGCGCCGATGTGCAAAGCCTGCACGGCATGCTGCGCCAGATTGCCCGGCGGTTGCAGTAGGCGACCGCTGCCCGCGACAAAGGCGTCCGGGGTCTTGAAGCCCGCCGGGACGGGGCCTAGTGTCCGCCGCGAAACCGGAGGCAGCGATGGCAGGCAGGCGCAGCATTTTTGAAGAGGTGGGCGCGGGTGCGCCCGTAGTCACGCCACAGGGCGGGATGATCGACCGGCACAATCAGGGCGCACGGGGCGCGATCCGGGTTTGGCTGATGATCCTGTTCGCGCTTGTCGTTCTGATGATCGCGGTCGGCGGCATGACCCGGCTGACGGATTCCGGCCTGTCGATCACGGAATGGAAGCCGGTGACGGGCGCCGTGCCACCGATGGACGCGGCAGGCTGGGATGCCGAATTCGCGAAGTATCAGGCAACGCCTGAGTTTCTGTTGCAGAACAAAGCGATGACACTGTCCGAATTCCAGACGATTTATTGGTGGGAATGGGGGCATCGCCAGCTTGGCCGGGTGATTGGTCTGGTCTGGGCGGTCGGGTTCGCGGGCTTTCTTGCCGCGCGACGGATCCCTGCGGGCTGGGTTCCCCGCCTGCTGCTGCTGGGCGCGCTGGGGGGCGCGCAGGGGGCCATCGGCTGGTGGATGGTGTCATCCGGGCTGACGGGTGACCGGGTGGATGTGGCATCCTACCGGCTGGCCGTGCATCTGGGCCTTGCCTTCGTGATCCTTGGGTTCATCGCGTGGGATGTCTTGTTGCTGGGGCGGAGCGAGACGGATCTGTTGCAGGCGAGGCGCGGGCGTGAGGGCAAGCTGTTCGGCATGTCGACCGGCCTGATGCATTTCGCCTTTCTGCAGGTGCTGCTGGGCGCGCTGGTGGCGGGGATAGATGCCGGGCGGGGCTTTCCGACCTGGCCCGACATGAACGGGCAGTTCTTTCCGGCTGAAGCGTTCTATGTGCCGGGGCGGCCGGTCTGGGCCGCGTTCTTTGAAAACCCCGGTCTGGTGCAGTTCATCCACCGGATGGCGGGCTATCTGCTGTTTGCCTTTGGCCTGGTGGTCTGGCTGCGCGGGCGCAAGTCGGCCCATCTCGCCACGCGCCGCGCGTATAATATGCTGGCCGCGATGCTGGTGGTGCAGGTTGTAATCGGCATTGCAACCGTGCTGTCGGGGGCTAGCCTGCATGTGGCCCTGACCCATCAGGTCGGCGCGGTGATCCTGTGGGGGTTGATCCTGCGCGCCCGTTTCTTAAGCCAATTCCCCCGTGCGGGATCGATCCGAAAGGGAACGGCATGACGGCCTATGATGACCTAATGGCGTTTCAGCGCCAGACCGAAGCTTTGGCCCAGGTGGCCGGCCGCCTTGGATGGGATCAGGAAACGATGATGCCGCGCGGGGCGGCCGAGCAGCGCTCCGAAGAAGTGGCGGCGATGGAGGGTGTGCTGCATGCGCGCCGCACCGACCCGCGCATCGCCGACTGGCTGGCGGCAGCGGAACCGGCGGATGAAGTGGCCATTGCACAGATGCGCCATATCCGCCGGTCGCATGCGCGCATGGTCAAGGTGCCGTCGGCATTGGCGCAGGAAATTGCGCGCGTGACCTCGGTGGCGCAGTGCATCTGGGCCGAAGCGCGGGCGAATGACGATGTCGCGGCGTTCCTGCCGGTGCTTGGCACCGTCGTGCGCCTGCGCCGGGAAGAGGCGACCTGCCTTGCACAGGGCGGCGATCTTTACGACGCGCTGCTCGATGACTACGAGCCGGGGGCAACCGCGGACAGCATTGGTGCGATGTTCGACCGGATGCGGCCGCGTCTGGTGGCGCTGCGCGCGGCGGTGCTGGAGGCCGCGCATCAGCCCGCTGCACTGAGCGGGCATTTCGGCACCGACGGCCAGTTGCGGCTGGCCCGCGATCTGGCGACGGCCTTCGGCTATGACTGGTCGCGCGGGCGGCTTGATCTGGCGGTGCATCCGTTCTCGTCGGGCGGCGGGGCGGATGCGAGGATCACGACGCGGGTGGTCGAGGTGGAGCCGTTCAACTGCTTTTACTCTACCGTCCATGAGGTGGGCCACGCCTGCTATGAATTGGGCATTGATCCCGACTTTGCGCTGACGCCACTGGGTGCCGGTGTGTCGATGGGCGTGCATGAAAGCCAGAGCCGGATTTACGAGAACCAGCTTGGACGGTCGCGGGCCTTCTCGGGCTGGCTGTTTGGCCAGATGAAAGAGCGGTTCGGCGGCTTTGGAATCGACGATGCGGAAGCGTTCTACGGCGCGGTGAACCGGGTGCAATCCGGGTTTATCCGCACCGAGGCCGACGAGGTGCATTACAACCTGCACATCATGATGCGTTTTGATCTGGAGCGGGCGCTGATCCGGGGCGACCTGGCGGCGACCGATCTGGAAACTGCTTGGAATGATCGGTTCTTGGCGGATTTTGGCGTGGCGGTTGACCGCCCGGCGCATGGGATGCTGCAGGACGTGCATTGGTCGGTGGGGTTGTTCGGCTATTTCCCCACCTACACGCTGGGCAATGTCTACGCCGGCTGCCTGCACCACGCGCTGCGCGCCGCCGTGCCGGATCTGGACGCCGATCTGGCGCGCGGCGAAACGGCGGCTGCCACCGGTTGGCTGCGCGAGAACCTGCAACGCCACGGCGGGCTATATGAACCGCGTGAGGTGGTGGCGCGCGCCTGCGGGTTCGAGCCGACCGAAGAGCCGTTGCTGGACTATCTGGAGGCAAAGTTCCGCGGCCTTTACCGGCTGTGAGCCGGGCAGAGGCGCGGGCGGTCTGGCTTCTGGCACTGGGCCAGATGCTGGGCTACGCCTGTTTCTACTATATTTTCGCAGCACTTCTGGTCAGTTGGCAGGCGGCCCTTGGCTGGGACGATGCGCTGCTGGCGCTGGGGCCGACCATCGCCATCCTGATCGCCGCGGGCCTTGCGCCCTTTGTCGGGCGGGCGGTGGATCGCGGGCGGGGGCCGGTACTGATGACGGCGGGCGCGCTGGCGGGGGCTGTGTCGCTATGCGTGCTGGCGGTGGCGCAGGAACCCCGCATCTACCTTCTCGCCTGGGCTGGGCTGGGGGTGACGCAGGCGGCTTGCCTATATGAAGTGTGTTTCGCCCTGCTGATCCGGCGATTTGGCGCGGGCGCGCGGGTGGCGATCACCAGGGTGACGCTGGTGGCTGGCCTCGCCTCGACGCTCGCCTTTCCGGCGGGGGCGGCGTTGAGCCATGCCTTCGGCTGGCGCGGTGCGATCTGGGTGGCGGTGGCCGTCGCGATCGTAGCCGTGGCCCCGCTGCATTTCTTCGGCGCGCGGACCCTTGCGCGCGGTCCGGCCGAGGGACGGCTGGCTGATCTGCGCGCGCCAGCCCCTTGGGCGGTGCTTCGCAAGCCGGGGTTTGCGCGGCTCGCCACGCTGTTCTCGCTGATGAATCTAAACCACTGGATGCTGATCAGCTTCATGCTGCCGGTTTTTGCCGCGCAGGGCTTGGCCCCTGCCCTTGCCGTTGCCGCCGCAGCCTGCATCGGGCCGGCGCAGGTGCTGGGTCGGTTTGCCCTGATGCAGTCCGAAAGCCGGCTCGGGACCGCGCGGGCGACCAAACTGACGCTGATCGCAGTTGTTGGCGCATCGTTGCTGCTGGCGATGGCAGGGGTTGCACCGCTGCTGGCCTTTGCTTTCGCTGCAGTGCAGGGGGCAGCGATGGGGGTGCTGACGATCCTTCGGCCGATGCTGGTCGCGGAACGGCTCGGCTCGGGGACGTATGGCGCGATTGCCGGGATGATGTCGATCCCCACCTTGATCTCGACCGCTGCGGCCCCGCTTCTGGGTGCTGTCTTGTTTGCTATGGGGGGCGAGGCATTGCTGATCACGGTCGCACTGGTCCTTGCGCTGGCTGCGCTTTGGCTTGGGCTTGTAGGCGCGCGCAGGCCGGAATAAGGCGCACGCGCCTGCAAAGCGGTGCGCCCGACTGCCTGTTCCTTCTCGGCTTTCTTTTCGGAAAAAATACCCTCGGGGGGAAGCCCCGGATATTCTCCGGGGCGGGGGGCAGACCGCCCCTTATTCGGTCCAGTCGGGGGCGCGTTTTTCAAGGAAGGCGCTGATCCCTTCCTCGGTGTCGCGCCACAGCATGTTTTCGACCATCACCGCCGCCGCATGGTCATATGCGACGGCCAGCGGCCCGTTGATCTGGTCGTAAAAGGCGCGCTTGCCGATGCGGACGGCGGCCGAGAGTTTGGTGGCCAGCAGTGCGGCAAGGGCTTCGGTTTCGCCGCGCAGGGCATCGGGGGCTGTGACGCGGTTCACAAGGCCTATCTCGCGGGCGCGGGCAGCGTCGATGAACTGTCCGGTGGTCAGCATCTCGAAGGCGATTTTCGTCGGCACGTTGCGGCTGAGCGCCACCATCGGGGTGGAACAAAAGAGGCCAATATTCACGCCGTTCACGCCAAAGCGGGTGCCATCGGCGGCGACGGCCATATCGCAGGACGCGACAAGTTGGCATCCGGCGGCGGTGGCTATGCCATGAACCTCGGCGACTACCGGCTGGGGCAGGGCGGGGATGGCCTGCATCACGGCGGCACAGCGGGCGAAAAGGTCTGCGAAATAGGCGTGGCCCTTGTCGGGGGCTGCGCGGCCCGCCTGCATCTCGTTCAGGTCGTGGCCGGCGCAAAACGCCTTGCCGGCACCTCGCAGGATCACCACGCGGGTTGCCTTGTCCTGCGCCAACCGGTCGAACTCTGCCGCCAGTGCGGCCAGCATCGCGTCGGACAGCGCGTTCAGACTGGCGGGCGTGTTCAATGTCAGGGTCGCAACGCCGCCGGCATCGTGGCGCAGCAGGATCGGATCGGTCATGGTGTCATATCCCTCGATTGCCCCGGATCAGGGGCGGTGCTCTGACAGGAAAGCGGGGACGGCCGATCAGGCCGGAGGGCCGATGCGCCCGGATTTCAGCGTTTAGCGTGGGCGAAGCGGCCGTTGATCTGCGCGCCGCTTTCGATCACGAGGCTGTCATAGTTCACTTCTGCCGAGACTATCGCGGAACTGCGCAGCGTGAACGCAAGGCAGCTTACTTTGCCTTCCAGATGGCCGCGCACCTCGACCGCTTCGGCGCTGACCGAGCCTTTGACCTGACCTTCGGCCCCGACGATCAGGGTGTGGGCGTTCACATCGCCCGTGACTTCGCCGAGAATTTCGACCGTGCCGGTGGAACTTAGGTCGCCCGAAAGGCGGATATCTGCGGCAAGCACCGTACGGCCGCCCGGCACGGCTGCACGGGTCGGGTTGCGCGGTGGCACGTCGGTTTCGGCTGGCTTGGTGTTCATGGTGCTTCCTCCGGCCGTCCCTGCATTCATGCTTTTTGGCTGGAGCGATAGAGGCCGATGTGCCGTGCAAGGTCAAGCCCGCTTGCGTTGCGCCGGTCGGCCGGTCGGCGGTGGGTCGCTGTCGCAACCGGGCGTGACAGTGCGGGTGCCGGATGGTCTGATGGCGGCGGGAATCAGAATGGGGCAGGCATGGATCAGGCGTTTTTCAGACCGGTATCGGGGTTCGATCTGCCCCGGTTCGCGGGTATTGCGACCTTCATGCGCCTTCCGCATGTGTCGCTGGACGATGCGCGCATTTCTGAGGTGCAGGTCGGGTTGATCGGTGCGCCTTGGGATGGCGGGACCACGAACCGTCCGGGGCCAAGGCACGGACCACGCCAGTTGCGGGATCTGTCCACCATGATCCGCGCCGAGAACGGGGTGACGCGGGTGCGGCCGTTCGAGGCGGTCAATTGTGCGGACCTTGGCGACGTGGCCCCGAACCCGGCAGATGTGATGGACAGTCTGGCGCGGATGGAGGCGTTCTATACCCGCGTGAAGGATTTGGGGATCGTGCCGCTGACCGCCGGGGGCGACCATCTTTGCACCTTGCCGATCCTGCGGGCGCTGGCGAAGGATGCACCACTCGGGATGATCCATTGCGATAGCCATACCGACCTGTTTCACAGCTACTTCGGTGGCACGATGTATACCCACGGCACGCCCTTTCGCCGTGCCGTTGAAGAGGGGTTGCTTGACCCCAAGCGGGTCTGCATGATCGGCATCCGCGGCCCCGCCTATGACCGCGAAGACCGGGATTTTGCCGATGGTGTTGGCATCCGGGTGATCCCGATCGAGGAGTTCTTTGCGCGTGGCACCGACGATGTGATGGCAGAAGCGCGCGAGATCGCCGGGGCAGGCGATACCTATGTGAGCTACGACATCGACTTTGTGGACCCGGCCTATGCGCCCGGCACCGGGACGCCCGAGATCGGCGGGCCGACCAGTTGGCAGGCATTGCAGGTGGCGCGGGGGTTGCGGGGCGTCAAGGTGGTGGGGGCGGACCTTGTCGAAGTGTCGCCGCCGTTCGATCCGTCAGGCGGGACGGCGTTTCTGGGTGTGTCGCTGATGTTCGAGATGCTCTGCGTGATTGCAGAGCGGTTGGCGGGGGAGGGGGCGCTGCCCCCTCACGCCCCGGATTGAATCCGGGGCGCGTCTCCGGGATATTTTTGCAAAGATGAAAGCAGGGACGATGCAGGCGGATTTGATTGTCACCAATGCGCGGTTGCTGACGATGGACAAAGCCCGGCCGCGCGCCGAGGCGGTGGCGGTGGCTGCGGGGCAGATTGTGGCGGTCGGGGACCGGGCCGAGGTGGAGCGGCTCGTGGGGCCGGACACGGTTGTGATCGACGGTCAGGGGCGGACGTTGCTGCCGGGGTTCTTTGAGAGCCATCTGCATCTGGTAATGGGGGGGGCGGAGCTGGCGCATCTGCAACTGGGCGGGGTTTACGGGGCCGACGCCCTAACGCGGGCATTCCGCGACTTTGCCGCTGGTCATCCGGACCGTGCGCTGCTGATGGCGCAGGGTGTGGATTATGCGGTGCTGGACCGGCCGGTGACGCGGGCTGATCTGGATGCCATCGTGGCGGACCGCCCGATTGCCATGACGGCCTATGACCATCACACGGTCTGGGCCAATACGGCGGCGCTGGTGGCGGCGGGGCTGCTGCACGGGGCGCAACTGTCGGCAGGGCATGAGGTGGTGTTGGGGCCGGACGGGCTGGCCACGGGCGAATTGCGCGAGTTCGAGGCCTTCGCGCCGGTCATAGCATTGGGCGGAGAACTGCGGCTGAACCTCGGGATTGCGACGGGGGGCGAGCCGGATCCGTGGCCGTCAGAGGCGGAGCGGGCGATTGACCGGGGCAAGATCGCGGCGGGGCTGGCACATTGTGTGCGCCACGGGATTACCTCGATGGTGAACATGGATGGCAACCGCTACACGCTGGAACTTCTGCGCGAGATGAAAGATGCGGGCGATCTGACGGCGCGGGTCAAGGTGCCGTTTCATCTGAAGCCGGCGATGAATCTGACAGAGCTGGACCGGGCCTGCGCGATGACGCGGGACTATGATGACGACTGGCTGACCAGCGGGTTCGTCAAGATGTTCCTGGACGGGGTGATGGACGGCCAGACGGCCTACCGGCTGGATGACTATCCCGAAACGCCCGGGCATAGCTCGGCACCGCTTTTCACGCCGGATCGCTTCAACGAGGTAGCAGCCGAGATAGACCGTCGTGGCCTGCAGATTGCAGTGCATGCGATCGGGGACGGCGCGGTGCGGATGACGATCGACGGCTATGAAGCCGCGCGAGAGGCCAACGGCGCGCGCGACAGCCGGCACCGGATCGAGCATATCGAGTTGATCGACAGGGCGGATATTCCCCGGCTGGGGCCATTGGGGATCACGGCGTCAATGCAGCCGTCGCATCCGCCGGGGGCAATGGATTTTACTTTGCATCCGGCGCTGGAAAAGATCGGGCGCGCGCGCTGGCGCGACAGCTTTCCGGTGCGCGATCTGGTAGAGGGCGGGGCGCCGCTTGCCTTTGCATCGGACTGGCCGGTGACAGATGTATCGGTGCTGCGCAACATTCAGGCGGCGCTGACACGCAAGCCATATTCCGACGATTGCACGGATCATCGGGTGGGGCTGATGGAAGCGCTGCATGCGTATACCGCCGGAGGGGCATGGGCCGCGCATCGTGACCATGTGACGGGGCGGATCAGGCCGGGGCTGGCAGGCGATCTTGTGCTGCTGGACGGCGACATCGAAGCTGTCCTGCCATCGGGGATCGGGGCGATGAAGATCACGCTGACGGTCTGTGGCGGGCGGATCACGTATCCGCTCGACGGGAACGATGAGGGGGAATCACCTGGAACCGCTTGATTCCATCTCTTTTGCGGCTGATCCTGTGGATAACCCTTGGGCGGCCGCCGATTGACGCAGGGTCAGCAAAGTCAAATATCCAACAAACCAAGGGCCTGCCAAGAAATCGTCATATTTCGTGTATTTTTCTCTTGCGGGTTTGTGTGTGTCTCCGTAGATACCGGCTCACCGAAGCGGAGACGTTGAGGGAAGCGGGACGGGGCGGCTGCGGTCGTGAAGTTCGGCGGAAATCTGGAGATGGTTGGGCGGGTGCACCGAGTAGATTGGTGATCCTGTTTAATTTTGTCTTCGTGCTCTTTGAAGTTGTTGGAATTTGAAGGGATATGCGGGCGGTTTGGACGTTTCGACGTCAGATCGTAGCATATCGGCCTGGTAGGGGGAGACCCCGATGATCCAGGTGTCAGCTTCACTGTCTTGGTTGGGCTGTCTTAGGACGGCTTGGCACAGACAGAGACTGATCATGTGGTCTTTCGGGATCATGTGACAGATGTGCGAAGGTTCGACGTCAAGGATAAGTTCTTCGGAACTTTTCAACTTGAGAGTTTGATCCTGGCTCAGAACGAACGCTGGCGGCAGGCCTAACACATGCAAGTCGAGCGGGCATCTTTCGGGATGTTAGCGGCGGACGGGTGAGTAACGCGTGGGAACGTACCCTTTGCTACGGAATAGCCTCTGGAAACGGAGAGTAATACCGTATGTGCCCTTCGGGGGAAAGATTTATCGGCAAAGGATCGGCCCGCGTTGGATTAGGTAGTTGGTGGGGTAATGGCCTACCAAGCC
>JANNWS010000127.1:0-48461 GCA_031408575.1 Rhodobacterales bacterium
TTTGCGGTGCGCGGCATCCATGAAGGCGCGAAACTCGGGCGGGGTGCCGTGGCGGATGGTGGGGGCGTAAAGGCCGACCGGCTGATACCCCCAACTGCCATCGAACGGAAATTCCGAAATCGGCATCAGCTCGATATGGGTAAACCCCATGCCGACCGCGTAATCCACCAGTTGTTCGGCCAGCTCAAGATAGCTGAGCATCCGGTTGTCCGCAGCGCGCCGCCAACTGCCCAGATGCACCTCATAGACCGAAATCGGCGCGTCGATGGAATGGGCGGCGGCCCGCGTTTTCATCCACTCGCCATCCTGCCAATCCGCCCCCGCAATGGACCGCACGACAGACGCATTGGCAGGCGCATGTTCCGACCCAAAGCCCACCGGATCGGCCTTCAGCGGCAAGACACCACCGTCAGGACCACGAAGTTCGTATTTATAGGTCGTGCCTTCGCCCAGACCGGGGATGAACGTTTCCCACACGCCGGTCGCCCCGCGACGCCGCATGGGGTGGCGGCGACCATCCCAGATGTTGAAGTCTCCAACCACCGACACACGTTGAGCATTGGGCGCCCAGACGGCGAAATGCGTCCCCGTAACCCCCTCATGCGTGATGGCGCGCGCGCCGAGCACTTGCCACAGGCGGCGGTGCGTGCCTTCGCCCAGCAGGTATTCATCCAATTCGCCCAAAACCGGACCAAAGCGGAACGTATCGTCGAATTCCCAAGTGGTGTCGGCGTTACTGGCGCGCAGCCGGTAGGGTTGGTTCTTGGCGAATTCGGCCACGAACATGCCCGGTGCGTCGGGAACCGGCGTTGCCGCGACCTCTTTCGCCGCCAGCACGGTCAGGCTGTCCGCCCCCGGCACAAAGGCCGTCAGAACCCAACGCTTGCCACGCTGATGCAGCCCCAGAACGGAAAACGGATCGCCATGCGCGCCGTCTGCCAGGGCGCGTGCCGTGCCGGTGTCGATCAGTGCCGTCTTTTCCAACGCGACCATCAACCGCCCCCCAAACAAAGTGACCTAAAGCGCCGCCTCAACCGACCAGACATCCCGCATGTAACTTCGGATCGTGCGATCCGAAGAAAAGAACCCTGCCCGTGCCGTGTTCATCGCTGCCATGCGAAGCCAACGGTCGCGGTCGGCATAGGCCGCGTCCGCGCTGTTCTGTGCCGCGTGGTAGGCATCGAAATCGGCAGCGACGAGGAAATAGTCATGGTGCCACACCCGGTGGACCAGCCCGTGATACCGGTCTTTCTGATCTGGGCTGAAAGTGCCTTCGGCAATCATCTGCAGCACATCCTGCAACGGCTTGCTGGCCTCGATAGCCTTCTTGGAATGATCGGGGTCTTCGCGGCGCTTTACGGCCTCTTCGGCGGTCATCCCGAACACGAAGAAATTCTCCGGCCCGACCTCGTGCAGGATCTCCACATTCGCGCCGTCCAGCGTGCCGATGGTCGGCGCACCGTTCAGCATGAACTTCATGTTTCCGGTGCCGGAGGCTTCTTTGCCCGCCGTGGAGATCTGTTCCGACAGGTCCGCCGCCGGGATCAGCCGTTCGGCCATCGAGACGTTGTAGTTCGGCGGATAGACCACCATCAGCAGATTACGGGTTTCCGGGTCAGCATTAAGAACAGTCGCCACATCATTGATAAGGTGGATGATCTCTTTCGCCACGGCATAGCCCGGCGCAGACTTTCCGCCGAAAATCTTGACACGCGGCACCCAGTTGCCGGTCGGGTTCGCCTTGATCGCCTTCCAATGGGCAATCGTCTCCATGATGTTCAGCAGCTGGCGCTTGTATTCATGGATGCGCTTGATCTGCACGTCGAACATCGCGTCCGGGCTGACGGTGACGCCGCAATGATCCTTGATCCAGCCTGCCAGATGCACCTTGTTGGCCCGCTTTGCGCCATCGAAGGCCGCGCGGAACGCGGCATCATCGACATGCGCCTCGATCTTGGTCAGCCGGTCAAGATCGGCTTCCCACCCCTCACCTATGGTTTCCGTGATCAACGTCGCGAGCGGCTGGTTGCACATTTTCAGCCAGCGGCGGGGGGTGACGCCATTGGTCTGGTTGATGATCCGGTTGGGGTGCAGCTTGTGCAGCTCGGGGAACAGGTTCTTCTTGATCAGGTCGGAATGCAGCGCCGAAACGCCGTTTACCTTATGCGCCATGATGAAGGCCAACTCGCCCATCCTGACTTCCTGATGTTTCACGATGCCGACGTAATGGGGCCGCGCCGGATAGGTGCGGCGGTGCCAGCCGTCGATCCGCTCGACAATCTGCATGTGGCGCGGCAGCACATTGCCAAAGGTGAAGGTCGCCCAACGCTCCAGCGCCTCGGGCAGCAGCGTGTGGTTGGTATAGCCAAGGCAGGCGCGGGCCGTGTCCAGGGCTTGGGTAAAGTCCAGACCATGCACGTCGGACAGAAGGCGGATCAGTTCCGGCCCGGCAATCGCCGGGTGCGTGTCGTTCATCTGGATGGCGACATGTTTGGGTAGGGCGCGCAGGTCGCTGTGCTTGGCCAGATAGCGCCGCAGGATGTCCTGCAAGGCGGCCGATGTCAGGAAAAACTCCTGCTTCAGCCGCAACTCCTTGCCCTGATAGGTCGTGTCATCGGGATACAAGACGCGTGACAGCGTGCGGGCCAGCGTTTCCGGTTCTGCCGCCGCCGTGTAGTCACCCCGGTTGAACCGGGCGAGGTCGAACATTGTCGTGGGTTTTGCTCCCCACAGCCGCAGCGTATTCGCCCATTTGCCCTGCCAGCCGACAACCGGCGTATCATGCGCTGATGCCAGCACCGTCTCGCCCGGCATCCAGACCTCGCGCCCGTCGCGTGTCTCGACCTGGCCTTTGAAGCCGATGGTATAGGCCGCCTCGGGGCGCTCGAATTCCCAGGGATGGCGGCTCATCAGCCAGTCTTCGGGGGCTTCGGCCTGCTGGCCGCCCTCGAACCGCTGGCGGAACAGGCCGTGTTCATAGCGGATACCATAGCCATAGGCCGGGCAACCCAGCGTTGCCATCGATTCCATGAAACAGGCGGCAAGCCGCCCCAGCCCGCCATTACCCAGTGCGGCATCCGGCTCGTCTTCCACGATGGCGCAGAAATCCTGCCCGAACTCGGCCATAGCCTCTTCGGCCACATCGCGCAGGCCCAGGTTGACTGTCGCATCCTCAAGTATGCGGCCGATCAGAAATTCCATCGACAGGTAATAAACTCGCTTGCGGTCTTCGGCCCAAGTGCGGCGAGTCGAGGCGAACCAAGGCTCGACGATCCAGTCGCGGATCGCATAGGACAGCGCCAACCGCCAGTCATAGACCGACGCGTTCGGGACATCCTTGGCCAAAGTAAAGGTCAGATGCCGCAGGATTGCGGATTTCAGATCGGACGGTGACAGGGGCGTATCAAACAAGGGCATGGCTTTCTGATGCTTCATCGGTTGTCAAAGGGCAGCAAAGACGGCATCCCCGGCGCACCACCATCGCCACCCGTCCGGTTTTTGCAAGTCCGCGTTGTGCCGCCATCTCCGGGACGAGTGGTATCAACCTGCGGCCTCGCTGTTCATCATGCTCCAAACCGCTTTCATAACCGCGTCGAACCCCTCTTGATCTACTGTAAATAATCACAATCAAGCAACGCGCATCAAGCCCCAAACCGCTTTCAAATTTCCTTGTTGCCCTGCAGCATCGCCGGCCGTGCTGGGGCAACGCAGCATTGACCACGATTCAGCGACAATCCTCGTTATTCGCGCTGGCAGCGCGCGTCGCAGGGCGGATGGCCCGTGACGGCCCATTTTCATGTCAGTCTTAGCCGCCCCATGTTCGTTCCAGCACGCCAAGCCAGTTCTCATGGCAGAGCTTATTCATCAGGCCCGCATCATACCCATGCGCGCGCAGCGCAGCCTGAAGCGCAGGCAGGCCGGTCACATCGCCGATACTTGCCGGAAGGGTGGTGCCGTCGAAATCCGACCCGAACCCGACGTGATCCTCACCCAGCTTTGCGATCAGGTGATCCAGATGGCGCAACACCGGCGACCAGCCCATTTCCGCCGACCGCCGCCCGTCGCGGCGCAAAAAGATCGTGCCGAAGTTCAGCCCGACCATCCCCCGACGCTCGGCGATCATGGCAAGCTGGCGGTCAGTCAGGTTGCGCGAGGACGGAGTGATCGCATGCGCCGCCGAATGCGTGGCTACCAGCGGCGCATCCGACAGTGCTGCCACGTCGTCAAAGCCTGCGGCGTTCAGATGCGACAGATCAATCAGGATGCGCTTGCGGTTGCAGGCCAAAACCAACCGCCGCCCGGCATCTGTCAGGCCCGGTCCGGTATCGGGGCCGGACGGAAATCGGAACGGCACCCCGTGACCAAAGGCGTTGCTCCGGCTCCACACCGGCCCGATGGAGCGCAGGCCCATTGCGTGAAACACCTCAAGCTGATCCAGCCCGGGATCAATCGCCTCGGCCCCTTCCAGATGCATCACAGCGGCAATGATACCTTTGGCACGGCAGTTGCGCAGATCGGCCATGCTGCGGCAAATGCGGAACCGCCCGCCCGATGCCCGCTCCATCCACATGAGATGCCCGGCCATCGCAAGCGCGGCGGGCAAGGCCACGCCTTGCAACAGTTCTGGTGCAAGCGGCAAGTCATAGGGCGGCCTGTCCATCGCTGTTTCGCGCACGGCTAAGGCCGAACTCTCACCCGACGGCACGAAGATTGCAAAAAAACCGCCCGCGAAACCCGCCCGTTCCATGCGGGGCAGGTCAAGATGTCCGCCCTGCGCTTCTCCAGGCCAGAGTTTGGCGCGCTCGGCGGGGTGACGAAAGAGGCGCAGCAGAAAATCGTTGTGGCCGTCGAACACGGGTATCGTCATGGCCAATCCCAGAAGTTGCCGGGCAGGCATATCACGGCACGGGGTCTGATCAACCGCTGATGGCCAGCCCCGTCAGGATCGGGCAATCGGGGCGCTCATCGCCCGCACAGGCGTCGACCAGTTCGGTCAGTGTCGCCCGCATCGCCGTCAACTCGGACAGCTTGGCGTCGATCCGGTCCAGATGCGACCGTGCCACATCTTTCACATCGGCACTGGCGCGGGTGGGGTCCTCGTAAAGATGCAGCAGCGTCCGGCAATCCTCGATCGAGAATCCAAGTGATCGCGCCCGCCCCAGAAAGATCAGCGCATGCAAGTCGCGGGGCCGGAAAGCGCGATAGCCGTTCGCCTCGCGCAAGGGCCGGATCAGCCCGATGTCTTCATAATAGCGGATTGTCTTGGCGGGCAGGCCTGCCTTTTGCGAAACCTCCGAGATGTTCATGTCGCGGCGTCCATCACGCGCCCTGCCCGCCTCAGCCGCAACGCATTGGTCAGCACGAACACCGACGACAGCGCCATCGCCCCGGCCGCAAGCATCGGCGACAGTTGCGGCCCGCCAAACGGCACCAGCGCCCCCGCCGCCACCGGAATAAGCGCCACGTTATAGCCAAAGGCCCAGATCAGGTTCTGGCGGATATTGCGCATCGTGCTGCGGCTCAGGTCAAGCGCCACGGCGACGCCACGCGGATCGCCCGACATCAGCACGACATCCGCCGATTCAATCGCTACATCCGTGCCGGTGCCGATCGCAATTCCCACATCTGCCGCCGCCAGCGCCGGGGCATCATTGATGCCGTCGCCCACAAAGGCCACCCGCCCCTCCAGCGCGCGGAGCGCATCCACCTTGCCGCCCGGCAGCACTTCGGCCTCGATGCGCTCGACCCCAAGTTCTGCCGCGATGACCCCGGCGGTGGCGCGGTTGTCGCCGGTGATCATCGCCACCCGATGGCCCAGTGCGCCGACATGGTCCAATGCGGCGACAGCCCCTTTGCAGACCGGGTCCGTCACCGCCAGAACGGCAACCGCGCGACCATCAACAGCCGCATAGATCGGCGTTCGCCCGAGGGCCGCCAACTGCGCCCCGTTGTCCGCCAACTCTGCCAGTGCCACGCCCTCGCGCTGCAACAACCGGTCGGCCCCGACCAACACCGCCTGCCCTGCAACGCGGGCGCTGGCACCATAACCCGGAATTGCGGCGAACCCGTCGGCCCGCGGCACGGTCAATCCCCGCGCCTGCGCTCCGGCACCGATGGCTGCGGCAATCGGATGCTCTGACCCGGCTTCGACCGCAGCAATCAGGGCCAAGATCGCATTGTCATCATTCCCATCAGCCACGGTAAGGTCGGTCAGGCGCGGACGCCCTTCGGTCAGCGTTCCAGTCTTGTCGAACGCCACCCAGTCAACCTCATGCAGGCTTTGCAGCGCCTCGCCGCGCCGAAAGAGCACGCCCAGTTCCGCCGCGCGCCCGTTGGCAACCATGATCGAGGTCGGCGTGGCAAGACCCATTACACAAGGGCAGGCGATGATCAGAACGGACACGCCCGCCACCAGCGCCTCGGCCAGACCCGGCCCGAAGATCAGCCAAAGCACGACTGTTCCGAACGCCACGGCCATGACGGCAGGCACGAACCACAGCGTCACCCGGTCCACCAGCGCCTGAACCGGCAGCTTTGCCCCCTGCGCGTCTTCGACCATCGCGATGATGCGCGACAACACCATGTCGGCCCCGACGCGGCTGGCCCGGAACACCAGCGCGCCGGTGCCGTTGACCGTGCCGCCGGTAACCTCGGCACCAGCGCCTTTGGCTACGGGCAAAGCCTCGCCGGTCAGCATGCTTTCATCGACATAGCTGTCGCCCGCAGTGACAACCCCGTCCACCGCGATGCGCTCGCCGGGGCGGATATGCACCAGATCGCCCGCAACGATTGCATGAACCGGCAGATCAACAACGGCACCGTCCCGCACCACGCGCGCAAAACGGGGACGCAGAGCTATCAGATGCGCTATGGCCGGCCCGGCTTGCCCGCGCGCCCGCGCCTCGAGCAGCCGTCCGGCAAGGATCAGCACCACGATCACCGCCGCCGCCTCGAAATACACCGCGCGGGCCGCTGCGGGCAGCAGACCGGGCGCACAGGTTGCCACCAGCGAATAGCCAAAGGCCGCCGCTGTCCCAAGGGCGACCAGACTGTTCATCTCGGGCGCGCCGTGCAGCAGGGCCGGCACGCCCTTGACGAAGAACCGCCGTCCCGGCCCGACCAGCACCAGCGCCGTCAGAACCGACTGAATCATCCAGCTGGTCTGCATCCCGATGGTCATGGCGACCCAGTGATGCGCCGCCGGGAACAGATGGCCGCCCATCTCGACCACGATCACCGGCAGCGCCAGCAGCCCGGCGATGAGGGTGTCGCGGCGCAGTCTTCCCATTTCCTCGACATGGACATGCGCGCGGACCGCCTGGGCCGTAGCCACAAAACCCGCCGCCGTCACGGCTGCGGCCAGCGCCCCGGCTGTCGCGCCGCCCGCCCAAACCTTGATTTGCGCGCGCCGTGCGGCAAGGTTGGCCGAGGCGGAAACCACCCCCGGCTGGGCTGCAAGCACCCGCTCGACCCGCCCGGTGCAGGACGCGCAGGTCATTCCCTCGACCGAAATGCCAAGGGTGATTATTTCACCTTGCTCCGTTGCCGGACGGGGCGCATCTGTTGCGGTTCTCGGCGCGATTCCGGCCTTTGCGACGGCACTGCCATTGGGGTGGAGTTCAGCATGGGTCATCACGATCCCTTTCCACATCACCATATGGGGGTTCCAGTAACGGGAAGGTCAAGCCCGCTCGATCATCACCGTCATCTTGACTTGCAGCATCTTGGCCGCAGGCGTGCGACCACACAGGTTGGCAGCAGAAAAGGAACCCATGATGATCGTCATTTCTGTGCCTGACATGCACTGCAACAGTTGCAAGGCCTCGGTCGAGGCGGCGCTGCACCCAATTGCAGGCCCGGCGACAATCGACGTCAATCTTGCGTCAAGGCAGGTCACGGTGGACGGCCCCGCCGACACGACCGCTATGATTGGCGCGTTACTGCGGATCGGCTTCCCCGCACACCTCGTCAGCGCCTGATCCCAGGACCAAACGAATCACACCGCGCAACCTGCGCGCGCAAATTTGTTCGTGACGCGGCGTCAATAAACAAACCGTGTCCAGTTTGTCGCGCAAGCCAACAGAATCACACATAATATTGCGATTTCGATGATTGATTTCGTCGAACTTGGCGCATAATTCGTCGTAATCAGGCCCCGGACGGGCCGAACCCCTGACGCAAAGCGGGTCGACACTGTCCGGACGCCGCCGTGGAAACCGGCAACACCCGAGGCGACACAGCAGACCGTAACGGAGCAGACTGATGGCTAAGACCCCGCAACCCCCCGCCCCCCAGCAACAGGGTGGCACCATACCGGCCCCCGGCCAGATGGGCAGCACTACAGCGCCCGCGCCGCAACAAGGCCAGCCCGCCGTGATCCGCGATTGGGCGTCGTTCTGATCGCATCTTGCGCGGGGTGATGCAGCCGCTAGGCTGACGGTGTTCCCAAGGGGCCGTCTGATGCCAACACCCATATCGTCGATCCCAAATCTCGGCCCGGCGACCGAGGCGGCTTTTGCGCGTGCCGGCATTACCTCGGCCGAGGAACTGCGCGAATTGGGCGCGGATGTCGCCTATCTGCGCTTGCTGCAGACCGGTTCAGCGCCGCATTTCATCGGCTATTATGTGATTGTGATGGGCCTTCACGGCCGCCCCTGGAATGATTGTCAGGGGGCCGAGAAAGCAGCACTTCGGAAGAAGTTCGATGCGATCAAGGCGCAGGTCAAACACAAGGGCCGCTCCGAACTGGATGCGGCCCTTGATCTGTTCGGGGTGGTGGAGCGCAGGCGTTAGGAACCAAAAGTTTTCGAAAACTTTTGCGCCCCCGATCAGCCGACCAGTTCCAGCCCGGCAAAGAAATACGCAATCTCTTCCGCCGCCGTTTCTGGCGCGTCAGATCCGTGAACCGAGTTTTCTCCGACCGACAGCGCGAATTCCTTGCGGATCGTGCCTGCGGCGGCATTGGCCGGGTTGGTCGCCCCCATCACGTCGCGGTTTTTTGCAATGGCGCCGTCGCCTTCCAGCACCTGAACCACCACCGGTTCAGACGCCATAAATTCGGTCAACTCGCCAAAGAAGGGGCGATCCTTGTGGACGCCGTAAAAACTTTGGGCCTGTGCAAGGCTCAGGTGGATGCGCTTTTGCGCCACGATGCGCAGACCCGCTTCCTCGAACTTGGCATTGATCTTGCCGGTCAGGTTGCGGCGGGTTGCGTCAGGCTTAATGATCGACAGTGTGCGTTCGACGGCCATGAGGTGCCTCTTTTCCGATGAATATGGGGCAGGCCCCTGCCCGCCCCGTTTGCGCGGCTCTGCTAGCACGGGGCAACTGCGGTGAAAAGCCGGGAAAGCCCCGCAAGCGGTTGACGCCGCCGCGCCCATCGGGCAAGCCCCGCATCATGCTACGCATCATGGACATCACCTATTCCGTCGAAGGCCGCCCCCTGTTCGAAGGGGCCTCGGCCAACATTCCTTATGGCCACAAGGTCGGCCTTGTCGGACGCAACGGCACCGGAAAGACCACGCTGTTCCGTCTGATCCGGGGCGAGCTGGCGCTGGAGGGGGGCGAGATCACCCTGCCCTTCCGTTCGCGCATCGGCGGTGTTGCGCAAGAGGTGCCGTCGTCGTCCACCTCGCTGCTGGATACCGTGCTGGAGGCTGATACCGAACGCAATGCCCTGCTGGCCGAGGCGGAAACCGCCAAAGACCCGCACCGCATTGCCGAGATTCAGCACCGCCTGACCGATATTGACGCGTGGTCCGCCGAAGGCCGCGCATCGTCCATTCTTAAAGGCCTCGGGTTCGATGCCGAGGCGCAACAGCGGCCCTGCTCCGACTTTTCCGGCGGCTGGAGGATGCGCGTGGCGCTGGCGGGCGTTCTGTTCGCCCAGCCCGACCTGCTGCTGCTGGACGAGCCGACGAACTATCTTGATCAGGAAGGCGCGCTCTGGCTGGAAAGCTATTTGCAGAAATATCCCCATACCGTGCTGATCATCAGCCACGACCGCGGCCTGCTGAACCGCGCCGTGCAGGGGATTCTGCATCTGGATGCCAAAAAGCTGACCTATTGGAGCGGCCCCTACGACCAGTTCGCCCGCCAGAAGGCCGAGCAGCGCGCCGTTCTGCAGGCCGAGGCGAAAAAACAGGACGCACGCCGCGCCCATCTGCAAAGCTTCGTTGATCGCTTCAAGGCCAAGGCATCCAAGGCGGTGCAGGCCCAGTCCCGCGTCAAGATGCTGGAAAAGATGACGCCGATCACCCCGCCCGAGGAAGCGAAAAAGCAGGTCTTCACCTTCCCAGAGCCGGAAGAATTGTCGCCCCCGATCATCAACCTTGATGGTGCGGCCGTGGGTTATGGCGGCAAGCCGGTGCTTCGGAAACTCAACCTGCGGATCGATCAGGACGACCGTATCGCCCTTCTGGGCCGCAACGGCGAGGGGAAATCCACCCTATCGAAACTGCTCGCCGGTAAACTCGAAACTGGCGAAGGCCGCATGACAAAATCGTCAAAGCTGCGGATCGGCTATTTCGCGCAGCATCAGGTGGACGAGCTGCACATCGACGAAACACCACTGCAGCACATCATGCGGATCCGCCCGGCCGAGGGGCAGCCCCGCCTGCGCGCCCGCCTTGCAGGCTTTGGCCTGCTGGCCGATCAGGCCGAAACCGTGGTCGCGCGCCTCTCGGGTGGCCAGAAGGCGCGCCTGTCGCTGCTGCTGGCCACCATCGACGCGCCGCACCTGCTGATCCTGGACGAGCCGACCAACCACCTTGACATGGAAAGCCGCGAGGCGCTGGTCGAGGCGCTGACCGAATACACCGGTGCCGTGATCCTCGTCAGCCACGACATGCACCTTCTGGGCCTTGTTGCCGACCGCCTATGGCTGGTCAAGGATGGCGCGGTCGAACCCTACACCGAAGACCTTGAGGAATACCGCCGACAGCTTCTGGCCGGTGACGAGACGCCAAAGGAAAAGCCCGCCCCCGAAAAGCCCAAACGCGCCAGCCGCGAAGAACTGACCACCCTGCGCGCCGAAGTGAAGAAGAACGAAGAGCGGCTCGACAAGCTGAACGTCATGCGCGACCGCCTGGCCACCAAGCTGGCCGACCCCGAGCTTTACGAACAGTCCCGCAGCGGCGAGCTGGAAACCTGGCAGAAGAAATATGCCGAGGTGATGGAAGGCCTCGACCGGGCCGAGGCTATGTGGCTCAAGGCGCAGGCCCGGCTGGAAGAGGCTGCTGCATGATCGACAGCGGCTTTGTCATCACAAGCTTTGTCACCCTTTTCGTGGTGATCGACCCGCTTGGGCTGATTCCGCTGTTCATAGCACTGACCCAGGGCATGGCCCCCGAACGCCGCCGCGCCATCGGGTTGCGCGCCTGCGTCATCGCCGCAATCCTGCTGACCTTGTTCGGCCTGCTGGGCGAAAAACTGCTGGTTTTCATCGGAATCTCGATGCCCGCGTTCCGCATTGCGGGAGGTATCCTTTTGTTCCTGACCGCACTGGACATGCTGTTTGAGCGCCGGACCCAGCGGCGCGAGGGGCAAAAGACCGACGCCGAACATGATCCGTCGGTGTTCCCCCTTGCCATGCCACTGATCGCGGGGCCGGGCGCGCTGGCATCAATGATCCTTTTGGTGGGCGAGGCGGGGGCAGGCTGGCAAGGCACCGCCGTCGTGCTGGCCGAGATGCTTGTGGTGCTGGGGATCATCTTTCTTCTGTTCCTCGCCGCTGGTCCGATCGAACGGGCGCTGGGCCGCACCGGGACAATGGTGATCACGCGGCTTCTGGGTATGTTGCTCGCGGCACTTTCGGTGCAGTTCGTGATCGACGGTATCCTTGGCACCGGAATAATCGGCACCCCCTGATCGTGCCAAGATTGCAACTGCACCCTGTCCCGCCTACATCCGGGTAAAGCGGAGGCGACATGGACGGCGGCAATTTCGGCCAACTGGCATATCTTCTGATCCTTCTGGTCGCCGTCGGCGGCTGGATCGTGGTGGAGTATCGCGGTCGCATCGGCGTCGCCCTGCGCACCGGGTTGGCCTGGGGCCTGATCTTTCTGGGCATGGTCGCGGGATACGGCCTCTGGACCGACCTGCGCAGCGATGTGACCCGGCAAGCCGTCATGGTGGGCGACCGGTTGGAGGTGCCGCGCGCACCCGACGGGCATTATTACCTGACGCTGAACATTGGCGATACACCGGTTGAATTCATGGTGGATACCGGGGCGACCAATGTCGTGCTGTCCCGCGCCGACGCCAAGCGCATCGGGATCGACCCAGCTGTTCTGGTCTATCTGGGCGAGGCGCAAACGGCCAATGGCGCGGTCCGCACCGCACGCGTGAAGATCAGCGACGTGGCCCTTGGGCCGTGGCGTGACGAAACGCTTCCCGCCTGGGTCAATGACGGTGAAATGGACGGATCGCTGCTGGGCATGGATTATCTCGGCATGTTCCGGATCGAACTTGCCGGTGACCGGATGGTGCTGCGGCGCTGATCAGGCTCGCGCGGCAGTTTCGGTTTTCTTGTCCCAGCGCCCGCCCTCTTCCGACCAGTATTGCGCTGACAGCCCCGCCCCAGTCAGAGCGCGCCATTGGCCGCGTGCTGCCTCGACAGCAGCCGGATCATTGCCGTCGAACAACACCCAGACCCGCTCCAGCGCCTGCACTTCGTCGGGCAGAACATCAGCACCGTCTAGCGCCATAAGTGCCGCAGGCCCATTGGGCAGCGCCGCCCCGAGGGTCAACAGCACCGGCTGATCCGCGTCATGTGGCCCGCCCGCCAGACCATGGGGCAGAAATTCATCCTCCGGCCCCAGCCACAGATCGTTGTCCAGCCGCTCCAGCCCCGCCGTATCGACGCCGCGCACCACCACGCGCCAATCCTGCGCCAAGGCGCGAGCAAGCAGGCTTCGCGCGGTCGCATCAACCGGCGAGCGCGTGATGTGATAGAACAGTACCGCCCCCACGCGGGATCACGCCTCGAACAGGTCGCGGATCATCCGGTCCAGCGTCATGACACCCCAGCCCGTAGCGCCCTTGGGCGCGAACGCCGTGTCGGTCTTGACGCTGGCGGTGCCCGCAATGTCCAGATGGCACCACGGCATTCCCGGCTTGACGAACCGCTTCAGGAATTCGGCGGCGGTGATTGCCCCGCCCTCGCGGCCCGTGACGTTCTTCATGTCCGCGATGCGGGACTTCAGCAGCGCGTCATAGGCCTCGCCCATCGGCATCCGCCATGCGCCCTCACCCTCGGATTTTGCCGCTTTCAGCAGCGCATTACACAGAGCGTCGTCATTGGAAAACACACCCGTATTCTCATGCCCCAAAGCAACCACCATGGCCCCGGTCAGCGTCGCGAGATCGACCATTCCGGTCGGTTTGAACCGCTCTTGCGCGTACCACATCACATCGGCCAAAACCAAACGCCCCTCGGCATCGGTGTTGATCACTTCGATCGTATCGCCCTTCATCGAGCGGACGACATCGCCGGGCCGCTGCGCGTTGCCGTCGGGCATGTTTTCCACCAACCCGACCAGCCCCACGACATTGGCCTTTGATTTTCGCAGCGCCAGCGCCCGCATCAGGCCCGCAACCACCCCCGCGCCGCCCATGTCGGCGGTCATATCCTCCATCCCACCAGCGGGCTTGATCGAGATGCCGCCGGTATCGAACGTCACCCCCTTGCCGATCACGGCAAAGGGTGGCTCCCCTTTCTTGCCGCCGTTCCAGTGCATCACCACCACCTTGGACGGGTTCACCGACCCTTGCCCGACGCCCAACAGCGCCCGCATCCCTAGTTTGATCAGTTCCGGCTCTTCAAGGATTTCCACCTCAAGGCCAAGTTCCTGCATCGCCGCGAGGCGCGCCGCGAAATCATCCGGGGTCAGCACATTGGCCGGCTCATTCGTCAGATCACGGGTGAAAAATACGCCCTCGGCGACCGCCGCGCGTGGGCTTGCCTGTGCCGCCACCGCTTCGGGGTTGGTCACCATGAACGTGACGTCGCCGGGGATCTTCACCTCGCCGGTGCGATATGTCGTGAAATCATAGGCTCGCAGCGCCAACCCGAACGATATCTCGGCGGCCTTGGGATGCCCCTCTCCCAGAACCAGCGCGCCTGACGCACCAAGACTGCGCCCAACCGCCGCGCCCGCTTTGCGCGCGGTGATCACGTCGGCATTCCTGTCCAGCTTCACCACCTGCACGGCCTCGGCCGCAAGGCCCGCAGGCCAGGTGATGTCTGTGGCGTCGCCGGGTTTCATCTTCTCGAACGCGGCCGATGCCAGAAACCGGTCAAGCGCGCCTTTTGTCAGCCGGTTCAGCTTTCGTGCGGCCGGACTTGACGCCCCGCCCGATCCGGCAAACACGGCAATCCGCCCCGAATGGGCGGCCAATGCTTCAAGATCGGTGGCACGGAAATGGATTGAAACGGGCGTCGTCATGGGGAACCTCCGGCTGATCCGCACCCTTCAAGTGCGTTAATCGGCGAACCCTAGCGCGACCCCCTGAGGTTGACCAGATACCAGTTTTCCCCACCCCGGAATTCCACTACCGTCCAGGTCCAACCTTAGGAGGAATGCCGCTTGTCCAGATTCGACAGATATCTGCTGTCGCAACTCATGGCGCTTTTCGGCTTTTTCTCGCTTGTGCTCGTAGCGGTCTACTGGGTGAACCGGGCCGTGGGTCTGTTTGACCAATTGATCGGTGATGGCCAGTCGGCGCTGGTTTTTCTGGAGTTTACCGCCCTGACCTTGCCCAATGTGATCCGGCTTGTCCTGCCGATTTCCGCATTCGCCGCGGCGGTCTATGTGACCAACCGATTGACGCAGGAATCCGAACTGGTGGTCATGCAGGCGACCGGCTTTTCGCCATGGCGGCTTGCGCGGCCTGTCCTGTACTTTGGCATCATCGTTGCCGTGATGATTGCCGTTCTGATGAACATCGTCGTGCCTGCCAGCCGCATCACCCTTGCTGCCCGCAGCGCCGAGATCGAGGCCAACGTGACCGCCCGGTTCTTGCGCGAAGGCACATTCCTGCACCCGACGCCCGGTGTCACCTTCTACATCCGCGAAATTGCGCCGACGGGTGAACTGATTGAGGTGTTCTTGTCAGACGCGCGCGACCTGAAAAGCCGCGTCACCTATTCTGCCCTGCGCGCGCTGGTGGTGCGCAGCGGAACCGGCCCAAAGCTGGTGATGTTCGACGGCATGGCACAGACACTTGACCGGGGAACATCCCAGTTGACGGTCACGCGGTTTGCCGACTTTACCTATGATATCGGTGGGTTCATGGCGCAGCCAGATGTGCTGGGCCGCACTCCTGAAGAAACGCCGACGGGTCTGCTTCTGGCCGCCGGGCCTGCGCTGGCGGAAACGCTCGGGACGACGCGCGCGGCCTTGCTGCACGAAGGTCATAGCCGCATCGCCAACCCGCTTCTGGGGCTTGCCGGTCCGCTGATCGGATTTGCCACACTTCTGATCGGTGCGTTTTCGCGGTTTGGCCTTTGGCGACAGGTGTTGGGTGCAATCGTGCTGCTGGTATTGGTGCAGCTTGCCGACAACCTCGGCGACAGCGCTGCCCTGCGCGATACCCGGTCCTGGCCGCTGACCTATGCGGCACCAATTCTGGGGCTTTTGATTGCAACCTTGCTGCTGTGGTGGTCGTCGCGGCCCCGGACATGGCGCGGCACCCAGACCCCGGACGTGCAGGCAGGGCTGCCCGCATGACACTGAGCCTGTATATTGCGCGACGATTTGCCCTGATGTTCTTCTTGGTGTTCGGAATTTTCTTCGGGCTGATGATGCTGATCGACATGGTCGAACAGGTTGGCCGCTTTCCCCAAGCTGCGATCAGCGTTGGCCAGATTGCGGGCCTTGCGGCGCTGAAAGTTCCCGAAAGCCTGTATCGTATTCTGCCGCTGCTCGTGATCCTTGCTGCGATCGCGCTTTTTCTGGCGCTTGCCCGGTCCAGCGAGCTGGTCGTGATCCGTGCGGCCGGGCGCTCGGCGCTGCGGCTGCTGGTGGCCCCGGTCATGGTTGCGGTGGCGCTGGGTGTGCTTGCGGTGATGGTGTTCAATCCGCTGGTTGCAGCCACGACCAAGCAATATGACGAACTGGTGTCGCGCTATGCCAATGGGCAGCAAAGCGTGCTGTCCCTCAGCCCAGAGGGGCTTTGGCTGCGCCAGGGCGGCGACGGGCAGCAGATGGTGATCCGCGCCACCGGAGCCAATCAGGACGGCACCCGTCTTGGCAGCGTGACCTTTCTCGAATTCGATGCCGACGGCCGCCCAAAAGCCCGGACCGAAGCCGATGAGGCCGTTCTTGTGCCGGGGGCCTGGCAACTGACCGGAGTGAAACGCTGGGCGCTGGATGCCCCGAACCCCGAAACCACCGCCGTGACCGAGGCAACATCGCAGATTGCATCTGATCTGACCCGCGACCGTATCCGCGACGGTTTTGGCGAGCCGCAGGCGATTCCGATCTGGGATCTGCCCGGCTTTATCGCCAGTCTTGAAAAGGCCGGCTTTTCGTCCCGGCCGCATCGGGTCTGGTTGCAAATGGAACTGGCGCTGCCGGTGCTGATGGCGGGCATGGTGCTGCTTGCAGCGGGGTTCACGATGCGACATGCGCGGTTCGGCAAGACCGGCGCGATGGTGCTGGCTGCGGTGCTGGCGGGGTTCACCGTCTTTTTCCTGAGGAATCTCGCGCAAGTACTTGGGGAAAGCGGACAAATACCGGTTTCCCTTGCCGCGTGGAGCCCTCCTGTTGCCACCATCCTTGCGGCTATTGGTCTGCTGTTGCACCTGGAGGATGGTTGATGCGCCATTTTCTGGCGGCTCTCGCAATCATGCTGTGCACGCATCCAGCCGCAGCGCAGGACGCAGCGACCCTGATCGCGGACCGGGTCGAGATCAGGGGCGACAATGTGCTTGTGGCAGAAGGTGCGGTCGAGGTGCTGCAAGACGGACTGCGCCTTAAGGCCGAACGCGTCACCTTTGACAGCGCCAGCAACCTGCTGATCATCGAAGGCCCGATCGTGCTGACTGACAGTGCAGGAACGCGCCTTTTGGCCGATCAGGCCGAGCTGTCGTCGGACCTGCAGGATGGTATCCTGACCGGGGCAAGGCTTGTGCTGAACCAACAGCTCCAGCTTGCCGCAGACCAGATGCAGCGGGTGGGCGGGCGCTATACCGAACTGGGGCGCGCAGTCGCGTCGTCCTGTCAGGTCTGCGCGGCCAACCCAGTACCTTTGTGGGAAATCCGCGCCCGCCGCGTCGTGCATGATGCCGTGGGCCAACAGATGTATTTCCAGAACGCCCAACTGCGCATTGCCGGAGTGCCGGTATTCTTCATCCCCCGCCTGCGCCTTCCCGATCCGGGACTGCAGCGCGTGACCGGCATTCTTACCCCCAAGTTCCGTACCACCAGCCAACTGGGTGCCGGAATCAGCCTGCCCTATTTCATCACGCTGGGCGAAAGCCGCGACCTGACGCTGACCCCTTATGTTTCGGCCAAGCAAGGCCGATCGATGGGGCTGCGATACCGCGAGGTGTTCCGCACCGGCCAGATCGAGGTCAACGGCGCGATTTCGTCCGACGAAATCCTGCCGGACAAGACGCGCGGGTATCTGTTTGCCGCCGGAGCCTTTGCGCTGCCGCAGGATTTTACACTGTCTTTCGGGATACAAAGCGTCAGCGATAATTCCTATCTGCTAGACTACGGCATCTCGTCGCAGGATTTGCTGGACAGTTTTGTGGCCGTGGAACGGGTACGCCGCAATGAGTACATCCTCGCTCGCGCGCATTACTTTGAATCGCTCCGAGACGCAGACGACAACGACACCCTGCCGTCGACGGTGATCGATATTGTGCAGATCACGCGGTTCACCGCCCCGGTGATCGGTGGAATAGGTAGCTTGCGATATCAACTGTCCGGCGCGAACCGGATATCATCCAGCTTTGCAGATGAAGACGGCGACGGGTCTGCCGACGGGCGCGATTCGTCGCGCGCGCTGGTCCGTATGGACTGGCGGCGAGACTGGGTTCTTCCTGCGGGCGTCATCGGCACTTTGAGGGGGCTGGCACAGGCCGACGTCACGGAGGTTCGCCAGGATGCGGCCTTTCCACCCCAGATCGGGCGCCTATACGGGGTGGGCGCCGCCGAGTTGCGCTGGCCGCTGATCCGCAACGAGGCTGGCGGCGGATCACAGGTACTGGAACCGGTCATTCAACTTGTCCTGGCGCCTGACACCACGCCGGACGTGCCGAACGAAGACAGCACCGAGGTCGAGTTTGATGAAGGCAACCTGTTTTCGCTCGACCGGTTTCCGGGTACTGATGCGGTTGAGCTGGGTTCGCGTGCGTCGGTCGGCCTGGCTTGGACGCGCTACGCCGCCAACGGGTCAACGCTCGCGTTGGCCTTCGGAAAGATCTTCCGGGCAAGCGATCTTGATCAGTTCAGCATTTCCACCGGGCTAGACGGCACGCAGTCAAACTGGCTTTTGGGGATGCGCGTTGCTTCTGCAAGCGGGTTCAGTCTGACCCAACGTCTGCTGCTGGACGACGACCTCGGCTTCACCAGCGCAGAAGCCCGCCTCAATTGGAATGGTCCGGATTTTGGTTTGATATCGGGCTATTACTACAGCATCGCTGATCCCGCTGACGGCAAGCCCGACACGATTTCTGAACTCACGATCGGCGGATCATGGCAAATCGCGGACAACTGGTCCAGCAGCTTCGGACTGCGACAGGACTTCATCGCGGGCCGTGCGACGCGTGCTAACCTGGGGCTGGAATACCGCAACGAGTGTGTCCTGGTCGATCTTTCCCTCTCGCGTTGGTTCGTTGACTCCATTAGTATTACGCCCACTACCGAATTTTCCATCGGGGTCGATCTTCTGGGATTTGGCGGTGGTGCCTCTCCAGGGCCGGCCCATCGGTGCCGAAGCTAGACGACGGATCAGGTGCGACGACAGCAAAACAACGATCGGGCGGTCACGCCCGGCAAGCCGAGCAGAAAACGGACCCAAGCATGCGCCCGACATTCCTGATCATTGCCAGCCTGAGCGCATTGCTTGCAGGCCTTCCCGCCCAGGCAGCCGATGGTCCGTTCGCGCCGCGCATCATGATCAATGACAGCGCCGTCACCAATTTCGAAGTGGAACAAAGGGTGTTGTTCCTGCGCGCGCTGAACTCGCCCGGCGATCTGGAAAAGCAGGCGCTGGAAGGGTTGATCGACGACCGGCTGCGCCTTCGTGCGGGAGAAAGTCTTGAGGTCGTCCTTGCCGAAGAAGACGTGACCGCGGGGTTGACCGACTTTGCTGGCCGCGCGAACCTGACAGTCGAGCAGTTCAGCGAAGCCCTTGCCGAAAGCGGGGTCGAGCCGGAAACGTTCCGCGATTTCGTTGAGGTGGGTCTGATCTGGCGCGAGGTGGTCCGCAGCCGGTTTGTGCCGCGCGTCATGATCACGGAAGGGGACATCGATCGCGCACTGTCGGTCACCAGACAGCGCGGCGGTGTCAGGGTGCTGCTGTCCGAACTCATTCTGCCTGCACCAGAAGGGCAAGAGGCCGATGCCCTGGCGCAGGCCGAGGAACTGCGCGCGTCGATTGGCAGCGAGATGGATTTTGCCGCCGCAGCCACACAGTTTTCCGCCGCGCCGTCGGCCGAGCAAGGCGGGCAGATCGACTGGCTTCCGTTGGGCAACCTGCCCCCGGCCATCCGCACGCTGATCCTGGGTCTGCAACCAGGTCAGGTGTCGCCTCCCGTGCCGATCCCTAACGCAGTTGCACTGTTCCAGTTGCGGGGGTTGCAGGAAACCGGGCGGCCCGAAGTAGAGGCGACGGCTCTTGATTACATGCAGGTGCTGCTGCCCGAGGGCGAGGGTGCCGAAGCAGAAGCCGCCCGTCTGCGCACCGGCGCGGATCGCTGTGACGATCTTTATGGGCTGGCCAAAGGTCTGCCTCCAGCGCAGGTGATCCGCCAGACACAGGCCGCCGCCGAAGTTCCGCGCGACATCGCATTGGAACTGGCCCGCCTTGATGCTGGTGAAACCTCGTTCACGCTGCGGCGCGGTGGGGCCAGAGTATTCTTGATGCTTTGCACCCGCAACGTCGCCCCAACGGGCGAAGAGCCGCCAACACGCTTGGCGATCCGCGAGCAGTTGATGAACCAGCGCCTCGGTGCCTTGGCCGATGGCTATCTGCTGGAGTTGCGTGCCGCTGCCATCATCCGCGAGCCGTGAATCAGGATCGATCTGACGGACGGGGTCTGCCGATCGCCCTGACCTGTGGCGAACCGGCCGGCATAGGGCCGGAAATTGCTGTGGCAGCCCGCCTTGCACTGGGGCAGAGGTTACCCTTCGTATGGATCGGTGATCCGCGCCATCTGCCCGCAGGTGCCGCGTGGCAATCGGTATCGGGCCCGGCAGAAGCCGCCGATGTCGCAGGCAACGTGTTGGCGGTCATCGTCCATGATTTCCCTTCACTTGCCCGCCCAGGCCTGCCGGACCCGACCCACGCCGCTGGTGTGATCGAGGTGATTGCGAAAGGCGTGCGTCTGGTGCAAGCGGGTCAGGCAGCGGCCCTATGTACCGCGCCGATCCATAAGAAAGCGTTGAAGGACGGCGCCGATTTCGCCTATCCGGGCCATACTGAATACCTTGCCGCCCTTGCCGGGGTGGATCAGGTCGTGATGATGCTGGCCTGCCCCGAGTTGCGCGTTGTGCCCGCAACGATCCATATTGCTTTGTCAGCGGTGGCGGCTGCACTTACAGCCGACGGGCTGGAGCGTACGATCCGCATCACCCACGCCGCCCTGATCCGTGACTTTGGCATCGCCACCCCTCGTATCGCGGTGGCGGGCCTCAACCCCCATGCGGGCGAAGGGGGGGGCATGGGCCGGGAAGAGATCACGCTGATCGCTCCGGTACTGGACCGCCTTCGGGCCGAGGGCATGGTGATAGCCGGCCCGTTGTCGGCCGATACGATGTTCCACGCCGCCGCCCGCGCGCGCTATGACGCGGCCATTGCAATGTATCATGATCAGGCGCTGATCCCGATCAAGACCATCGACTTTGCAGGCGGGGTGAACGTGACGCTGGGCCTGCCCTTCATCCGCACCTCACCGGACCATGGCACGGCGTTTGACATTGCGGGGCGGGGCATTGCCGACCCGACCAGCCTGATTGCGGCGCTGGAAATGGCGGCACGAATGGCTGTGGCGCGCGGGTGAGACCCGTGGCGAGCGGGGGTTTCACACCCCCGCACCCCCGTGGGATATTTTTAGACAGAAAAAGAGGCTTCAGGTGGCGACAATAGATGGCCTGCCACCCTTGCGGGCGGTGATCGCAGCACACGATCTGGTGGCGAAAAAGCAACTGGGGCAGAACTTTCTACTCGACCTGAACCTGACGGCGAAGATTGCGCGGTCAGCGGGCGATCTGACCGCCTGCGATGTGCTGGAAATTGGCCCCGGTCCCGGTGGTCTGACACGGGGACTGCTGGCCGAGGGGGCGCGGCACGTTCTTGCGGTAGAAAAAGACCCGCGCTGCCTGCCTGCATTGGCCGAGATTGCTGCCGTCTATCCGGGGCGGCTTTCAGTGATTGGCGGCGACGCGCTGGAGGTGGACGCGGGCGCGCAACTGACCCCACCGATCCGCATCATCGCCAACCTGCCCTACAATGTTGGAACCGAATTGCTGATCAGATGGCTGACACCCGCGATCTGGCCGCCGTTCTGGGACAGCCTGACACTGATGTTCCAGAAAGAAGTGGCCGAGCGCATCGTGGCGCGGCCCGGATCAAAGGCTTACGGTCGCCTTGCCCTGTTGTCACAGTGGCGGGCCGATCCGAAGATCGTGCTGACCCTGCCGCCCGAGGCCTTCACACCCGCGCCCAAGGTTCATTCAGCGGTGGTGCATTTCAGCCGACGGGCGGCACCGCAGTTTCCGGCCGATGAAAAGGTGCTGGCACGGGTAACGGCGATGGCGTTCAACCAGCGCCGCAAGATGCTGCGCTCCAGCCTCAAGGCGCTGGCGCCGGATATCGAGTCGCGGTTGCGCGCGGCAGGGATCGACCCGACGGCACGCGCCGAAGAGATTTCACTGGAAGGCTTTTGCGCGCTTGCTCGTGAAGTAGCGGGGCCTGCCTGACGCGGTGTCCGCATCAGACAGGCGGCAGATCAGACTATGGCCTGCCTGCGCTGCCGCCTATTCGGCGGCCTCTGCGGGTCCGGAATTGCCATCACCGGGTGTTTGTTCCACGCGCGGTTTGCGCGGCGCACGGGCGCGACGCGGGGCGGCTGCGGGGGCTTCAGCCACGGCAGCGACAGGTTCAGGCGCGGGCTGCGGTGCCGGTTCGGTCACACGGGGCGGCTGCTCGGCGCGGGGTTTGCGGTCGTCGCGCCGGTCGGGGCGACGGTCCTGCCGTTCGGGCTGATCGGCACGATCGGGCTTTGGGGCGCGATCACGACGGTCGGTGAATTCGGCACGCGATGGAGCGTTGCGACGGGCTTCCGGCGTCTCGACAAGGCCGGTGTCATCAATTTCGTCGATGAAATCCATCATCGAGGCAGAGCGGACGGGAACATTCACATCGGGCTGATCATCGCGCGGGTCGGGCCGATCATCGCGATACTGGCGGTCGCGGTTCTGGCCCTGCTGCCCACCTTGATTGCCGGTGTTCTGGTTCGGGTTGTTCTGGTTCGTGTAATTCTGGTTGGAATTGTTTTGGTTGGTGTTGGTGTAGTTGCCGTTCTGATTGCCGTTCTGGCCACCATTCTGATTGCCGTTCTGGGCATAGTCCTGCGGACGGCGCTGGTCCTGTTCGGCGGCCAGTTCGCGCTGCGCTTCGGCCAGCATGCGGGTATAGTGTTCGGCATGTTGCATGAAGTTCTCGGCGGCCACGCGGTCATTCGACAACTGGGCATCGCGAGCAAGAAACTGGTATTTCTCGATGATCTGCTGGGGCGTACCGCGCACCTTGCCTTCGGGGCCGGAGCTGTCGAAGACCCGGTTTACGATGTTGCCGATCGACCGAGGCCGGTTCGACTTCGAACGCGAACGTGATTTAGATGATCTCATGTTTTCCGTTTTTCCGGCCTGGGTCAGGCTTTGCCCGAAGCGCCTGCGTCTTGCCACATGAAGAACCCTGAACCGGACCCACCGTGACGAATTTCAGGCTTGCGACAGGGGCGCATATTGGAGAGGGTCCGCAAAGACACCCACACCCCGTAATTCGACTAATCATGCAGCAGCCGCGCTGACAAGGGCAAACTGGTCAGATCCGGTGGACAGCGCCAATTTTCAACCGCGATGTGTCGAATTCGCGGCTGCGATGGAGCTCAGGCGCGAGTGGCCGTCACCACACGGTCCCGCTCGTCGAGATCCCGCGATGTCCGGACATCGACAAGCCCGGCACTGGCACAAAGCGCGCCAACGCCTGCTGCCTGGGTCGGTCCGATCTCAAGCAGCAGACGACCGCCCGGATGCAGAGCCGCAGCCGCGCCCCGCAGGATCGCCCGGTAGGCCGCCAGCCCGTCGCCCCCCGGCGTCAGCGCCAGATGCGGCTCCCAGTCACGCACCTCGGGAGCGAGGTTTGCCATCTCGGCCTGCGCGATGTAGGGCGGGTTTGACACGATCAGATCGAACTGGCCGGTCACACGTTCAAACCAATCCGAAAGCAGGAACACCGCGCGATCCGACACCCCCAGTACGGTCGCGTTGCCCCGTGCCACCGCCAGCGCCGAAGGCGACAGGTCAGACCCCACACCGGTGGCGTCGGTACGTTCCGCCAGCAGCGTCAGCAGGATCGCGCCAGAGCCCGTGCCAAGGTCAAGCGCGCGGGAAAACGGATGCTCGAGGGCCGTTGCAACCAGCGTTTCCGTCTCGGGTCGCGGGTCGAGCACGTCGCGGGTCACCCGAAAGGCGCGGCCCCAGAACAGCCGCGTGCCAGTGATCTGGCTGACTGGCTGACGTGCCGTGCGCGCGGTGATGCCCTGTTCAAAGCGCACCTCTGCCCCCTCTGACAGCGCGTCCGACAGGTGCAGCGTCAGGCGGTCCGCTGGCACACCCATCGCATATGCCAGCAACAGACGCGCATCGCGCGGTGCATCGGCCACGCCGGCTGCGACCAGCCGGGGCATCGCGGCCCGCAGCGCCTCGGCGGCTGTCATGCGTCCATCTCGGCCAGCCGGGTCGCCTGATCATGTGCTGTCAGCGCGTCGATCACCTCGGTCAGATCCCCGGCCATGATCTGCGTCAGCGCATAAAGCGTCAGATTGATCCGGTGGTCGGTCATCCGGCCCTGCGGAAAGTTGTAAGTGCGGATGCGCTCGCTTCGATCGCCCGATCCGACCTGCGATTTGCGGTCCGCGGCGCGGGCATCGTCGATCCGGCTGCGCTCCAGATCAAACAGGCGCGCGCGCAGCACCTGCATCGCGATGTCGCGGTTGCGGTGCTGCGACTTCTCGGCGCTGGTCACGATGATGCCGGTGGGAAGGTGTGTGATGCGCACGGCCGAATCGGTGGTATTCACATGCTGCCCCCCGGCGCCGGAGGCGCGCATCGTGTCGATGCGGATATCGGACGCAGGGATGTCGACATCCACCTCTTCCGCCTCGGGCAACACGGCGACGGTGGCGGCAGAAGTGTGGATGCGGCCCTGACTTTCGGTTTCCGGCACCCGCTGCACCCGGTGCACGCCGGATTCGTACTTCAGCCGGGCAAAAACCCCTTCGCCCTGAATATGGGCGCTGACCTCGCGGATGCCGCCCAACTCGCTTTCCTGCAGATCGAGGATCTCGAATCGCCACCCCTGCTGTTCGGCATGGCGCTGATACATCCTGAGCAGGTCGGCGGCAAACAGCGCCGCCTCCTGCCCCCCTGTTCCCGGCCGTATTTCCAGAATGGCCGGGCGGGCGTCGGCGGCGTCTTTGGGCAACAAAGCCAGCCGCAGTGCCTGCTCCATCTCGGGAATACGCGCCCGAAGACCGGGCAATTCATCCTCGGCCAGAGCGCGCATTTCAGGGTCGGTCAGCATCGCCTCGGCCTCGGCCAGATCGGCCAGCGCCCGTGTATAGCCGGCAATCTCGGTCACGACCGGCTTCAGCGCGCTGTATTCGCGGCTTAGATTGGCGATTTCGGCATGCGCGGCCCCGGCACTGAGTTTCGCTTCAAGAAACTCGAAGCGCTGCGTGATCTGGGCGAGTTTTTCCAAGGGGACCATGCCGCGCGGTGTGGCCGAAGGCGCCGGGGCGGTCAAGTGGGGTGCAGCACTGTGCCTTCGTGGGAAAGGGGGCTGTCTGCCCCCCTGCGCCCCGGATAAATCCGGGACTTCCCCCCAGAGGATATTTCTCGAAGATGAATATCAAGAAGACAGCTGTGCCAGCCATGCCATGACCCGCGCGCGATTTACCCCGACGTCGCTTTCGCCAAAACGCGAGCGTGCAAAAATCGAAATATCAGATCCATTGTCCGCCGGGCTGATCCGCACAGAGGTGAAGTCCGGAAATCCCCAGACCGCCGACCGGGTCACATAGGTGACCCAGCCACCCTGCCCCGCAAGGCGTTGTGTGCGCGGCGTGGACAGCGCAATCGCATCCAGCCGGGCAACCACGGCGCCGGGGGCGAGTGCCAGACGCTGCGCCGGGGCATCGCCGCCTGCCGCCAGAAGAAAGCTGTTGCGCGCCCCCCGTGTCGTCACCTCCAGCGGATCGACATGCCAGATTGCCGCATCATTTGGGGTCAGACGCACCCAGGCCGCAGCGGCGATGGGCAAAAGTAGGGCAACCGCTGCGGCCAGCAGCAGCCTCATCCACGCCCGGCCTTGTTCCACGCGTAAAGGCAAATCAGATCATAGGCCACATGCGCCCCCGCGATGGCGGTGGCCCCCGTGGTGTCATAGGGCGGCGACACCTCGACCACATCACCGCCGACCATGTTGATCCCGGCAAGGTCTCGCAGCATAGCGGCCGCCTGCCAGCTTGCCAGTCCCCCCCAGACCGGAGTGCCAGTGCCGGGCGCGAAGGCGGGGTCGAGCGCGTCGATATCGAAGGTCAAATAGGTGGGCCGGTTGCCGACGATGGCCTTGGCCTTGGCCACAGCCGCTGCGGCGCCTTTTTCATGCACCTCGCGCGCATCGATCACATGAACGCCGAGATAATCGTCGGTATGGGTGCGGATGCCGATTTGAACGGATCGCGCCGGGTCCACCAGCCCCTGTTTCACCGCCTTGTACATCATGGTGCCGTGGTCGATCCGGGTCAGGTCGTCGTCTTGCCACAGATCGGAATGGGCGTCGAAATGGATCACGCCCATCGGGCCGAACTTTTCAGCATAGGCACGAAGGATCGGATAGGTGATATAGTGATCGCCGCCCAGCGTGATGCTGCCCGCCCCGGCAGCAAGGATGGTGGCGATATGCGCGGTCAGCGTCGCCGGGAAATCACCGACTTTCGCGTAATCAAAGGCACAATCGCCGTAGTCGATCACTGCCAGTTCCTGAAGCGGATCAAAGCCCCAGCCATAGGGCGGATCATAGGGCTGCAGGGTGCTTGCCTCGCGGATTGCACGAGGGCCGAAGCGGGTTCCGGCCCGGTGCGTCACCGCCTGATCGAACGGTACCCCGGTGATCGCAAGATCGACCCCGCTCAGGTCTTTGGTATAGTTGCGGCGCAGAAAGCTGGTGGCGCCACCAAAGGCATTCTCGAAAGCATAGCCGCGCAAGCCCTTGCGGGTGAAAGCGGTATCAACTTCGTTCTTCGCGTCTTCCAGTGCCATCCGCCAATCCTTGTCTCATCTGTCCTGTGGCAACCCGCCGCTGCCGGGCTTGCCATTTTCGCCTGTCATGCCCACACTAGCCCGGAACGGCACATGCCCACACTAGCCCGGAACGGCAACCGGGATCGCCGTTCAGAACTTGGCAGCGCGTCGTCTCGCTGGCACCGATTGCGCTGCAATGCCGCGATATGGCATGACGCAAGCCAGAGCTGCTGCATTCTAACAATTTGATCAAATAACACCAGCCCGGAAAGTAGCGATGTCCCCTTTTGCCTGTCCGGCCCCAGATCACCCCATCGCGGCGGGTGCAGCATGACCGCGTTGCCGTGGGGGATGATCTTGCGATCCGCGCTGGCCTATTTTGCCGTGACCTTCGGGGTTGCCGCCGTGCTGGGAACGTTCCGGGTTCTGGTGATCGCGCCGCAGATCGGTGCCGTTGCGGCGGTCTTGCTGGAAGTGCCGGTCATTCTTGCGGTGTCCTGGGTCGTCGCTGGGCGCGTGTTGCGCCGGTGGCCGGTAGCGGCCGGGGGCCGGGGCGCGGTGCTGGCGATGGGCGCACTGGCTTTTGCGATGCTTATGCTGGCGGAAGTCGGGCTTGCGGCTCTGACCTCCGGTCGCCCGCCGGGCGTCTGGCTTGGATCACTCGTGACACCGGACGGCGCGATTGGCCTTGCCGGACAGATTTGCTTTGCACTGATCCCCTGGCTGCGGAGCCGCTAGGCCAGCGGCTGCGCCCGCTCGACCAGCCGGGCAAAAAAGCTTGCGCCGACCGGGGCGGCGTCATCGTTGAAATCGAATGCCGGATGATGCAGCCCGGCCCCCGGCCCGGTGCAAGGAACAGGTATGCCCCAGGGCGCGCCTGCAGCATGTATGAGAAATCTTCCGACCCCATCTCACGACTGGCCCGCGCGTCGACCGCCTCTGCGCCCGATATCTCACGCGCGACATCGGCGGCAAAATCCGTCTCGTCAGGGTGGTTCACCGTAGCCGGATAGCCAAGCTGAAAGTCGATGCGCGCATCGACTCCGTAAGCCGCCGCATGCCCCATGACTACCTCTCGGACCCGCGTCTCGACCATCGCACGCACCTCGGGGGCGAAGGTGCGGATCGTGGCGCAGAACCATCCCGTCTCGGGGATGATGTTGGACGCCGACCCGACGTGCATCTGCGTCACCGACAGCACCAGATCATCGAGCGTGCAAAGGTTGCGGCTGATGATCGTCTGCAGCGCCCCCACCATACCCGCAATCGCCACCACCGGATCGACCGTCTCTTGTGGCATGGCGCCATGCCCGCCCCGCCCTGTGACATGGACATAGACCGTATCGACCGCCGCCATGAAGCGCCCCGGAGTGGTCACGAACGACCCCAGTGGCCGGTTCGGCGCATTGTGGATGCCGTAAACCTGCGAAATGGCAAACCGGTCCATGATACCTTCGCGCACCATCACCTCGCCGCCGCCGCCATCCTCTTCCGCCGGCTGGAAGATAAGTGCCGCGCGCCCGGCAAAGCGGCGCGTCTCGCACAGATACTTTGCCGCACCCAGAAGCATCGTCACATGCCCGTCATGCCCGCAGGCATGCATCCGGCCCGGCAAGGTCGAGGCATGATCGGCACCCGTCGCCTCAACAATCGGCAGCGCATCCATGTCGGCCCGCAGCCCGATCACAGGTCCCACACCCTGCCCATTGATGATCGCAACCACGCCCGAGGCCGCAATCCCCTCATGGATCTCATCCACGCCGAACTCGCGCAGCCGCGCCACGATGAACGCCGCCGTCTGGTGACAGTCGAACATCAGTTCGGGATGCCGGTGCAGATGCCGCCGCCAGCCGGTCATCTCAGTGGCATAGTCGGCGATTCGGTTCAGGACGGGCATGATGGACTCCGGGGCGTCGCGTCGGTTAAGCCCTGACTTGACCCCAAACCGGAAGGCCCCGCAATGCAGGATGCGCCCCTTGACCCAGCGGCAAGCGCCGCGCTGATCGCCGATCCCGATGGCGGCCTGCCGCGCCTGTGCGAGATCATGCGCCGGCTGCGCGACCCTGAAACCGGCTGTCCCTGGGACATCGCGCAGGATTTCGTCAGCATCGCGCCCTACACGATCGAAGAGGCACATGAAGTCGCCGACGCTATCGCGCGCAGCGCCTGGACCGAGCTGGAGGCTGAACTTGGCGATCTGCTGCTCCAGACCGTCTATCACACGCAAATGGGCGAAGAGGCGGGGCTGTTCACGCTGGATAGCGTGACAAAATCCATCGCCGACAAGATGATCGCCCGCCATCCTCATGTGTTTGGCAATGAGGACCGCAACAAGACCCCCGATCAGCAGACCGTTGATTGGGAGAGGATCAAGGCGGTCGAACGCGGCACTGCCCGCATCCTTGACGGTGTGGCGCTTGGTCTGCCCGCCCTGACCCGCGCGGTCAAACTGCAAAGACGCGCGGCGCGGGTCGGGTTCGACTGGCCCTCAACCGATCAGGTGTTGGCCAAGATTGTCGAGGAAACGCAGGAACTGGTCGAAGCCCGCGAAACCCGGACCGAAGCAGAGGTCGTCGAGGAATTCGGCGACCTGCTTTTTGTCATGGCAAATCTGGCACGTCACATGAAGATCGACCCGGAAGCCGCTTTGCGCGCTGCGAATACCAAGTTCATCCGTCGGTTCCAGAAGATCGAGGACTGGCTGGCCGAAATCGGGAAATCGCCCGCTCAAAGCAATCTGGCCGAGATGGACGCGTTGTGGAACCGCGCGAAGGAACAAGACAAGTTGGGAAAGCCGGGGTGAGCGCCGCATATTCCGACAACTTCACTCAGCTATTGACGCGCCGTCCCTGCTCGGGCTTTATCGCAGCATAATTCCCGACTAAAGGACTCAGTCATGAACTTCCGTCTCTCGCTTCTCGCCCTCGCCCTTGGCGCAACCGCGCTTCCGGTTCTGGCGGATGAGGTCAACGTCTATTCCCTGCGTCAGCCGGAACTGCTTCAGCCGCTGATCGATGCCTTTACCGCCGAGACCGGAATCGCGGTCAACGTGGCGTTTGTCGACAAGGGAATGGTCGAACGTCTTGTCGCCGAAGGCGATCGGTCGCCCGCCGATCTGGTGCTGACCGTTGATATCGCCCGGCTGTCCGAAGTTGTGAATGCCGGTGTGACGCAACCGGTCGAGTCAGAGATTCTGAACGCGAATATCCCGGCAGAATTCCGTGACCCCGGAAATCAGTGGTTCGGCCTGACCTCGCGTGCGCGGATCGTCTATGCCTCCAAGGATCGCGTAGCGGAGGGAGACGTCACCACCTATGAAGATCTTGCCGATCCGAAATGGAAGGGCCGCATCTGCACCCGGTCCGGCACGCATGATTACAATCTGGCGCTGCTTGGGGCAGTCATCACGCATGACGGCGCAGATGCTGCACGGTCATGGGCCGAGGGGTTGAAGGCCAACCTCGCGCGCAAGCCGGCGGGCGGTGACCGCGATCAGGTCAAGGCGATCTGGGCCGGCGAATGCGATATCGCGCTGGGGAACACGTACTACATGGGGCAGATGATGGCCGATCCGGAACAGACCGAATGGGCGAATTCGGTGCGGATCGTCTTCCCGGTCTTCGCGGCAGGCGGCACACACATGAACATCTCGGGTATGGCAATGACCAAAGCTGCGCCCAATCGTGATGCAGCGCTGAAGCTGATGGAGTTCCTGTCATCGGAAGCGGCGCAAAAGATCTATGCTGAAACCAATCATGAATTCCCAGTGAAGCCCGGCATAGCTGTCTCGCCACTGGTGCAAGGCTGGGGCGCGTTCACACCTGACACGATGCCGCTCACTGACATTGCCACCCAGCGGCCTGCAGCGCTCAAAATGATGGAAGAGATTAACTTCGACGGTTGACCGGCGCCAGACTGTTCAACCACCAAGATGAAACGGGGCGCCACGCGCCCCGTTTCCGTTTTACACGGACAAGAGCATGGACAAGCCGCCGCCCTTCGGCTTTGTTCGCGCCGAATGAAACGGAGCCTGCAATGACCAACCCGCGCGAAATCATCATCGACACTGATCCGGGTCAGGATGATGCGGTGGCCATCCTGCTTGCGCTTGCCAGCCCGGAAGACCTGACTGTTCTGGGCATCACTGCAGTGGCGGGCAACGTGCCGCTGCCGCTGACCCAGAAAAATGCCCGCATTATCTGTGAGTTGGCAGGAAAGACGAATGTCCCGGTCTTTGCCGGATGCGACGCCCCATTGAAGCGCAGGCTGGTGACAGCCGAGCATGTCCATGGCAAAACCGGTCTTGACGGCCCGCAGCTTTCCGATCCGCAGATGCCGCTGCAACCGCAACACGCGGTTGATTTCATCATTGATACGCTGCGCCGCTACCCTGCCGGCACCGTCACGCTTTGCCCCCTCGGCCCGCTGACCAATATCGCGCAGGCGTTTCTGAACGCACCGGATATCGTTGAAAAGGTGCAGGAAATCGTCTTGATGGGTGGCGCGTATTTTGAAGTCGGGAACATCACGCCAACGGCAGAGTTCAACATCTATGTCGATCCGGAAGCTGCTGAAATCGTGTTCAAATCAGGCGCTCCCATTGTGGTGATGCCGCTCGATGTCACCCACAAGGCGCTGACCACCAAAGCCCGCATCGACACTTTCCGGGCCATGGGAACCAGGGCCGGGACGATGGTCGCCGAATGGACCGACTTCTTTGAACGCTTCGACGTGCAGAAGTATGGCAGTCAGGGCGCGCCGCTGCACGACCCCTGCGTGATCGCCTATCTGATCCAACCCGACCTTTTCACCGGCCGCCATATCAACGTCGAGATCGAAACAGCGGGCGAATTCACCGCTGGCATGACGGTGGCCGACTGGTGGGGCGTCACAGGCCGCACACCGAACGCGATGTTCATGGGCGGCATCGACGCCGATGCGTTTTTCGCGCTGCTGACCCAGAGGATCGCGCGGCTCTAGGCCATATAGGGCCAAGACCGGGACTGTCGTATGAAGAGAAGCTGCCATAATGCGTTGATATCGTTGTATGGTTACAAAGCGCCATCCGTCAGATCGCGCGCAGGATCACGCTGAACGTGCTGCCGCGGCCTTTTTCGCTTTCCATCCGGAAACGTCCCCGGTGCCGATTGACGATATGCTTCACGATCGCCAGTCCCAACCCGGTTCCGCCCTGTTCACGCGACCGGTGGCCGTCGACCCGGTAGAACCGTTCGGTCAAGCGGGGCAGATGTAGCGCGTCAATTCCTTCGCCCTCATCCGACACGTCGATCCTGACAGCCGGCCCACGCAGCGAAAGGTCCCGCTCCTCGCGGGTTACATGAAGCGTCACCGTCTTGTTTGTGCCACCATATTTTACCGCATTCTCGATCAGGTTGTGGAACACCTGTGTCATCTGGTCCGGATCGGCCGCAACAATCACTGGTCCGGCCGCCCCGGTGATTTCGACCCGCACCCCTGCCGCGTCAGAAAGCTGTCGCAGCGCCGCCGTTGCCAGACCGAGATGCGCCACGATGTCTATCCGCTCGGTCGGCCTGATCCGTTCTTCCGCCTCTACCCTGCTTAGCGACAGAAGATCCTGAACCAAGCGGTTCATCCGCTCGGCCTCTCGCTCCATAATGTTCAGGAACCGCTCGCGCGCCACCGGATCGTCACGCGCGGCCCCCTTCAACGTTTCGATGAACCCCAGCAGCGCAGTCAGAGGCGTTCGCAACTCGTGGCTTACGTTGGCCACGAAATCGCGCCTGATCTGTCCCGCCTGCTCCATCTCCGAGATGTCTTCGAACGAAGCAAGCACGCCTGCCTGGCCCTCACCCAAGACAGGAGTGACCGTGACGCGATAGGTTTGCTCGCGCGCCGGTCCTGTAACCACCATCCGCGCCTGACCGGGCTGACGGAACCGCAGCGTTGCCTCGATCACGTCCAGCAGCGCGGGTTGGCGCATCGCGATGATGTAGTGCCGCCCCATAATCCCATCGCCGAACAAAGCTAAGGCGGGGGTATTGAGGCCGGATATGCGATCATCTGCACCGATCAGCACGACCGGAATCGGCACACCCGCCAGAAGCGACCGGGTCAATTCGGAATTCATGCCACGTCTCCTACGGATGTCGCGCTGCCAAGTTGCGGCGGGAAACCGCCAAAGTAAACCACCGTGCCATTACTGTTCCTTGGTCGGGCTTGCTCTTTGATGTCATAATCTTGTAAGATGTTGTTGGGGGTTGCGCATACAGTTGGCTTTGTACGCATGACCAGAGGATTTATCGGTACGATGTGTGATCAGCGTTTGCGCCTTGACGCAGTTCAAGGCGCACAAGCTGGTCAGACCGCACTGACCGTTCTAATGATCGGTCGAACCGAGGCTGCATCCAGTGCGTACCTGCGGCGCAGCAATGCCTCGGTGATCGCTTGCAGCTTTGCCGCGCTTGATGGTGCGTTGTTGAACAACGTAGCACCTGTTGCGGTGGCTTTTCCGTTGATGGCTGACGGATTTGACGCCACCCAGGTTCTTGGCCGGCTGACACAGATCGGCTTTTTGGGCGAAGTCATTATCTTTGCCCCGCGCCTGCCAAATCGTGACATGGTCCTGTGCGAGTTGCGCGGGCTTGCACCCACGCTGTCGCTTGACATTATTGAACCTCTGGTCGACAGACCTCAGGCGGTGGCGGCAGCCACCCCAGTGGTGAATTCCCGCATCAGCAACTCGGCATCCTCGACCCCGACTGACACGCGGAAAAACCCTTCGGAAATGCCCAGTGCCGCCCGTGCCTCGGCCCCCATCGCGCGGTGAGAGCTGGTTGCAGGATGCGAAAGCGTCGTGCCGACATCGCCCAGAGTGGGCGCAAACGCAAGATCGGGCATCGCACGGGTAAGGGCGTTTGCTGCTGCGCGCCCTCCGGTCAATTCGAACGACAGCATGTTGCCGCCGCGCGCACCCAACAGCCCCGCCGCCCGGTTGTGGTCGGGATGGTCGGGGCGCAGCGGGTACAGCACGCGCTTCACACCGGGAAGCTGTGCCAGATGGTCGGCCAGCCGCACCGCGTTTTCCTCGGCCCGGTCATAGCGCAAGTGAAAGGAATACAGTCCCCGCTCGGCCAACCAGCAGTCGAAGGGGCTGGGCGTCAGGCCGACCGTCACCGCGAAATCATAGATCGCCTTGCGATGGCCCGGATCGCGCGCTGCGACATAGCCCAGCGTGACATCGGAATGACCGGCCAGCAATTTGGTCACTGAATGAATGGCGATATCGGCCCCATGTTCAAACGGGCGATAGGCGCGGGGTGTGGAAAAAGTGCTGTCCACGGCCAGGATCAGCCCGCGCTCTTTCGCAAGGGCTGCAATCCCCTCCATATCCGCCACGCGCAGCGTGGGGTTCGAGACTACCTCGACCAGGATCATCCGCGTCACGGGGCGCACGGCGGCGGCCATCGCCGCTACATCGGTCGGATCGGCCAGCGACGTGGCAATTCCGAACCGTCCCAGATCCTGCGTCATCAGCCGCAGCGAACGCCCATATAGCTGATCGCCCCCGATCACATGGTCGCCCGCTTTCAGCAGACCCATCAGGGCCGCCGTCACCGCCGCCATCCCCGACCCAACGATCAGACCGCCTGTCGCCCCCTCCAATGCGTCGATCTTGGCCGCCAGCACCTCGGCATTCGGATGCCCCTCGCGCGCATAGGTATAGCCCTTCACCACGCCCTGATACTGCGAGTCCAGCTGATCCGGGCTTTCCGACGCATAGACGACCGAAGGCTGCAACGGCGTGCCGACAGCCCGGCTGACACTGGCAGGCCAGGGGGTGCGGCGGACAAGGTTCGGCGGGATGTCATCGGTCATGGGGATCTCCTTCCGTGCATTAGGTGACACGCACTGCCCGCCCCCTCAAGCCGGATTATCGCGCTGGTAGATCCAGTCATGCGCCGGATCATTTTCGAACCGCCATTTGCGGATCGGCCCGGCCATCACATTGAGATAGTACATCTCATAGCCATGCGGCGCTCCGCAGGGGTGATGCCCCTTTGGCACCAGCACAACATCATGGCTGTGAACGGCCATCGTCTGATCCAACGCACCATCTTCGGAATAGACCCGCTGAATGCCATATCCCTGCACAGGATTCAGGCGATGATAGTAGGTTTCCTCCAGATAGGTCATGCGGGGATAATCATCTTCGTCATGCCGGTGCGGCGGATAGGATGACCAATTGCCCGCGGGAGTGAACACTTCGGTCACCAGCAGGCTGTCGCACCAATCTTGCGCTTCCATCGCTATGTTGTTGATATAGCGTGTATTCGCGCCTTGTCCGCGCGGCGTCAGGGTAATTCCGTCCGGCCCGATCCGGCGCATCGGATGCCCGCCATGCCCTGGTGCGGAACAGACCGCCAACGTCAATGGCGTCGTTGCTTCAACCGACCAGTCGCTGCCATTGGGAACATAGAGGCAATGCGGCGGCGTTTTTTCGAACACGTTCATCCGGTCGCCCATCACCCTGTGGTCAATGCCCCCTGCCACAACATGCGCGTAACCTTCGACCAGCACGAGGATCACCTCGCGGCTTTCGGTGCGCGCCTTCACACGCTCACCCGGTGCAAGCCGGTATAGTTCAAATCCGACATAGCCCCAGCCGGCACTTGCCGGGCTGATGTCATGCACCTTGCCCGACACGCCCGAAGGTTTGCACAACAGATCTGCCATCTGGTATCTCCGCACCGTCATTTTGATTGAAACATCAACTGTTTGTTGGATTGCGTTGAAAATGATCAATATCTCCGCCAATGTCCAACCAGACTAGTGGTCAAGCCCCGCTTCTCTTGCCATCGCCTTCAGCCTTTTCATCCCAAGTTTGGTATTGGAACGGACTATGCAGGGCTGCATCCTGTTCAGCCTCGATCACCAGCCAGCCTTGATAGCCGTGCGCGTCAGCACGGGGACGAAATCAATCCCGCCCTCGGGGTCGTCCGGCACGACAAAGACCCCGCGCCGCACATCGCGCATGATCGCGGCCTGGACATTGTTGGCAGGGTTTTGACGCACCCGGCCCATACCGTCGCCCTGAAACTTCAGTCGGCAAGCCGCTGGGTTTTCAATTCGCCTTCATAGGCTTTGCGGGCCGCATTGACACCCGGCCGCACGCTGACCTCGGGTATCGCTACATCCCACCACGAGCCACCCGCCGCGGTCGAGGGTGCGGGATCTGTGTCAATGACGATCACCACCGGGCGATCGGATCCTTTTGCAAGCGCAAGTTCGGCCTCCAATGCTCTGATATCATGTGACTTAACCGCTCTTGCCCCCATGCTGGATGCGTGTGCCACAAAGTCTATCGCCGACGCATTCACATGATAGCTGTCGTCCAGAAGGTTGTTGAACGGCGCGCCGCCCGTTGCCTTTTGCAACCGGTTGATGCAGCCAAAACCCCGGTTATCGGTCAGCACGACGGTAAAGCCTATTCCCATCATCACCGCCGTCGCCAGTTCCGAATTGGCCATCATGTAGCTGCCATCCCCGACCATGCAGATCACGTCGGCCTCGGGCCGTGCCATCTTTATTCCCAGCGCGCCGGCCACCTCATACCCCATGCAGGAAAAGCCGTATTCCATGTGATAGCCACCGGGTGCCGCATCCCAGATCTTGTGAAGCTCTCCCGGCATGGAACCTGCGGCTCCCATGACGACGGTCGCCGGCCCGCTTGCGCGCTGCACGGCCCCGACGACCTGAGAATCGCTTGGCAGCACATTGCCCGCAGCAGGTGCCGCCTTGACCGCAGCGGTTGCCGCAAACCACGCGCGGCGCAGGTACTGATCGGGCGCAGAGAAACGATGCGTCCCCAAAGCCTTCCCAATGGCCTGCAAGGCGACCTTCGTGTCTGCCACCAGACTCAACGCACCGTGTTTATGGGCGTCATAGGGCTGCACGTTGATCGACAGCAACTGGCGCGCCGGGTTCTTGAACAGTGACCATGAACCCGTCGTGAAATCCTGAAACCGCGTGCCGACGCCGATCACAACATCCGCCGTTTCGCACACAAGGTTCGCAGATGATGCCCCGGTCACGCCAACCGGCCCGAAGTTCAGCGGATGGTCAAATCCTAGCGCCGATTTGCCAGCCTGCGTTTCGACCACGGGAATGTCATGCGCGGTTGCAAAGGCTGCAAGATCGGCCTCGGCCTGCGAATAGATCACCCCGCCTCCGGCTACGATCACAGGCGACTTTGCAGCCCTGATCACGGCAATCGCCGCCGCGAGTTCGCCTGCATCCGCCTCGGGCCGCCGGAATCGCCAGACTTTCGGCGCGAAGAAGCTTTCCGGGTAATCGAACGCCTCGGCCTGCACATCCTGACAAAACGACAGTGTCACCGGGCCGCAATCAGCCGGGTCGGTCATGACGCGCAAGGCGCGCGGCAAGGCTGTCAACAGATGCTCTGGCCGCGTAATCCGGTCGAAATAGCGCGACACCGGGCGGAAACAGTCGTTCACCGTCACCGTGCCGTCGCCAAACACCTCGGCCTGCTGCAACACCGGGTCAGGCGCGCGGTTGGCAAAGACATCGCCCGGAATGAACAGCACCGGCAGGCGGTTCACATGCGCCAAGGCGCAGGCCGTAACCATGTTAAGCGCGCCCGGCCCGAGCGAGCTTGTGACCGCCATCGCGCGGCGGCGCTTGGACGCCTTAGCATAGGCAATCGCGGTATGGGCCATGGTTTGTTCGTTATGGCCGCGCCATGTCGGCAATACGTCGCGCATTCCATGCAGCGCCTCGCCGATGCCAGCGACGTTGCCATGACCAAAAATCGCCCAGATGCCTTCGATGAAACGCCCACCGTCTTCGGTTTCCTGCACCGAAAGCCAGCGTATCATCGCCTGTGCCGCCGTCAAACGAACTGTCGTCATGCCGACATCCTCTTCTTTGCCCGCGCGGCATCCCAGACGCGGCACAGCCGGTCATAGCGCAACGCCATCATTTCAATCGCTTGCGCGTCAGTTATCGTGCCGGCCAGCCAACCCCTTGCCGCCTCACCAAAAATCGTGCGCCCCACGGCAAAACCCTTTACAAGATCATGCCGCGCCGCCAGCGCCAAGGCGGCGGCGAGTGCGGTTTCTTCGGCGTCCAGCCCCAGCACCACCACGCCGCGCGTATGCGGATCGTTGCGCGTGATCGCCGTGCAGGCGTTGGTCCATGCGGTGTCGGTGCCGAACGGCTCCAGTTTCCACCAGTCAGGATAAATGCCGATGTCATAGAACCGCTGGATCACCTCGGCCGACGTCGTATCCGTCACCGGTCCGACTTTCGAAGGAATGATTTCCAGCAGCATTTCCAGACGGTTGCGCCGTGCAGCGTGGTAAAGCCGGGTTACCACTGCCTCTTGCTCGGCCTTCATCGCAGCGGCATCGTCGGGATGATAGAAACACAGCACCTTGACCACATGGTCCAGCGGCCACTCGGACAGCCCGCCATAATCGGGGCCGATCTCTGGCTCCAGCGTCAGGGGCCGCGATCCGGGCCATTCGACCGGCCTTGCGATCCAGAGGCCCGATCCGGCAGCGGCAAAAAGCGCGTGGCGACCCAGCCGGTTGTCGCACAGAATGCCGTGGCCCGGCTTGCCGTCTGCCACTTGCAACGCTGCCTGTAGACACAGCAGCTTGAATGCGCCGATCCGCTCGGGTGTGGCACCTTCCATCGCCTCAAGTTGCATGCGGTGGTCGAAGGCAAAAACCCGCATTGTTGACCAGTCGCCATGGCGGTTGGTTGCCCAATGCATCTGCTCCAGCGCGGAATCCTGTCGCAAAGCCGGCACTTGCACACCGCGCTTCAGAAAGAACTGTAACTCGTCCCAGCTTGGATAGGCAGGCGTACAGCCGTGCCGGCTGACCGCGAAAGCGCCGCAGGCATTGGCATATGTCAGGGCCACTGGCCAGGGTTCGCCATCCAGCCAGCCCTTGATCAGCCCCGACATGAAGCCGTCGCCCGCGCCAAGCACGTTGAACACCTCGATCGGAAAGCCCGGCCCGGCCTGCCCCTCATCCAGCGTATCAGGAATAGCGCCGGCAAAGGCCGCAGCCCCCATCGGGCCACGCTTGCAGACCAGCGTCGCAGGCGTCAGGGCCCTAACGGCGCGTAAAGCCGCAATCGTATCGGTGGTGCCACCGGCGATATGGAATTCTTCTTCGGTGCCGACGATCAGGTCGAACAGTGTCAGTGTATCCTGCAACTTGGCCGTCACCTCGGGGCTTGCGACAAAACGGCTTTCGCCGTCGCCATGCCCCGCCAGCCCCCAAAGGTTGGGGCGGTAGTCGATGTCAAGGGCGGTCTGCGCGCCGTGCTGGCGTGCCAGGCGCAGCGCCTTCAGCACCGCAGCAGCGGTTCGTGCATTCGACAGATGCGTGCCTGTCGCCACCACGGCCCGCGCCTCAGAGATGAAACCCTCGTCAATATCGTCTTCGCACAGCGCCATGTCGGCGCAATTCTCGCGGTAAAAGATCAGCGGAAACTGCTTGTCGTCGCGGATGCCCAGCAACACCAGTGCCGTCAACCGCTCCGGATCGGTCACAACGCCGCGCACGTCCACGCCCTCGCGCGCCAGTTCCTCGCGCAGAAAGCGACCCATGTGTTCATCGCCGACGCGCGTGATCAGCGCCGACTTCAACCCAAGCCGGGCGGTCCCTGTCGCCATATTGGTCGGCGATCCGCCGACATATTTCTGGAACGATCCCATGTCTTCCAGCCGGCCACCAACCTGCGCGCCGTAAAGATCAACCGAGGACCGGCCAATGGTGATGACATCGAGCGTTTTCATGGGCTACCCTTTCCCCATACCGATCCCCACTGCGTGGGGACTCGTATCGCGCGGCATGGTTTTGGAATTTTTATTCTGTTTCCAGGCAGCGCAAAAGCCTTTTCTGCATCGACCGGCAAATTGCGGACTACTCCCGTGCGGAACCCACCGCCACGGCCAGCGTCAACGCCAGCGCAGTTGTTGCCGACAACGACCGGAACGCGCCAAAATCAACTTCCGGCACGGTCAGAAGCGCGTCCGCCTGCCGTGCCAGCGGGCTGGTCAACCGATCGGTCAGCGCCACCACGGGCAACCCGCGGTCGCGCGCATCCTGTGCCAACGTCAGCGTTTCTTCGGAATAGGGGGAAAACGTGATAGCCAGCAACGCATCCCCCGGTCGCAAGGCAAAGCGGTGGTCCAATTTGCCCACGCCGTCATGCAGCATCGCGGGAACCTGCATCTTCTCAAACACATAGGCCAGATAGGTCGCGACCGGAAACGCCCGCCGCAGACCGACCACATGGATCAGTTCGGCCTGCGCCAATACACCCACCGCCGCATTCAGCGCATTTTCGTCCAGCGATTTTGTCAGCGCCTCCAGCGACAACCGCCCCGCCTCGACAAACTCGGCCAGCAACGCACCGGGGCTTCCGGTGCCATTTTCCCTCAGGTTCTTCAGGCGGATCGCGTAGTCTGGCCATCCAAGGGCATAGGCGTCGCGGAACAGTTTTTGCATCTCGGAATAGCCGGAGAACCCCATGATCTGGCAAAACCGGATCACCGCAGAGGGTGGCACATCCGCCCCAGCCGCCAGATCGGCGACGGTCGATACCGCTATCCGATCCGTCCGGGCGGCGATGAAATCGGCGCATTGGCGCAAACGCTTGGGAAGTTCGTCGGTGATCAGGGCCAGACGCGCCCGAAATTCTTCGACCGTGGCAGGGGTGGCAATCGGTACGGCAGCGTCCATACGAATGTCCTTGAAAAATCCCGGAGGGCCGAGGCTAACAGCGTGGAATAAATATTCCAACATGAAAGGGCAGTTGGCGCTTGAGGACCATGGCAAGACGGGTGTCAAACATCGTCGATCAACAACAAATGGCCGAGCGGCCCCCTCGCGATCGCACCGATGCGCTGGCGATACAACGGTGGGTCTACGCCATGGCAGACAGTGCGAACGACGGGCGGCGGATCAGCCTGTAACGGCCTGTAACCCGGCCCGGAACCGGCGCATGTTTGACTGATATCCTGCCGCCGACTGCAACAACCGCGACTGTGCCTCGGGATTGAGGACGCGCACCACCTTGCCCGGCGCACCCATCACAAGGCTGCCATCGGGGATCTCTTTGCCTTCGGTGATCAGCGCGCCCGCGCCGATCAGGCAACCGCGCCCGATCCGCGCCCCGTTCAGCAGCACCGCCCCCATCCCGATCAGCGTTCCATCCCCGATGATGCAGCCATGCAGCATCGCCTTGTGTCCGATGGTGCAGTTCTCCCCGATCACCAGCGGAAAGCCCATGTCGGTGTGCAGCACACAATTTTCCTGCACGTTCGATCCCGCACCCACCCGGATCTCTTCATTGTCTCCGCGCAAGCTGGCCCCGAACCAGACCGACGCCCCCGCCTCCAGCACAACTCGCCCGATCAGATTGGCGTCCGGGGCGACCCAGGTATCGGCATGAATCTGCGGCTTAATGCCATCCAGCGCATAGATCATCGTGTCTCAAACTCCCCATTCAGGCGGCGCACGAAATCAGACAGCCCCGGCTGGCGCGCGCGCCGCAACCGCTCGGCCTGCACGATGGCGCGCAATTCCAGCTCTGCTACATCCAGATCGTGGTTTACCAGCACATAGTCATATTCGGCCCAGTGACTGATTTCGTCGCGGCTTTTTGCCATCCGGGCCGCAATCACCGCGTCGCTGTCTTGCGCGCGCGCGCGTAACCGCCGTTCGAGTTCCGCGATCGAGGGGGGCAGGATGAAGACCGACACCACATCGCCGCCCATCGCTTGGGCAATCTGCTGTCCACCCTGCCAGTCGATATCAAAGACCGTATCCAAGCCGCCCTGCATCGCCGCCTCGACCGGGCCACGCGGGCTGCCATAAAGATTGCCGAACACTTCGGCATGCTCCAGCATGTCACCCGCAGCAACCATATCCCCGAACTGCGACCGTGACCGGAAATAATAGTCACGCCCCTCGACTTCGCCGGGTCGGGCGGGCCGCGTGGTGGCGGACACCGAAAACCGGATCGCAGAATCCCACGCCATCAGGCGCTTTGTCAGGGTCGATTTCCCAGCCCCGGATGGCGAGGACAGGATAAGAAGAAGACCACGCCGCGCCATGAGTTATTCCACGTTCTGAACCTGCTCGCGCATCTGGTCGACAACCGCTTTCAGGTCAAGCCCGATGCGCGTCAGGGCAATCGCCTGCGCTTTGGAACACAGGGTATTGGCCTCGCGGTTGAATTCCTGCGTCAGGAAGTCCAGCTTGCGCCCGACAGCCCCGGCTTCGGCCATCAGCGCGCGTGCGGCTGCGACATGCGCTGTCAGCCGGTCCACCTCCTCGGTCACATCCGCCTTCACCGCCAGCAGCGCAATTTCCTGCGCGATGCGCGCCTCATCCACGCCCGCCGCGTTGGCCAGCACCCGCGCCACGCTGTCGCGCAGGCCGGCAGCCATTGCATCGCGGCGGGCGAATGCCTCGGCGCGCGCATCCAGTGTCAAAGCCTCGATTAGATCGACCTGTGCTACGATCACGACGGCCAAAGCCGCCCCCTCTGCCCCCCGCGATGCGATGAAATCATTCAGCAGCGGCGGGAGGTCGGCCATCAGCGCGTCACGCAACGGCCCCATGTCGTCATCCTCGGCGATCGCCTGTTCCAGCACGCCGCGCATGTTCAGAACTTCGGCGGCCGATGGTGGGTGCAGGATCTGACCGCGCTTTGTGGCCGCTTCGGTCACTTCGGCAAGCCCGGCCAGCACCGCGCCCAAGGTTGCATGATTGACCCGCAGCGGCTCGGCCCCGCCGTCGCGCAGCACCTTCAATGTCAGCGAAATACTGCCGCGCTGTGCGTGGCGCACGAAAGCCGCCCGCACCAGCGGCTCCAGCCCGTCGATCCAGTCGGGCAGCCGCAAACGCAGATCAAGGCCCTTGGCGTTGACTGACCGCACCTCCCATTGCCAGTTTGCGCCCTGACCCTGACCCTTTCGGGTTGCATAGCCTGTCATCGACGCAATCATCGGATTCTCCCCCCGGTTGCCGGTTTACCAATTGAAAGGATTTCTATGCTCCCGGCCGCCAATACAGTGTAGATTTACGAACGGGTAACCTTTGTTGCCGTACCGTTAACTCTTTGACCCGGCGCCCGATCCAGATCTGTCGCACCCGGAGTAGCAGAGCACGGACGGCCAAACAACGGCAAGCCCGGTTGATTTGTAGTCAGGTGCGGAGCGGTGTGATGTCGGGTTGGAACTGGGAACAGGTGGTGCCAATGCTGGGGCGCGGAACGGGATCAGACGAGGGGCGCGGCTATGCCGCTTTGCAGGAAGTGCGCGCCTATTGGGAGGGTCTGCGTGTTGCAGGCCACTTGCCCGACCGCGCAAGCATTGATCCGCGCGGCATGAATCGCGCGCTGGAGCATGTCTTCCTGATCGAACGCATCGCCCCCGGCGTTGCCCGGTTCCGACTGGCGGGTATGCATCTGACGGTTCTGATGGGAATGGAAGTGCGGGGCATGCCCCTGACCGCACTGCTGGAACCAGCGGCCCGTGACGCGGCGCAGGATCTGGTGGAAGCGGTGTTCGCCGGCCCAGCGACCGTGGAATTGTCCTTGGAGGCGGAGCGCGGGCTGGGGCGGCCTGCACTGGAAGGGCGGATGCTGCTGTTGCCGGTTATCGGCGATGACGGGGTCTGCGACCGCGCGCTGGGGTGTCTGGTGACACTTGGAAACATCGGACGCAGCCCGCGGCGCTTTGCCATCGCGCGCCAACGGACCGACGCAGTGTTGCCGCACGCGCCTGCGCTGACGCCCGCAGCCATAGTCCGCCCGGCCATGCAGCCCGGCTTTGCGGACGCAGCGCGGCCCTTCAACGCGCCAAAGGCCGAAACGTCGGCGACGAGGCAGCGCAGCCATCTGCGTCTGGTGAAATCAGACGACTGACCCAACCGACGACGGATCCAAGCGACAACCTGGCACAAAGAAAAAGGGCGGCACCGATGAACCGCCCCCTATCAGACTGTGATGCCGTTCACAGCACCATGCGGCGCGCCCCATCGCGCAGCGCGGACAACTCCTCGGCGACAAGGAACGCCAGTTCCAGCGATTGCGACGCATTCAGACGCGGGTCGCAGGCGGTGTGATAGCGATCCGACAGATCCTCATCCGTGACCGCGCGCAGACCGCCGGTGCATTCGGTCACGTCCTTGCCGGTCATCTCGAAATGAACGCCGCCGGGGATCGTGCTTTCGGCTTTGTGAATCGCAAAGAACTCGCGCACCTCACGCAGCACCGACTCGAATGGGCGGGTTTTATACCCTGATACCGCCTTGATCGTGTTGCCATGCATCGGGTCGCAGGACCACACCACGTTGGCCCCCTCTTCCCGCACCGCCTTGATCAGGCGCGGCAGGTTTTCACCCACCTTGCCCGCGCCAAAGCGCGCGATCAGCGTCAGACGACCGGCCTCGTTCGCCGGGTTCAGCTTGGCCATCAGCACCTTCAGATCGTCGGCGGTCGTCGTCGGCCCGCATTTCAATCCGATCGGGTTCAGAACGCCGCGCGCGAATTCGACATGTGCGCCGTCCGGCTGGCGCGTGCGGTCACCGATCCAGATCATGTGGCCCGACCCCGCAACCGGCAGGCCGCTGATGCTGTCGATCCGGCAAAGCGCCTCTTCATATTCCAGCAGCAGGGATTCGTGGCTGGTGTAGAAATCGACGGTCGACAGCGAATGCGCGGTGTCGGAGTTGATCCCCGCGGCGTTCATGAAGTCGAGCGCATCGGAAATCCGGTTCGACAACTCTCGGTAGCGCTCGGCCTTGTCGTGTTCGGCAAAGCCGAGGGTCCACGAATGCACGCGGTGGATATCGGCGAAACCGCCTGTCGAGAATGCCCGCAGCAGGTTCAGCGATGCGGCCGCCTGCGTATAGGCCTGCAACATCCGCTGCGGATCGGGGATGCGGGCATCGGGCGTGAAGTCAAACCCGTTGATGATGTCGCCGCGATAGCTGGGCAGTTCCTGCCCGCCGATCACCTCGGTTGCGGTCGAGCGGGGCTTGGCGAATTGCCCCGCCATCCGGCCGACCTTGATGACCGGAACCTTGGCACCGTAGGTCAGCACAACGGCCATCTGAAGCATCACGCGGTACGTGTCGCGGATATTGTCGGCGCTGAATTCCGCGAAACTTTCGGCACAGTCGCCGCCCTGCAGCAGGAATGCCTTGCCCTCGGACACAAGGCCAAGCTGCTTTTTCAGTTTTCGTGCCTCGCCGGCAAAGACGAGCGGCGGATACTTTGAAAGCTGCGCCTCGACGGCAGTCAGCGCGGCTTGATCCGGATAGTCGGGCATCTGGATGCGCTGTTTCGCGCGCCAGTCCGATTTGCTCCAGCCCTTGGTCATGGCACGTCTCCGTAAAGTGGCGGTAGCGGGCATATACGGAGTCGTGCGCGCCTTGGAAAGGACGATCCACAGCGGCTTAGGCCAGCGCTGGTGTGCCGTCTGCGACATTGGTTTGCCGCTACGAGGCCTTGCAGCCGCTCCGTTTCCCTGATTGAGTGACAATGAACGACATCGATAGGTCGCAAATGATCAGCTTGCATCCGCATCCCGAAGCGCGTCGGCGCGACATCAACCGGCCCCGTCGGTTTGTTTTCCTGCTGCTGGACCGCTTCACCATGCTGTCCTTCGCCGGTGCGGTAGAGCCGTTGCGGATCGCCAACCGGGTTACGGGCAAGCCGATCTACGAATGGCGACTGCTGGGCGAAGGCGGGGCCTCCGCCACCTGCTCCAACGGGGCGTCGTTCCAGCTTGACATGGCGCTGGAAGAACTGGACCGCGACGATACCCTGTTCGTGTGCGGCGGCATCGACGTGCAGCGCGCAACGACAAAACCGATCATTGCGTGGTTGCGGCGCGAGGCCCGGCGCGGGCTTGCCATTGGCGGGCTGTGCACCGGCTCATGGACACTGGCCAAGGCCGGCCTGCTGGATGGCAAGAAGGCCACGATCCATTGGGAAAATCAGGATGGGTTCCTTGAGGAATTCGAAGATGTAAAGCTGACCAAGTCGGTCTTTGTCGTCGATGGAAACCGGTTGTCGACCGCTGGCGGCACATCCTCCATCGACCTGATGCTGAAGCTGATCGCAACGGATCACGGCGACGACGTGGCCAACACGGTTGCCGATCAGTTGATCTATTCCTCGATCCGCACCGATCAGGACACGCAGCGGCTGTCAATTCCAACGCGCATCGGCGTGCGCCACCCGAAATTGTCCCAGGTCATCCAGATGATGGAGGGTAATATCGAAGACCCGATCAGTCCGGCAGACCTTGCCGACGAGGTCGGCATGTCGACGCGCCAGCTGGAGCGGCTGTTCAGCCGCTACCTGAACCGAAGCCCAAAGCGCTATTACATGGAACTGCGACTGCAAAAAGCGCGTAACCTGCTGATGCAGACAGACATGAGCGTGATCAACGTGGCACTGGCCTGTGGCTTTGCGTCGCCCTCGCATTTCTCAAAGTGCTACCGGGCGCATTACAATACCACCCCTTACCGCGAGCGCGGCACCCAGGGGCTGGGGTTGCCGGGTGGCGCGCGCCTGTCAATCTGACCGGGTCGGCAGGATCAGGCGCTGGGGCCTGACACCAGTGCGGCAGCCGTGAAGCCGTGGTTTCCGGTTTGCGGTGCCCTTGACCAGTCAATGGCCGGTCATCCCCTGCAACGCCGCCTAAAAGACGTCAAATCCTCAGGGGGCAAGGGCAATCCTGAATACCGCGCCCTCGGTGACTGACAGGAACCAGATCGCCCCGTCCGGCCCCTCGCGCACATCGCGCACGCGACCTGTCACAGAGGCTTCGATCCGTTCTTCCGCATAGTTCCGGTCAGGATCGAGCCGCGCGATGTAGTCGAACTTCAGGCTGCCGGTAAAGATGTCGCCCTTCCAGTCGGGAAACATCTGCCCCGAATGGATCATCAGACCGGATGGCGCAATCGAGGGGTCCCAGAAATGCGCCGGCTGTTCCAGTCCCGGCGCTGCGGTGCCAGTGCCGATCGGGCTGTCGTCATAGTCCTTGCCAAAGCTGATCAGCGGCCAGCCATAGTTTCGGCCGGCCTCGACACGGTTCAATTCATCACCGCCCTGCGCGCCGTGTTCGACAACCCAAAGCCGACCCTCGGCGTCAAGTGCCGCGCCTTGCGGATTGCGGTGGCCTTTGCTGACCAATTCGGGCAGTGCGCCGGCGCCAAGCGGCGCACCGGCGGCGGGCGCACCGTCCCGCGTCAGCCGCACAACCGACCCTTCATGGCGCGACATGTCTTGTGCGGACATCCCGGTACCCCGATCACCGATTGTCAGGTAAATCGTGCCATCCGGCGCTTCCACCATGCGCGATCCGAAATGCCGCCCACCCGAACTGCCCGGTTCCATTTGGAACAGCATCCGAAAGCCGTCAAGCCGCGTGCCATCCTCGGACAGTCGTCCCACCCCAAGGGCCGTCCCCACGCCGCCGCCATCCTGCGTGGTGGCATAGCTCAGCAAAATCTCGCGGCTCTGTCGAAAATCGCGTGGCACCAGAATATCCATAAGCCCGCCCTGCCCGATCACCGCGACATCCGGCAGCCCGTCGACCAGCGCAAGTGGTGTGCCGCCCTGCGGCCCGTAAAGGTTCAGCCGGCCATCGCGTTCCGTCACCAGAAACCCGCCTTCCGGCAGGAAGGCCAGACCCCACGGCTCGTCCAGCCCGGCCGCCATGCGCGTGATCTCTACCGGCCCGACCGAGGTCTCAAGGGTGGTCGCTCCGGCGACTTTTGCAAAAATCAGCAGTGATACCGCAGATGCCACACGCAATAGTTTCACATTGTCCTCCACCCGCAACGATCAGATTAAAAATAGGCAGTCATTGCCCCGGCTCAACCGGTCCGCGTCTACCTGCCAAACAACCTCTGGTCTGCCGCGTTTTTGGGCGCTTTCCTTTTGTTGCGCGGCCCTCTAGTTTGCCCGACAGGACAATGTTCCAACAGGGAGAATACCATGAAAAAACTACTGACGGCGACTGCCGCCTGCGCGCTTTTCGCCGGTGCTGCCAGCGCCGAAGACATCAAGCTGGGCATCATTTTCGGCTTTACCGGCCCGATCGAATCGCTGACAGGCTCCATGGCTGCCGCGTCGGAAGCCGCGATTGCCGAAGTGAACGCCTCCGGCCTGCTGCTGGGCGGCTCCACCGTCACGGCGTTGCGCGCTGACTCCACCTGTGTCGATTCGGCAGCGGCGACGGCTGCGGCGGAACGCTTGGTGACCGGCGATCAGGTGAATGCGATCATCGGCGGCGACTGCTCGGGTGTGACCGGGGCTATCCTGTCGAATGTGGCGATCCCGAACGGCATCGTGATGATTTCGCCTTCGGCCACCTCGCCCGCGCTGTCCACTGCCGAAGACAACGGCCTGTTCTTCCGCACCGCACCTTCTGATGCGCGCGAGGGTGAAGTCGCGGCCGATATCATGGTGGAACGTGGCATCAAGACCGCCGCCCTGACCTATACCAACAACGACTATGGCAAGGGTCTCGCCGAGGCGATCGCCAGTTCATTCGAGGCGAAGGGCGGCAAGATCACCATTACGGCAGCTCACGAAGACGGCAAGGCCGACTATACCGCCGAGGATGGCGCGCTGGCCGCCGCCGGTGGC
>JANNWS010000128.1:0-10561 GCA_031408575.1 Rhodobacterales bacterium
CCCAGAACCCCTGCACGGCGGCGCGGTGGGTGGGGTTCTCGATCTCCAGATGGCAGGTGAGCATGTTGGCCAGTCCCCCCACCTCACGCCCACCGATGGCGTTGGGCTGGCCGGTGACGCTGAACGGCCCCATGCCGGGGCGGCCAATGCGGCCGGTGGCAAGGTGGCAATTGATGATCGCATTCACCTTGTCGGTGCCGGTGTCGGACTGGTTGATGCCTTGGGAATAGACGGTGACAACCTTTTCGCTGTCCGCCCAAAGCGCCATGAAGGTGGAGAGATCGCCTTCGGCAAGACCCGTGTCTTCTGGGCGACTAAGGCGCGCGGCAGCAAGGGCTGCGTCAAAGCCGCTGACATGGGGGGCGAAATCGGCGCTCAGGTGCCCATTGTCGAAAAGGTGGCCCAGAAGCAGGTTGAAGAGATGCCCATCCGCCCCAGCGGCAAGGGGCAGGTGCAGATCGGCCCCTTCACAGGTCGCCGTGCGGCGGGGGTCGATCACGATGATCCTGGTGCCCCGCGCGGCCTTTGCCGCCATCAGGCGCTGGTGTAGCACGGGGTGACACCAGGCGAGGTTTGAGCCCACCAGCACCACCAGATCGGCAAGCTCCAGATCCTCATACTGCCCCGGTACGGTATCACTACCAAAGGCGCGACGGTGGCCTGCAACGCTGCTGGCCATGCACAGGCGGCTGTTGGTGTCGATGTTGGCGCTGCCGACGAAGCCCTTCATCAGCTTGTTGGCGACATAGTAATCTTCAGTCAGAAACTGGCCCGAGACATACAGCGCCACCGAATCCGGCCCATGCGCAGCAATGGTGTCGGAAAACCGCTTGGCGATCAGGTCCAGCGCAGCGTCCCAAGTGGCAGGTGCCCCGCCAATCAGCGGCTGCATCAGCCGCCCGCCCGTTGATAGCGTCTCACCCAAAGCCGCCCCTTTGACGCAAAGCCGCCCCCGGTTGGCCGGGTGGTCAGGGTCACCCTTGATTGCAATGCCGCCCTTGCCATCTGGTGTGACGAGCACGCCACAACCTACGCCGCAATAGGGGCAGGTGGTGCGGGTCGGCACCTCCCCTCCCCCCCGTGGAGAGGGGCTGGGGGTGGGGGCCCCTTGCATCACGCAGCCGACCGTTGGGCGAGGAATGCTGCATCCAGCATCACCCGCCCGCCTTCCACCCGGACGGCATGGGTTTTCACTTGCCAGTTGTCCGTGCCCTGCCCGGTGGTCAGGTCGAACACGGCCGCATGCAAGGGGCAGGTCACGGCCGTGCCATGCACGATCCCCTCAGACAGCGGCCCGCCTTTGTGGGGGCAGCGGTCATCAATGGCAAAGACCTGATCATTGGCGGTGCGGAACACGGCAATGCAGCCTCCTTGAGTTTTCACCACCCGCGCGCCCTGGCGCGGGATGTCGTCAAGGGCTGCGATGTCGATGAAGTGGCTCATTTGGCGGCCCTCAGCGTCAGGTCAGCAATCGGCGCCCAATCGGCAGGGGTGGCCGCGTGTTCGGCCCAGGGGTCCACCTGATAGATGGATTGCGACAGCATGAACCGGTCATAAAGCGCGCGGCGGTTGGCGGAATCTTCGATCTGCGCGCGGCACCAGTCGAGGCCGACCTTCGCCACCCATTTGTAGATGCGGTGCAGGTAGCGCGCGTTTTCGCGGTAAGCTTGGGTAAAAGCCGCGATCACCTCCATGACCTCGGCCTCGGTCGTGGCTTTGAATAGGAATTCAGTTTCGCGTACGTCCATACCTGCCGCACCCGCCACGCTGATTTCATAGCCGCTATCGACGCAAACCACGCCGATATCCTTGCAGGTCGCCTCGGCGCAGTTCCGGGGGCAGCCAGAGACCCCAAGTTTCACCTTGGCCGGCGTCCATGACCCCCAGAGGAGTTTTTCCAGCTTGATGCCCAGCCCTGTGCTGTCTTGGGTGCCAAAGCGGCAGAATTCCGTCCCCACGCAGGTCTTCACCGTGCGCAGACCCTTGGCATAGGCGTGGCCGCTGACCATGCCAGCCGCGTTGAAGTCTGACCAGATGGCAGGAAGATCCTCCTTGCGCACCCCCAGCAGGTCAATCCGCTGGCCGCCGGTGACCTTGATCATCGGCACGTTGTATTTATCCGCCGCATCCGCAATCGCACGCAACTCAGCCGGATTCGTCACCCCGCCCCACATGCGCGGCACCACCGAATAGGTGCCGTCTTTCTGGATATTCGCGTGGTTGCGTTCGTTCACGAAACGCGACTGGCGATCATCGACATATTCGGTCGGCCAATCAGCGATCAAATAGTAATTCAGCGCCGGACGGCATGAGGCGCAGCCGCCGGACGTCTTCCAACCCAAGTCTTGCATCACCGCCGGAACGGACTTCAGCCCCATCGATTTGATCAGTCGCCGTACGTCTTCGTGCGTGTGATCGGTGCATTTGCACATCTGTGGGTTGGCGATGGCAGTGAACCCGTCACCCAGCGTCAGCGCCATGACTTGTTCGACCAGCCCGGTGCAGGTGCCGCAACTGGCGCTCGCCTTGGTCTGGCTGCGCACGGCATCCAGCGTGGTTGCCCCGCCTGTGATCGCGGCCACGATCTTGCCTTTGCAGACGCCGTTGCAGCCACAGATTTCCGCATCAGGCGGCAAGGCTGCAACGGCTGCCAAAGGGTTTGCCGAAGGCCCCCCCTGAAACGCCGGGCCAAAGATCAGCGTATCGCGCAGGTCGGTGACGTCGCGGCCCAGCTTGATCAGGTCAAAGAACCACGACCCATCGGCGGTGTCGCCGTACATGACCGCACCCAGCAGGCGCTCGCCTTCCAGGATCAGCCGCTTGTAGACCCCGCGCCCCGGATCGCGGAACACGATATCCTCACGCCCCGGCCCATCGGCGAAATCGCCTGCGCTGAAGAGGTCAACCCCGGTGACCTTCAGCTTCGTCGCGGTCTGCACGGGTTTGAAGGCGGCATCCTTCCCCATCAGCGTGGCCGCAAGCACCCGCGCCTGATCATACAAGGGGGCGACAAGGCCAAAAAGCTGCTTGTTGTGTTCGACACATTCGCCAAGCGCAAAGATTGCAGGGTCGGACGTGCGCAGCTGGTCATCAACCGTGATCCCGCGCCCGACATCAAGATGCGCGTCATTGGCTAGCCGCACTTCGGGGCGGATACCGACGGCCATGCACACAAGGTCGGCCGGATAAACCGTGCCATCGTCCAAGAGCACGGCTTCAACATGGGTGTTGCCCAGAATGGCCTTGGTCGCCCCCTTGCAATGAATGCGTATCCCCCGGCTTTCGAGGTCCTTTTGCAAAAGATACCCCGCCGCCGGGTCCAGCTGACGCTCCATCAGGTGGCCCATCAGGTGGATCACCGTCACCTCAGCCCCGCGCGCGGCCATGCCTGCGGCCGCCTCCAGCCCAAGCAAACCACCGCCGATCACCACGGCTTTCGATCCCGGCCCGCTGGCCGCTATCATCTTGTTGGTGTCTTCCAGATCACGATAGGCGCAGACGCCCGGCAGGTCCTTGCCCGGCACCGGCACGATGAAGGGGGCCGATCCCGTGGCAATCACCAACGCGTCATAGGGCACGCCACCGGTGTTGGAATAGACCACCCTGTTCGCCCGGTCGATCCTGACCACAGGTTCACCAAAGCGGCAATCGACGCCGTGGGACGCGTACCAATCCGCGTCATGCGTGACGATCTGGTCATAGGTCTTTTCGCCCGACAGCACCGGCGACAGCATCAGCCGGTTATAGTTGCCCCGCGGTTCCGCGTTGAAGAGGGTGACATCGAAATCGCCCCCCGCCTCAAACAAGTGCTCCAGCATCCGGCCCGAGGCCATGCCCGCACCGATAATGACAAGTCTTTGTTTCATATCGCTTACTCCGCTGCTTCGACAAAGCGGTGTCGTTCATAGAGGAACCGCAGAACCGCCTCGCGGGCGCGGATGTAATCGGGATGGCTTGCCAGCGCGATGCGGTCACGTGGGCGGGACAGGGGCACGCCCAGCACCTCGCCGATCGTGGCGGCGGGGCCGTTGGTCATCATCACGATGCGGTCAGCCAGAAGAACCGCCTCATCCACGTCATGGGTGATCATGACCATCGTGTTTTTCAGCCGCGCATGTATATCCATCACCGCCTCTTGCAGATGCGCCCGCGTCAGCGCGTCCAGCGCGCCAAAGGGTTCATCGAGCAGCAGGATCTTCGGCTCCATCGCCAGGGCGCGGGCGATGCCGACGCGCTGTTTCATGCCGCCTGAAATCTCATCCGGCCTTTTGTCAGCGGCGTGGGCCATCTGCACCAGATCAAGGTTCGCCATGATCCAGTCGTGGCGTTCGGTCCGGGTCTTGGTGCCCGCAAACACCTTTTGCACGCCCATCTTGACGTTGTCATAGACCGACAGCCACGGCAGCAGGCTGTGGTTTTGAAACACGATGGCGCGGTCGGGGCCTGGCGCGTTGACCTCACGCCCCTCCAGCTTGATCACGCCCGTCGTCACCTGTGTCAGCCCGCCGATCAGGTTCAAGAGGGTGGATTTCCCGCAGCCCGAATGGCCGATGATGCTGACAAACTCGCCCTTTTCGATGTTCAGGCGGATGTCGTTCAGCACCAGCGCCTCGCGCCCTCCCGCCAAGGGGAAGGATTTCACGACGCGGTCGATCTTGAGATAGCTCATCGTGGTTCCCCCTATGCCATGGTGCCGCGGCTGACCACGCGGCCGATGAAGGCCACCAGACGGTCAAGCACAAAGCCGGTGACGCCGATGTAGAGAAGCGCCACGAAGATGTCGGTCAGCAGGGACGAGTTCCACGAGTCCCAGATGAAGAACCCGATGCCAACACCGCCCGTCAGCATTTCCGCCGCCACGATGGCAAGCCAGGCAAGGCCCACCCCGATGCGCAGACCGGAAAAGATGTAGGGCGCGGCGGATGGCACCATGATCTTGAAGAAAAACTCGAACTGGTTCAGGCGCAGCACGGCGGCGACGTTGCGGTAATCCTGCGGGATGGCGCGGACGCCAGCGGTGGTGTTGATGATGATCGGCCAGATCGCGGTGATGAAGATCACGAAGATAGCACTTGGCCGGCTGTCCATGAAGGCCGCCAATGAAATCGGCAGCCATGCCAGCGGCGGCACGGTGCGCAGCACCTGAAAGAGGGGGTCCACCCCGCGCATCAGCCAGATCGACTGCCCGATCACCGCCCCCACCAGCACACCGACCACGGCGGCCAGTCCAAAGCCCACGCCGACCCGCTCAAGCGAGGTCAGCACGCGCCAGCCAAGGCCCATATCCTGACTGCCGGTCACATAGAACGGATGCAGGATCAGATCACCACTTTGCTGCCAGATCTCCAACGGGGATGGCAGCGACGCGCCCCCACCGGAAAGCGCCAGTTGCCAAATGGCAAGCAGGGTCACGATCACCGCGACCGGCGGCAACACAAGGGTCAGCAAGGCGTCCTTGATCTTGCCGGGCCACTGGCTGCGCGGTGCTGCGGCTGGCAGTGGCAGAACCTTTGCCACAGGCGGCGCTGCCGGTTGGGCGAGGGGGGCCTTCAGGGCGGTGACGTTCATCTTCGCCCCCCTTACGCCATGGCCTTGATCGACAGGCTATCAAGGTAGGCCTGCGGATTGGCCGGATCAAAGGTCTTGCCGTCAAAGAACGTCTCGACCCCCCGGCTGTCCCCGAAAGCAGCGGTGTCGATGCCAAGCTCACTCGCGGCAGCCAGCCAGAGGTCTGACCGGTTGGTACCATTGACCAGACCAGCCACGTCCAGATCGCCAGGCAGTGTGCCCCAACGCTGGTTTTCAACCGCAAACCACGTGTCCAGCGATTTCCACGGGAATGAGGCCGACCCGTTTTCACCCCAGAAGCGCATCGCCAGATCAGGGCGGCTTTCAACGCGGCCATTGCCGTAGTTGATCTCGCCCTTGATGCGGCCTTCGATATCGGTGACCGGCACCTTGTACCATTGGCGGCCCGATACGATCTGCGCCATCTCGTCCTTGTTGGCCGGATCATCGCACCACATCTGCGCCTCCATCACCGCCATCATGATGGCCTTGGTGGAGTTCGGGTTGGCGTCGACCCAGTCCGCCCGCATGCCAAGGATCTTTTCGGGATGCTTGGCCCAGATTTCGCCCGTCGTGGTGGCGGTGAAACCGATGCCCTGATTGACCAGTTGTTCGTTCCACGGCTCGCCCACACAAAAGGCTTCCATGTTGCCGACCTTCATGTTGGCCACCATCTGCGGTGGCGGCACCACGATCAGGTCAACGTCCTTGGTGGGATCGATCCCGCCAGCTGCCAGCCAGTAGCGCATCCACAGATCGTGCGTGCCGCCGGGGAAGGTCATCGCGACCGGGATTTCCGTGCCGGCTGCGCGCTTGGCGGCAAAGATTTCCTTCAGGGGCGCGCTGTCCAGCCCCACGCCACTGTCGGCATAGGCCTGCGTGACCGAGATGCCCTGGCATTGCTCGTTCAGACCCAGCAGCGTGTACATCGGCAGGGGCACGTTGTTCTGCATCACCTTGCCGGTGGCATAAAGGTGCGTCTTGGGGCGCAGGATATGCCCGCCATCAATGCCGCCATTGGCCGACCCAAGTGCCATGTTGTCGCGCGTGGCACCCCAGCTGGCCTGCTTTTCGATCAGCATTTCGGTCATGCCGTACTTGGCAAAGAACCCCTTTTCCTGCGCGATGATCAGGGGGGCGCTGTCCGTCAGCGCGATAAAGCCCAGCTTGACCCCGGCCACCTCTGGCGTGGCGGTCGCGGCATAGGCCCTGCCCGGCAGCAAGGTGCGGGCGGCCAGCGCGGTGGCAGCAAGGCCGGCTGCGGATTTCAACAGGGTGCGGCGATTCAGGTTGGGGCGGGTCGGGTGGATCAGGGTCATCTCTGCAGGTCCTTTTGGCAGGGGCCGCGCCGGGGGTGGCGTCAGGCCGGGCTTGTGTCGGAACGGCAAAAGGCCACCTCGATCACTGGCCCGGACGGGTCAGGATGGGTGGCGTCATTGCCATGTCGGGGGACCGCATCTTTGCGGAAATTCGGTGGAGGCCAGCGCCATTGCTTGCATCCGCAGGTTCAGGAAGCACCGACAACCCCCGGTGGTCAAGCGTTGGCAGGGCATTTCGCAGTTGCAGCATTCTCTTTGCGCAGGCAGCGTGGCCAATGCCCGGAATTTCAGCGCGATGGAAACGACGGATCAAAGGTATCGCCGTCAAAAAAGGCATCCGGCCCCAGAATCATCTGCCCTTTTTCCGATGCGACGGCCGTCGGATGCCCCATCGCGCCTTCAATCCTTGCCGACGCGCCGGGAAGATCTGCGCCGGCGCTCCGCAAGTGCTGGCGGTAAAGATCAGTGCGAAAACAGGACTTCGCCGCCTCCATTGCCTGCGTTGCATCCAGCCCGTGCCGTCCGGCGATGCGCTGTGCCAGAAGGGCGGCCAGACTGCGCCACGGAAAGTTCATGGCCCCGTCATGGAACTGGATGAAGCCGGGGTAATGGCGCACCTCGCCTGCCGCCGTGACATGCAGGCGGCCCAGAAGGCCGCGTTCCGACAGCTCGGGCGGCAGGTTCAGATATTCGGGGCGCGACAGGATCTCGGCCGCAATGCTTCGGTTGCCCGGCTGGTCAAGCCAGCGACAAGCCCGCCAGACCGCCCGCATCATCCGCCCAGTTTCTTCGGGCCGCGACTCGGCAAATAGGCGCGTCAGCACCAGCCCCTTTTCGGGCGGTGCTGCCCAGATTGCCCGTCCGGCCAGAAGCAGAGCCCCCACCCCGGTTTCCACGGCATAAGATGCCCAAGGCTCACCTATACAGAACGCGTCCACCTCTCCGGCGGCCATCGCGTCGGCCATACGAGGGGGCGGGACGGTATGGATGGTAAAACCCGGCTCAAGCTCGGTGCCACGCAGCCAGTGCCGTACCAGTTCGGCTTGGGTCGAGAAGGGAAATGGTACACCCACGCGCAACCGCCCGCCCGCCACTGCTATCAGGGCAGCGCGCGCGACCAAGGGATCGTCAAACCCGAAACCGTGGCCGCGCGCACGCATCGCCTCGGCAAGCGTCGCGCTGATGGCGATCGCCTGACCCCCGACCGACAGGATCATCGCAAGGTCGAAGGCCGGGTAGTCCGGCCCCAGACCCATGGCCTGTGCAATCGGCAAGGGCACCAGCATATGGGCCGCATCAATCCCGCCCATCCCCAGCATGTCGCGGCTTTGCGCCCAGCTTTGCAGCCGGATCAGATCGAAATCTAACCCCTCTTCTGCCGCAAAGCCCAACTCTCTCGCAACGATCAGCGGGGCCGCATCGATCAGCGGAACATAGCCCAGCCGCAAGCTTGCAAGGGTCATGTCAGCAACCCTGCAGCCATCACCAGCTGCTGTGCTATGTCGGCCACCCGGCGTTTTTGGTCCATAGCGGTTTTGCGCAGCAGGACATAGGCCGCTTCTTCATCAATCCCGCGAGCCTTCATCAGGATAGCCTTGGCCCGGTCGATGATCTTGCGGTCTTCCAGTGCCGCTTTGGTGGCGGCCAGTTCCGCGCGCATCTTGTGAAACATGTGAAAGCGCGCGATCGCGGCATCAAGGATCGGCTTGATCCGTTCGGGCTGCAAGCCATCAACGACATAGGCTGATACCCCAGCCTCAATTGCGGCGCGGGTCATCTGTTCGTCTGACCGGTCGACGAACATCGCCACTGGGCGCTCCATCGGGCCTGACACCAGCGCCAGTTCCTCCAACACGTCGCGTGAAGGGTCCGCCACATCGATCAGGACGATATCAGGTTTCTGTTCCGCGATGCGACGGTCCAGTCCGGTCTCCTCGGCTATCACGACCACCTGATGATCACCGGTCGCCATCAGGCCGTCGACAATCCTCAGCGCCCGGTCCCGGTCACGCTCCACGACAATTATGGATAGCCGGGTCATCGTCGTGCTCTCCGTTGCTTAGCTCAAAGAGCCGATCACGCCGGGGAGTGGAAGCTGTCCTGCCGACCGGTACCGGATCAAGCCGACAGCTAAGCGACAAAAATGGGCAGATGATGAGGTAAAGTGTAAAACTTGGGCGCTACGGCGCGGTTGCAAAGTTGTCGGCAGCGGTTTGGTCAAAGGTCCGAGGTCGCAGATATTTCTGTTCACCAGCGGCCGCAAAAATCGCATACACCGGCGATCAAGAGCGTCTGTTTCTCACCGATCCCGATCCGACCACTGAGGGCCGATCATGTAACTATACGTCGCCCCACATGACGACTTGGGGCGAGAATTGTGCTACATCCGATCAGAACGGCGGCTCTCGGATATTCTGCTTCGCGGCTGAAGGCGGTACCGAACGTCGGCTACGGGCCGGGATTGAACGAACTGCGCGTTTATTTAGCCTCAGCAGCGATAGAGGCAAACCTCGTGCGAGCAATTTAGCAAACCACGGTCTTCGCGTCCCAACCCACAACAGTGTTCAACACTGGTGAGCCTCCTCTTCACCCGGTCAGGATTGGCCGCAAGGCGTCGCTTTCCTTCAGAACGAAATCAAAGAAGGCCGAGATGCGGGCAGTGTGGCGCTGGTCCGGGTGGGTCAGAATGCGCCAGGCGCGGGTCAGTTCGGGGACTGGGCCGATGACCCGGATCAGGTCCGGCTCGGCGTCGCCCAATGACATCGGCAGGGGTGCGACCCCGACACCCGCTTTTGCCGCATAGATCAGGCCAAGCACGCTCGTGTTACGCGCAGCATAGGTCGCGTCGGGTGCCACTTCCCTGAACCATGATACCGTGCGGTGTTTGGCCATGCTTTCTTCAAACGCGATCAAGGGGTGGCGCGCCAGATCAGCGATCGTGGCGGGCGCTCCGTGCCGTTCGACATATTGGCGGCTGGCATAGATTGCCCAAAGGCTGTCGGCGATCTTGCGTCCGACCAGGATACTGTCTTCGGTGTCACCCGACCGCAGGGCAACGTCCGCCTCGCCCTTTGCCAGATCGACGTACTGGTCGCTAAGCACAAACTCGACCTTCAGGTTGGGGTGGGCCGCGTGAAAACGGTCAAGGATACCAGATTGCGTCAGGCGAAAGGCGATAGGTTCGGGGCAGGTCAGGCGGATAATCCCGATAGACGCCCGGCCCAGATCACGTACCGCCTGTGCGAATACCTCAGCCTGTGCTGCAACACCTTCGGCACAGGGCAGCACGGCGGCGCCGAGTTCGGTCAGCCGGTAGCCGGACGGCAGCCGCTCAACCAGCCTTTGACCCAACTGCGATTCAAGCTCAGCCAGCCTGCGTTGAACGGTTGATTGGTTCACCACAAGCGAACGCGCCGCAGCCAGCGTGCTGCCTTCGCGGGCGACTGCGAGAAAGACCTTCAGATCGTTCCAGTCAAACATGTTCAGCCCCCGCAAATCTGCGGCCCCCTTCTGCAAATCTGCGACTGTCCGCACGTTTCAATCAAGCGTAATCTTTCAGACAGGCGAAAGGGCGCGCCGATCCCCGCCCCAACCCATTCAAAGCAGCAAACGTGACCGCGCGACGGAATGCCTCCGTTTGGGCCGTTGTCCGCTTGTGCCCAAAGAGGAGCCCG
>JANNWS010000129.1:0-3696 GCA_031408575.1 Rhodobacterales bacterium
ACGATGCCAGGGGTGCCAGCCTCGAATTTCATCGGCGCATCGTTGTAGACAACGCTATCGCGGGTGACCTCGCGTATCATGTCGCCGCCACCCATGAATGGGCGCATCTCGGCCATTCGGTCCCGGCGCACATAGATCGCGCCTGAGCCCGAAGGACCGTACAATTTGTGGCGCGTCACCGCGTAAAAATCGCAGCCGATTTCCTGGACGTTGATCGGCGTGTGGACAGCCGCCTGGCTGCCATCAAGCAGAACCGGTACGCCGCGCGACCGTGCACCCGCACAAATCGCCGCCACATCGACGAACGTGCCCAGAACGTTGGAGCAGTGCGTGACGGCGATCAGCCTGGTCCGCGGCGTGATCGCCTCCAGCACCTTTACCGGGTCCAACGCGCCCGTGCTGTCCACCTCCACCCATTTGATCACCACGCCGTGGCGTTCACGCAGGAAATGCCACGGTACGATGTTCGCGTGGTGTTCCATGATGCTGAGGATGATCTCATCGCCTGCCTGCATGCGGGGCATCGCCCAGCCATACGCGACCATATTGATGCCTTCGGTGGCGCCCGAGTTGAAGATGATCTCATCCTCGCTGGCAGCGCACAAAAACCGCGCCACGATGCCACGCACCCGTTCATAATTGTCGGTCGCCAGATTGGAGAGGTAATGCAGGCCACGATGCACATTGGCGTATTCCTGCGAATAGGCCTGCGAGATTGCATCAATCACAACCTGCGGCTTTTGGGCCGAAGCGCCATTATCTAAATAGACCAATGGCTTTCCATTCACCTGCCTCGACAAGATCGGGAAATCTCTGCGTATTACTTCGACATCAAGCATGGCTGGACGTACCTCGGAAAACTTGGATCGATGGCCGCAGCCTCACCCGCTCAGGTTGCCGGGTCGCATTCGGGCAGTGCTGCGGCAGTGCTCCGTATTCAGGAATGCACGCCTTTGGCGATCTGGTTGGCGAAGTGATGGTTGGTGTCGCGGTGATGTGCCTCATCCGCGCGCACGACGATCACCACATCGCGCAGGCGCGCGGTTGACGGCAAGTTCCAGTACTTGAGCGCAATCTGCGGTGCGGGTACGTTTTCAACCCGACCGGAATCGATCTCTTCGAGGTAATGGGTGTAGCTGATCACCGCCTCTTCCTCGAGGTAACCGACAACCCGGTGGGCCGTCTTGGGCGCCAGCAGGTAGAGAAAGAAATACAAGTTATAGAACACGGCCTGCGCCACCATGATCAGCGTCCGCTCCAACCGACTTGGCTGCGCGATCTGGATGAACGTCATCAGATGCATGCGCTCGTTGTCCGCCTCTTCGATCAATTCCTTGATCCAGCCCTGATCATCGCGGATGTGCCGGATGGCGCGAAGGTGCTGTAGCAGGCCGCCAACCATCCCCGGAACCGCTGCAACGGTTTCAAGCACAACTGCGCGATGCCCATAGCGTTTTGCGAAGAACTTGTCTGCGAAAAACCGCATGGTCTTTACCACACGCAGTGCGGCGCGGTCATTCATGCTGAGTGGCGTGTGGTGGATCTCAAGCGGGTCAGGTGCAAATTCGTTGCTGTGTTTCATGATGTATCAAAGCGCCTCCTTGCCAACCAGACATAGTGGATCGCCCGCCCATTTCAGTGGCACAGACCTGTGGCAAAACAGCCTGTCAGTTTGGCGGTCTTCACGGCGAAATACAATGTTCACCCCACCTGATGCCGCGTGCTGCGTCCTTGCCGTCCGGCAGAGGGCATCTATAACCCGTCTGTGACAAAGCGAATTTCACCAGCCGACGCAGAAGAAATATCAGTTGCCGCCGATATCGAGGACGTCGTTCAGGACAAGAGGGAGAGCTGGCGTGCGTCTGGCGCAAGGGCGCGCAGGCGTCAGCGGCGCTACATGGCCCCGTTGACGCAGCAGCTACTGAAGCTGGGGTCGGTCGGCACCGACGAAGCTGCACTTGATGAAGACGCCTAAACGCGCTTTTTCAACCGCATGGCCGCGCTGCGCGGCGCCAGGGTTTGATCCGCGAAGTAGCCGTTAAAGACGGCAACGAAAGCGTTTTGGACGTCAGGGCGCCAGCCATGCGCCAGCCCACTCGTTTTCTTGATCAAACCGGGCGCGGCGATGGTTTGGGCCAAGATGCAAGGCGTCAACTGCCGTTATCTGTAACCGCAAGACGACAAAAGACCCGGCGTCCGGGATTTTCGTGTAATCCAGCGCCTGTGCGATGGGCTGGCCCGGCGCCGGGGTGCTGCCGTAAGAAAGTCGCGATGTTGCGGGTACTGCCGCCCAGATCGTGGCCACTTCCTGACCGATCAGAATTGTGACCCGGGCCTCCAGCCGCAATTGCAGATGGGCCGAAGTGTCCCAGACATGAAGGGCGGCAAAAGGTGTGACGCGCAAATCTCCGAGCTTGGCTGACCGCAGATCGGTATGAATATCCAGCGTGCCCGCCGATTTGTCGGCCGCACGCAGGACGACCGTTCGGGCCTGCGGCCTGCCTTCCGGGCTGACAGTGGCCAGTGTCGGATGCCGGGCCGGGGCGTGCCGGTCGTGAACGCCACGCGTCAGGCGCAGCCAGACTTCGGCATACAACTGCGACAGATCGCAAGCCCAAGGGTGGGGGTCAGCATTCATTTGTAAACCTCGCGCCGGTCGGCAAAAGCGCGAACACGTCTGCGCCAGGCGCGGTAGCTACCGGATTTCAGATTTTGCCGCATCAGTGCTTTTACCTCATCCGGACCCAGCCCGTGTTGGGCGCGGATCTGGTCGAAGCTGGCATGGTCGCTTAGCGCCATCTCGATGATTTCGCCAAGTGTCGAGGGGTCGAGGAGCTGGCTTTTCATATGCTTCGAGGTGTCTTTGCCGCCCCACAAGTCAAGCTCCCCGTGCTGCTGGGGCCGTTCACGCAGCGTGAGACATCGGCCTTGATCCGCGCCGGACTGGCATCAGGCAGCTTTGTCACCGTGGAATGCCTGCGGGAATGGAAATTGGATTTCTCAGCCATGAGGCCATATCTCGAGTACGGTCCTAAGTTCGTGTTCCGCCTTTGGGATCGATGGCATGCGGCTCGAAGCGGATCTGGTTCTGCAAGGAATACCTGATCGGCCCAAGCCCGCCCCACCACCGGAAGACAGGATGCAGCGCAGTTTCGATTTGCCGCAAACAACCCACCTCGCACTTGTTGAGCAGTATCTGCATCTGACCCGCACGGTCATGCCCGCACTCGCGCAAACCAGCAAACGCCACTGGCCCGTTAGGAACGATCACTGCTTTCAGCGGATTGTGCTTGATACAATCTTCGGCGGGGTGTGGTACGACCACATCGCGCGCCCGGCGTACAAGCACCTTAGCCAAGCGCAGGCCGCAGAGGCCGTGCAGCTTTGCGATCAGATCATCGCAGAAGAGACTGATCTGAACGTGCTGAACGGACAGTCGCTGTGGTGGCGGGGCAAAGGCTCTGTATAGAGCGCCGTCAGTTGCAAGCCGTGTCACCTGTGACTGAGAAAATTCTTTTGGCACCGCAATAGGATATGTTCGCAGACCCTGCCGATAGGGTGACCATATGAAAAACCGTCGGGCAAAGGGATAAATCCGCTTTTCGCTTTGCATGACATTCACCCGAAAGTTGCGCGACCGCCCGATACGATATGGCAGATTGTGCGCCCACGCTCTTAGCCCGCGACAAAAAGCGG
>JANNWS010000130.1:0-3517 GCA_031408575.1 Rhodobacterales bacterium
GTCGGCCAGCGCCGTGATATGGGCCGCCGTCGCCCCACCTGCGCCCACCAGCACAAAGTCGCGCGGGTCATAGCCACGCTCCACCGTAACGCGACGGATGCCGTTGACCATGTTGGCGTTGACGATGGTGAACATGCCATAAGCGGCGCGTTCGACGCTCATCTTCAGGGGGTCGGCGAGGTTGGTCTTGATGGCGTCATGGGCCTTTTGATAGTCCAGTGGCAGCCGCCCACCGACCAGGCCATCGGGGTTAAGATACCCCATCACAAGATTGGCGTCCGACACCGTGGGCTGCTTGCCACCCTGGTCGTAGCAGGCGGGCCCCGGATCGGACCCCGCCGATTGCGGACCCATCTGCATCAGGCCCATCTCGTCGATCCAGCCGATCGATCCGCCGCCCGCGCCAAGGGTTTCCACCTGAATCATCGGCACCCCGATGCGGTAGCGCAGGAAGTCGATGTTCTTGTTGATGTTGGTGGACCCGTCCTTGGTCAACGTGATGTCAAATGACGTGCCGCCCATATCGACGGTGATGACGTTCTTGTAGCCGAAGGGCTCGCAGACATATTGCCCTGCCGCAGGGGCGGAGGCAGGTCCCGAGTTGATGGCATAGACCGAGCGGTCGGTCATCGCCTGTCCAATCGCAAGGCCGCCGTTCGACTGGAAATAGCGCACCGGCTGTTTCGCCCCGAGGCTGCGGAAATAGCTGTCCACCGCCGCCACATAGCGCTTCATTATGGGGGCCAGATAGGCGTTTACCACCGCCGTCGAGGTGCGGGTGTATTCGCGGACCTGCGGGTAAAGCTCGGACCCCAGCGTCAGGATTGCCTCCGGCATCATCTCGCGCACGATGGCTCCGGCGCGGGCCTCGTGTTCGGGATGCAGCACCGACCAGACAAAGCTGATCGCCACAGTTTCCACGCCTTCGGCCTTGAACACCTCACAAGCGGCGCGGACATCGGCTTCGTTCAACGGCTCGCGGATCGAGCCATCCGAAAGGATCCGCCCGCGGATGCCCCGGCGCAGAAAACGCGGCACCAGCATGGTGGCGGGCGGGTATTCCGGGTCATAACGGTAGCCGTCTTCCTTGTGGCCAAGGCGAATCTCAAGGCTGTCTTCATGGCCCGCAGTACAGATCAGGCCGGTCTTTGCCCCCTTGTGGGTGATCAGCGCGTTCAGCCCTACCGTGGTGCCGTTGATGCACAGATCGCAGTTCGAGACCACGGTTTCGGCCGAAATGCCCAGTTCTTCCGAGATGAGCTGGAGGCCGTTTCTGATGGCCAGCGTGGGGTCCTGAGGGGTGGACAGGGCTTTGAACAGGCGCACCTGCCCGGTCTTGTCGGCCAGCACGAAGTCAGTGAAGGTGCCGCCAGCGTCAATGCCCAGACGATAATCGGATTTCATCTCATGGCCCCCTTATTTCGCGGCCACGGCGCGTTTGGCGCGCAGGGCTGATGTTGCTGCGATATCCACGTCGAGCGTGGTCGGGTCCTTGATGATGACGCCGTAGTCCTCTCTTGCGCCTTCGACGGAAACGAGCCGGTTTTTCACATCCCAGACGACCTTTTCGACAGGCCGCTCCATCGGGTTCCCGTAACCGCCGCCTCCGGGGTTCATGTTGGTGATGCGGTCGCCGGGTTTGATGACCTTGATGACATTCTCGCGGATGGTTTCATGATGGTCGCCCTCGACCAGTTCCAGGCGGCCAACCTTGGTGTCGATCATGGTGCTGGCAGCTCCTGCTGCGCCGACGGCCGGAATGCGGCGACCTTCGCCGAAGGTGATGAAGGTCATGTCGTCGTTCAGCGGCTCCACTTCCCAGGCCGTCCCCGAACCGCCGCGGTTCTTGCCCGCACCGCCAGAGTCGGTCATCAGTGAGTAACGGTGGATGATGATGGGATAGGAGTATTCCAGCAGTTCCACATCTCCGCTGGTCAACGCGCCAAAGCAGCACTCTGGCCCGCAGGCGTGCCAGCCGTCCTGGCTGGGCGTAGCCCCGGCGCCACTGATGATGGTGGCCAGAACCATCGTCACGTATTCCTCATTGTGCCGCTTGTCCCAGCCCGCGATGTTCAGCCCGTTCGCGTGGCCCCAGCTTGCCGACACCTTTGACGGCACAGCCTTTTCGAAGGCCAGACGCACGGCGTCGGTCAGCGTCTCCATCGGCGTCGTGGTGCAGTTCATGTGCGGCGCCGGTTCGACCGCGTTGCAGAGCGTGCCCTTTGGCCCCATGTCAACGCTGATGCAGCGGTACAGACCTTCGTTGTACGGCGGCGGCAGCTGGGCGAACATCATCAGGCCAAGATAGACGCCGGAATAGCTGTTCCCCTCATAGCTGTTGATGAAATAGGGGATCTGCGGCGGGCTGGAGATTTCGATATGGCAATTGTCGCCGGTGATCGTGACGCGCGCCTTGATCTCGAAGTCGCCAAAGCCGTGGCCAGCGTCTTCCACGATGGCGCTACCGTCATAGACGCCGTCAGGGACGCTGGCGATTAGCCCGCGCATCTGTTTTTCAGCCATGTCGAGCAGGGTGTCGATGCAGGCGTCTACAATCGACTCGCCGTATTTCTCCAACATCGCGATCAGCGCGCGCTCGCCAACCTGGCAGGCCCCGATCAGCGCGTTGAAATCGCCCTCTTGGTCACGTCGCGCGCGCAAATTGGTAAAGATGAAGTTCAAAACATCCTTGCGCGGTACCCCCCGGTCCCAGACCTTGACGGGAGGAATGCGCAGGCATTCGGCGTAGATTTCCTTGGCGTTCGGGTTATAACCCGCAGGCACCGGGCCGCCGATATCCGTGAGGTGGCCCTTGCAGACGGTCCAGTATTTCAGGCGCCCCTTCCAGAACACAGGTTTGTAAAAACAGGTGTCGATAGCATGGCTGCCGCCCCATGCCGGGTCATTATGGATCAGCAGATCGCCTTCGTGGATATCTCCCTCGAAGTATCCCGCCACCACCTTCATCGCCGGGATCAGGGACCCAAGGTGAATAGGAATGTCTTGACCCTGCAGGATCATCTCGGGCGTGGCGTTGAACAGCGCGGTTGAATAGTCATGCGCCAGATTGAACACGCTGGAACGTGCGGTCTTCTCCAGCGCCAGTGTCATCTCGCGCTGGGTTGTCTCAAGGATACCGCGTACCACCGACAGGGTGATGGGGTCGACCTCGATCTTTTTTGCCGTTTTTCTTGCCACTACGATGCCCTCCGGTAAGGGCCGCGCAAAAGGGTGCCGCTCGGGCAAGTCGCCCGTCCGAATCGATGCATTACCCTGTCGCGCGGCGTCTGTTGCGCCTTTGTGTCAGGGACCGTAGCGGCAGTTCTGCCCAGCCGTCTTTGCAGGCGGTGCAAGGGCTTTTGTTTTTCTGTGCAGTCGGTGCTGTGGGCAGGATCTGCCGCTTTACAGGAAAGCCCCGCCATGACCTGATAAGCGAAACAGGGAATTCCGCGATGAAGTCCACGATCAGCACGCGCGGGGTTGATGTGTCGGGGCGCAGCCGCCATTGGCACGAAAC
>JANNWS010000131.1:0-4377 GCA_031408575.1 Rhodobacterales bacterium
TTCTGCTCATGGAACACCTCATGAGCGAAATTCGAGACTACGCAGCCCGTCGCGGGATCAAGCCGGCAACGGTGCTGCAATCTGCGGGTGGTCTTGGCGGCACCGTTTGGTCGCGTTGGGAGGCTGGAACGGCGACCTGCACCCTGCCGATGGCGGATCGTATCCGCGACTATATGGACGCTAACCCAGTCGCCGACAAAACGCAGGGGGTGCAGGCATGACCGCCCGCACCCCCTGCGCCCTTTCCCACTCTGCACCAGCGCACCGTTCACGGGTGCAACATGCGGGAGTTATTGCGGAAATGTCTTTCAGGAAATCATCCGGGCAATTGTCGCCCGAAGATGCAGAGCGGGCGTGGTTCGCTTCGCTTTTGTGGCGGGCGTTTCCTGAAGCGGACAGCGAGAACGATCTGTCCGAACTGGCCGCTGAAGTGCTGACCAGCGACTGCCGCCCGGTTACGGCGCGCACGGTGCGCAACTGGCTGCGGCAGGAGAACACGCCGCATTTCCGCTATGTGCTGGCCGTGATCGCGCTGGCCGGGTCGGAGACGGTGTTTCAGATCCTCGACCCCGAGAGGCGGTCATGAAGCTGTTCTGGCGGATGGGGCACCGCTGGAATGAGGCCCTTCATCGCAGAGCAATCAAACGGGGCGACGCGCGCGGTGCTGCCGTGTTCAAAGCCCGGTCGGAAAAGTTTTACCAGCGGATCAAAGGGGTAGGGGCATGAGGCAGTGGTGGTCGGATTGCACGGTGTTTTTCAACTGGGAAATCGTGGCCGGGGCCTTTGCCGCGTTCTGCGGCGGGGCTGCGATTACCAGCCTGATCCTTCTGGTGGCGTCATGAACCGGGGCGATATTCTGGGGTTCGCAGCCAAGTATGTGACGCGCGACCGGGCTGCCACGCATGGCGATGCAGAGCGGAACTTTGACCTGATCGCGGGCTATTGGTCGCTGCACCTCGGCCACCCGGTGAGTGCCGTCGATGTGGCTGTGATGATGTCGCTGTTGAAGCACGCGCGCATCAAGAACAACCCCGGCCATGCCGACAACTGGATCGACGGGGCCGGGTATCTGGCCTGTGGCGGCGAGATTGCGACTGAGGTGACGCCGTCCGTCGATGAGACCGAGGGCGCATCTCTGGGGTGGCGGACCGTGGTGCGGAGGACGCAGGAATGACTTTGGCGCCCTGGACCGACCGCGAAATGCTGGAAGCGCTGGATCTGATCGAGCGGCAGGGCCTGAGTGCGGCGCGGGTCGCGCAGCGCATGGGCGGGTCGCGGTCTGCGGTCTGCGGTCTGATGTTTCGGATCAAGACCGATCTGGCGAAGGTCAGCGACGTGGCGGTGCGACCCGCGAACCAAGACGGCGGGATGCCGGCGCGGTGGTGGGATTGCGCCAAACAAGGGCGGCGGGCGTGAGCGGGGCACAGGCCCTGCGGGTGACGCGGCGCAGCGCCTTTGTGGTCAGCTCGCACCGCTTCGATCTGATCGACGCTGAAGGTGCGGTGCAGCTGCTGGTGTTTCTGGATGCGAACGCGCCGGGCCGGTGCCTGACCAACCTGTTTTGCGGGGCGGACACGGCGGACCAGCTGCAGGCCGTGGTGGATGAATTGAGGGGGCGGACATGGGGTTGAACTTGCTGAGCCTGACGGCGCTGAAGGATCTGACCGCGACCTTGGGATCGCTGTGTGATGCCGGGGATTATCTGGCAGATGCCGGTCTTGATCCGGTGTTCGTTCTGGTGGCCGGGCAGCCGGTGAAAATAACCGCCTCGTATATCATGCCGGACGTGTGGGGGGATACCGCGACCGACGATGTCGGCGAGACGGTCATCGAGGCTGCGGAAAAGTCTTTCCCCCTGCGGTGCACGGCCCCGCAGAGCGTTGTCACGCATGACGCGCCCCGGCCGGTCACGGTTTTGCCGACCACGATGCTGTCGACAGAATGGTTGGCGGCGACTGAAGCGGCATCGTTTGACGCCGCGCCTGACAGTCCCGGCCCGCGTCAGACGATGGCCGAGACACCAGAGATTTCCCCGACCGTCGCCCCTGTTCCTCCCCGGGTGGTCGCGGCGGATGGGGAAAGCCGGGGCGGTGGTGTTGGGTCCGCCGCCCCGGCAGTTGATGCCAGGCCGATGGTGATCAAAGGATCGCCCTGGTCCGAGGAAGACGATCAGCGCGCCGTCGCCCTGGCGGCTTTGGGGGTCAAACGTCGCGAGATTGCGGCCGATCTGGGCCGCACATATGATGCGACCTGCTTTCGGCTGAAAGAGGTGCTGAACCACCGGATCGACGCGGCCAAGGTCAAGGCCACCCCGCTGCGGCCGTTGCCGCCTGCACAGGTTGCCGCCCCGCCACAGCCGGAACCCGCCGCACCCGGTGATCGGGTGGTGCCGCAGTGGCAGCGCGAGCTGTGGGTGCGGTTGGACCGGCTGGGTCTGCCCGCGCCGTTCACCGCCGGTGTGGATCTGGAAATCATGACGCGGCAGACCCATGGCGAGCGGGCGTCGGATATTGCGGCCGATCTGGGTATTGATCTGCCCGTTCTGCGCCAGCGGGTGATTGCCCTGCTGCCGGTGACGGGGATGGAAGCGCAGGCGCGGCTGGTGGCGGAGCCGCTCATAGGGCATCGGCATGACGCCCTATGAGCGGCTTTTGCTGCGCGCCGTGATGCGGCTGGTCATTGACTGGCGCACCGATGAGGAGCGCGACACCCTGCTGGGGCTGGTGGCCGAAGCCCTGCCCAAGGCGCGGCGCAGCGGGCCGGTGGAGCCGATCCTGATCGCGGCGCAGGACATGCTGTCCGCCAAGACATCCGGCCAGTGGGTCGCGGCGCGTCATGATGCGACGAAGGCGGTGGACCGGATTCTAACTCGCGATCTGTGCGCCGCGATCGAGTCGCTGTCGGCGGAACGGATGAACGTGGCGGTGCCTGCGTGAGGGACTATGGCGAAGACCCGCGCCGCGCCGAAGCGCAGGCGATGCCGATGGCTGATGTGGTGGCGCGTCTGGACCTGACCGGCTTGCAGAAGCACAGCCATGAGCTGATCGGGCCGTGTCCGCGCTGCGGTGGGCGTGATCGGTTCGGGATCAATCTGCGCAAGGGCGTGTTCGGGTGTCGGCGGTGCGAGGGCAAGGGCGGCGGCATTGATCTGGTGATGTTCGTGCTGGGCCTCGATTTCCCCGGCGCGCTGCGCTGGCTGTGCGGCGAGGCGACAGAGATCGACCCGGCAGAGCGGGCGCGGCGCATCGCCGTGGCGCAGGACAACAAGCGGCGGCAGGATATCATTTCCGCAAACAAGCGGCGCGAGGCGATTGTCGATGCGCAGCGTATCTGGAGCGAGGGCCGCGCCCCCGAAGGCAGCCCGGTGCGGGACTATCTGACGCGGCGCGGTATCCGGCCCGATCTGTTCCGGTCCTTGCCCGTCAGCCTGCGGTTTCACCCGGCACTGCCGTTCATGGTGCAGGTCGGGCGGGATTGGGTCGAGGTGCATCGCGGACCTGCGATGCTGGCCGCGGTGCAGGGACCGGATGACAAGTTCTGCGCCGTACACCGGACCTGGCTCAACCTGGCACTGCCCAAGGGCAAGGCGGTGATCACGCATCCCGAGACGGGGGAAGTCCTGCCATCGAAGAAGGTGCTGGGGTCGAAAAAAGGCGGCGCGGTGCGCCTGTCGCGCAGTGACGGTGACACGCTGGTGATGGGCGAGGGGATTGAAACCACGCTGTCCGCGTTGGTCGCCGATGCCATTCAAGGCGCGCGCTATTGGGCCGGGGTGGACCTGGGCAACATGAGCGGGCAGCGCCGCATGGGCAAGGGCCTGCGGTTCGAGGGGATCCCCGATCTGGGCGATACCGATGCTTTCGTGCCGCCCGCCTGGGTTACGCGGCTGATCTATGTGCAGGACGGTGACAGCGACCCGCAGTTGACACGCGCCAAGCTGGTGGCGGGGTTGCGCCGTGCCAAGGCGCTGCGGCCGGGTCTGCGCGCGCAGATCGTCCATGCCGGGGCGGGGCGCGATCTGAACGATGTGCTGCTTACGGAGACCGAGACATGACCCGCACCGCGCTGCCTGACCGCCGCCCGTCGCTGACGCTGGAGGCCGAATTCAAGGGGCATCCGATCGCGATCACCATCGGGTTCGATCTGACCGGTGCGCCGCGCGAGGTGTTTGCGGATAACCACAAGTCGGGGTCGGACATGCAGGCTAGTCTGGCCGACGCCTGCGTGATCATCAGCATCGCGCTGCAGCACGGCATCCCGGCTGAGGCTTTGGGTCGGTCGCTTGGCCGGGTGCCGGTGTTTCTGGGGGAAGACGGGGCCACCGGCCCGGCCTCGCCGCTGGGCGTGATCGTCGCTGCCTTGGGGGAGTTTGCCTGA
>JANNWS010000132.1:0-20040 GCA_031408575.1 Rhodobacterales bacterium
GGCGGGTGGTTTTTGCCGCCGATTGTGTCGGCTCTCCAGCCAAGACGGCGGTGGCCGCGATGGGTCCGGGCGATGTGGTGCTGCTGGAAAACACGCGGTTTCACCCCGGCGAGGAAAAGAACGATCCGCAACTGGCGGCCGCGATGGCGGCGCTGGGAGACATCTATGTGAATGACGCGTTTTCGGCAGCGCACCGGGCGCATGCGTCAACCGAAGGGATCGCCCGGCTGTTGCCGCGCGCGGCGGGGCGATTGATGGAGGCAGAGCTGCGCGCGCTGGAAGCGGCGTTGGGTAAGACGCAACGGCCGGTTGTGGCCGTGGTGGGCGGAGCCAAGGTTTCGACCAAGCTGGAACTGCTGGGCAATATTGTAACCAAGGTGGATCATCTGGTGATCGGTGGGGGGATGGCCAACACGTTCCTTGTGGCGCAGGGGGTGGAGGTGGGCAAGTCGCTGGCCGAGCGCGACATGGCTCCGACGGCATTGGAAATTGTGGCCAAAGCCAAGGCCGCAGGTTGCGTCATTCACCTGCCGGTTGACGTGGTGGTGGCACGCGAGTTCAAGGCCGGGGCCGCCAATGAGACGCTGCCGGTGGCGGAGTGTCCTGCCGATGCGATGATCCTGGATGCGGGGCCAGCAACGGTTGCAAAGCTGACCGAGGTGTTCGCCGCCTGTCGCACGCTGATCTGGAACGGTCCGCTGGGCGCGTTCGAGATCGCGCCTTTTGACGCCGCAACCAATGCCGCGGCGCGGTCGGTGGCAGCACTGACGCGGGCGGGCAAGCTGGTGTCGGTGGCGGGCGGCGGCGATACGGTGGCCGCGCTCAATCAGGCGGGGGTTGCGGGGGATTTCACTTTCATCTCGACCGCAGGCGGTGCGTTTCTGGAATGGATGGAGGGCAAGGAATTGCCCGGTGTGGCGGCGCTGGAGCAGTAATGCGCAAAAAAGCTGTTGGCGCTGCGTGTTAGCGCCACCATGCTTGCACCGCCCTGCCCCGGCTTCTAGAGGCTGGTAAAGGCCCAAACGACGGAAAGGACCGCGTCAGATGCGTGCGACAAAGATCGTTCAGAAGATCCTGAGCAACTACGAGGGCGAAACGCCCGGCGTGAAAGCCAATCTTTGCCGCATGCTGATGGAAGGCAAGCTGGGCGGCACGGGCAAGATGATCATCCTGCCCGTCGATCAGGGGTTCGAGCATGGCCCGGCGCGCACTTTTGCCCCCAACCCTGCCGCCTATGATCCGCATTATCACTATCAACTGGCGATCGACGCGGGCCTGAATGCATATGCCGCCCCGCTGGGGATGCTGGAGGCAGGGGCAGACACCTTTGCCGGGCAGATCCCGACGATCCTGAAGGTCAATTCAGCCAATTCGCTGATGTCGGACACGGCGGGGAAGAATCAGGCGATCACCGGATCGGTCAGCGACGCGCTGCGGTTGGGCTGTGCGGCCATTGGATTTACAATCTATCCGGGGTCGGACATGGCGCTGGAGATGTATGAGGAAATCTCGGCCATGCGGGCCGAGGCGGCAGCGGTAGGCATCGCGTCGGTCGTGTGGTCCTATCCGCGCGGCGAGGCGATTACCAAGGACGGCGAAACGGCGATTGATATTGCCGCTTACGGCGCGCAGATCGCGGCCCTGCTGGGGGCGCATGTCATCAAGATCAAGCTGTCCACCGATCATCTGATGCTGGGCGAGGCGAAGAAAGTGTATCAGTCGGAAAAAATTGACGTGGCCACGCAGGCCGCGCGGGTTCGCCATTGCATGGACGCCAGTTTTGCCGGGCGGCGGATCGTGGTGTTTTCGGGCGGTGCGAAGAAGGGCGAGGATTCGGTCTATGACGATGCCCGCGCGATCCGCGACGGGGGCGGCAACGGGTCGATCATCGGGCGCAACAGCTTTCAGCGCGGCAGACCTGACGCATTGGCGATGCTGGGCAAGCTGGTGGATATCTACAAAGGCCGGGCATAGGTGTGAACTTTTCCGGGTTGGTCAATGCGAATAAGGATTCACAAGGCCCTGACTCTGTGACATGATTTGGAAAAGCCGCTTCCGTTGAACGAGGGGTGGCATTCCGAGGCACGACGCATGAGCACCGCACGACCCGCCTTTGGCGCGGCTATTTACTTCATGATAACCTTCACGCTGGGGTCGTATTTCACCTTTGCTGCCGTGCAGGGCGACTACGGTGTGTTCCGCCGCGTTCAAATCGACGACGAGGCTGACATGCTTGCGGCCGAGCGCGGTCGGCTGCTGACCGAACTTGCATTATTGCAAAACAAGACGCGACGTCTGTCGGATGATTATCTGGATGTTGATCTGCTGGATGAGCAGGCCCGTGACGTGCTGGGCCTGATCCGCGCGGATGAGATCGTCATCCGCTGACTGCCTCGGGCGATTGCCGAGACCGATTTTGGCGAAGTTTTTTTGCATGGGCCTGTTTTTTCCGATAGGCTGAATATAGTTTAACTTTGAACTATACACGTCGCGACCGGAGGACGCTCCCATGGCCACCAGAAAATCGCCCGAAAAATCCAATGTATCAAAGGACGATCTGCTGCATTTCTACCGCGAGATGCTGCTGATCCGTCGATTCGAAGAAAAGGCGGGTCAGCTTTACGGCATGGGTCTGATTGGCGGCTTCTGTCACCTTTACATCGGACAGGAAGCGGTTGTCGTGGGGCTGGAAGCGGCGGCGAAAGAGGGCGACAAGCGGATCACGTCATACCGTGACCACGGCCATATGCTTGCCTGCGGAATGGACCCCAAAGGAGTGATGGCCGAGTTGACCGGACGCGCGGGGGGCTATTCACGGGGCAAGGGCGGCTCGATGCACATGTTCTCGAAAGAGAAACATTTTTACGGTGGGCATGGGATTGTTGCCGCGCAGGTACCGCTCGGGGCGGGTCTTGCGTTTGCCGACAAGTATCTGGGCAATGACAACGTAACCTTTGCCTATTTCGGTGATGGGGCCGCGAACCAGGGTCAGGTCTATGAGACTTACAACATGGCCGAGCTTTGGAATCTGCCGGTGATCTTCGTTATCGAGAACAACCAGTATGCCATGGGAACCAGCATGAAGCGGTCCACCAAGTCGCCCAGCCTGTGGGAACGGGGTGCCGCCTATGGCATCAAGGGCGAGGCGGTGGACGGGATGGATGTGCTGGCCGTGAAGGCCGCTGCCGAAAAGGCTGTAGCCGTCTGTCGGGCTGGCGAAGGTCCGTACATTCTGGAAATGATGACCTATCGCTATCGCGGTCATTCGATGTCGGACCCTGCAAAGTACCGCACCCGCGAAGAAGTTCAGAAGATGCGCGACGAAAAGGATGCCATCGAGCATGTGCGCGAACTGCTGTTGCAGGGCGGGCTTGCAACCGACGATGACCTGAAGGCAATCGACAAGGATATCAAGGCCATCGTCAACGAGTCTGCCGAATTCGCCAAAGACAGCCCGGAGCCGGACCCGTCCGAGCTCTGGACCGACATTTACGCCTGAGGGGGAACGACATGGCCACGCAAGTATTGATGCCCGCTCTCTCGCCCACGATGGAAGAGGGCACGCTGGCCAAATGGCTGGTGAAGGAAGGCGACACGGTCAAATCCGGACAGATCCTGGCCGAGATTGAAACCGACAAGGCCACGATGGAATTCGAGGCGGTCGATGAAGGGATCGTCGGTCGGTTGCTGATTGCCGAAGGCACTGCAGGCGTAAAAGTGAACACGCCGATTGCCGTGATGGTCGAAGCTGGCGAAAGCGCGGATGCAAAACCCGGCGTTGTCGAGGTGGCACCTGTGGCTGCCGCCGCGCCCGTGGCCGCCGCCCATGCCGTTGCCGCCGCCCCGGTAGCGGTGAAAGGGGCGCACGCCCCCGACTGGCCAGCCGGAACGGCGATGAAGACCATGACCGTGCGCGAGGCGCTGCGCGAGGCGATGGCCGAGGAAATGCGGGCTAATGACCGCGTTTTCCTGATGGGCGAAGAGGTTGGCGAATATCAGGGCGCCTACAAGATCAGTCAGGGCCTGCTGGACGAGTTCGGCCCCAAGCGCGTGATCGACACGCCGATCACCGAGCACGGATTTGCCGGACTGGCTGTGGGGGCCGCGTTCGGGGGTCTAAACCCGATCCTGGAGTTCATGACGTTCAACTTCTCGATGCAGGCCATTGACCACATAATCAACTCGGCCGCAAAGACGCTTTACATGTCCGGCGGGCAGATGGGTTGCCCGATCGTATTCCGCGGGCCGAACGGGGCTGCGGCCCGCGTGGGGGCGCAGCACAGTCAGGATTATTCGGCGTGGTATGCGCAGGTTCCCGGCCTGAAAGTGGTGACGCCCTATTCGGCCGCCGATGCAAAAGGTCTGTTGAAAACCGCGATCCGTGATCCAAATCCGGTGATTTTCCTTGAAAATGAAATCCTTTACGGGCGGTCCTTCGAGGTGCCGGTGCTGGATGATTTCACCATTCCGTTCGGCAAGGCCCGCATCTGGCGCGAAGGCACGGATGTAACCATTGTTTCTTTTGGCATCGGCATGACATATGCGCTCGATGCCGCTGACCAGCTTGCGAAAGACGGGATCAGCGCCGAAGTGATCGACCTGCGCACCCTGCGCCCCATCGACTATGATACCGTGCTGACGTCGGTGATGAAGACCAACCGCTGCGTGACCGTGGAAGAGGGCTGGCCCGTAGGCGCCATCGGCAACCATCTCTCGGCAACGATCATGACGAAGGCATTCGACTATCTGGACGCGCCGGTGCTGAACTGCACGGGCAAGGATGTTCCGATGCCCTATGCGGCCAACCTTGAAAAGCTTGCATTGATCACCAGTGCCGAGGTCGTCGAAGCCGTTAAATCCGTCTGCTACCGGTAAGGAGCGCTGTCATGGCAACTGAAATCCTGATGCCCGCGCTGTCTCCGACGATGGAGGAGGGCACGCTGGCGAAATGGCTGGTGAAAGAGGGCGACATGGTGAAATCCGGCCAGATCCTGGCCGAGATTGAAACCGACAAGGCCACGATGGAGTTCGAGGCAGTGGACGAGGGGATCATCGGCAAGCTGCTGATCGCCGAAGGCACCGCCGGTGTGAAGGTCAACACGCCGATTGCGGTGATTCTGGAAGACGGCGAAAGCGCGGATGCCAAGCCCGCTGCAGCACCAGCAAAAGCTGCAGCTCCGGTTGCTTCTGCCGCACAGCCGGTTGCGGCGGTTTCAGCCGCTGCCCCGGCCAGTGTGGCTGCCAAGGGGGCGCGGGTGTTCGCCTCGCCGCTGGCGCGCCGGATTGCTGCCGACAAGGGAATTGACCTGGCACAAGTTGAAGGCTCCGGCCCGCATGGCCGGATCGTGAAGGCCGATGTCGAAGGGCTGTCTCAGACGGCGGCAGTCGCTCCGAAAGCGCCGATTGCTCCGGCTGCTGCCGCCAGCCAACCCGCGACGCTGGCGACGGGTGCCACTGCGGATACCGTGGCAAAGATGTTCGCCGACCGCGCCTATGACGTCGTACCACTGGACGGAATGCGCAAGATCATCGCGGCCCGCCTGACCGAAGCCAAGCAGACAATCCCGCATTTCTACCTGCGCCGCTCGGTCACGCTGGATACGCTGCTGGCCTTCCGCGAGACGCTGAACAAGCAGCTTGAAGGCCGGGGAGTAAAGCTTTCGGTCAACGACTTCCTGATCAAAGCCTGCGCCATCGCCCTGCAGCAAGTGCCGCAGGCAAATGCCGTCTGGGCGGGCGATCGCATTTTCCGGCTGAAACCGTCGGATGTTGCAGTGGCCGTCGCGATTGAAGGCGGGCTCTTCACGCCCGTGCTGCGCGATGCCCATCAAAAGTCGCTCTCGGCACTTTCTGCAGAAATGAAGGATCTGGCGGCGCGGGCACGCAACCGCAAGCTGGCACCTCAGGAATATCAGGGGGGCAGTTTTGCCATCTCGAATCTCGGGATGTTCGGGATCGAAAATTTCGACGCTGTCATCAATCCGCCGCACGGATCTATCCTTGCGGTCGGCGCCGGGATCAAATCGCCGGTGGTGGGCAAGGATGGCACGGTATCGGTCGCAACGGTCATGTCGTTGACGTTGTCTGTCGATCACCGAGTGATCGACGGCGCGCTTGGCGCAGAGTTTCTCAAGGCGATCATCGAGAACCTTGAGAACCCGATGGCGATGCTTGCCTGAACGCGCGCCGCCTCCGCCATGGCGGAGGCAGCGACTTACCCCTCGAAGTGTTCGTTGATCAGCTGGTTCATTGTGACCGAGGGCTGGTCACAGCCAGCTTCGCCCACGACCCGCGCCGGAACGCCGGCCACCGTCGTGCAGGGCGGCACGTCTTGCAAAACCACCGACCCGGCGGCGATACGGCTGCAATGGCCAACCGTGATGTTGCCCAGCACCTTGGCCCCGGCCCCGATCAGAACGCCATCCTCGATCTTCGGATGCCGGTCACCGTCTTCCTTGCCGGTGCCGCCCAAGGTAACCGAATGCAGCATCGACACATTGTCCCCGACAACCGCCGTCTCGCCAATCACGATGGAATGGGCGTGGTCGATCATGATGCCGCGCCCGACGCGCGCGGCAGGGTGAATATCGACGCCAAACACTTCTGAAACCCGCATCTGCACAAAATAGGCCAGATCAATCCGCCCGCTCTGCCACAGCCAATGACCGATGCGATAAGCCTGCACCGCCTGATACCCCTTGAAGAACAGGATCGGCTGCAGGAACCGATGGCAGGCCGGGTCACGATCATAGACCGCCACCAGATCGGTCCGTGCCGCTTGCCCCAAATCCGGCTCCGCTGCGTAGGCCTCATCAGCGATCTCGCGCAAAATTTGCTCGCTCATTTCGCCTGATGCGAGTTTGAGCGAGAAGCGATAAGCTAGTGCGCGCTCCATGCTGGCATGGTGCAGCAGACTTGAATGGATCAGGCCGCCCAAAAGCGGCTCTTTGCGAATTGCCTCAACGGCTTCGCCAGCAATCCGCTCCCAGACCGGATCGATTGCCGCTATCTTTGCTCGTGTCTCGGCCATGACAATTGCCTCCGTCAACACCTCTCGAGCCTTAAGATAAGGTATCGTGGTCCGAAACGAAAGAGATCTTGGGGTCAAGCAGGTGGCTCAACACGCAAATCAACGCCCGCAAATAGCGCGGGTCTGATGGGAACGCCTCCCTGCATCGGGGATGTCCGCCGGCAGCAGCCATCAGGCTGCCATCACCGTATTGCGGATGGAGCGCGTCAAACTTTCGCCGATGTCGTTCGGCCACGCAGACCTCGCGCAGCAAGCCGTTCATCCCGCGCTCCCAGTCTTCGTCGAGCATCGCAAGAAGAATACGCGCTGCAGCAATGATGTCACCCATCAGTACAGGGCGCATCTGCGTTCGGTTTCTCACGCTCCCAGAGACACGGAAGCGAACGGTCCCGGACCGAACCGGTCAGATACCTGCGCCACGTGAATTGTGCATGCGGCAATAGTTCCATCCGCAATCCGCAGTTCCGTCGGATACATCCAGCTTGCTGCGAAAACCGTCGTTTCGCGCAGAACGGTCAACCCCAAGTGTACCCGAACAAGATAGCTTTCGTGGTCTTCGCCCAATGGTACGTCCGCAAAGTGCCACCCATCCCCATCAATCCGCGTGCGGCGGGTCCAGTAGATGGTCGCATCCCCTTGCGCAGTCGACTTGCACCGCAGATGCGCGGGTCGGTAGGGTCGCAAGCCGGCACCCGCAAAGGCCTCGACAACATGTACCACCGAAGGGTCATCATAACCGCGCTGCGCCGACCCGATCCGATAGTGCCGCGCCAACCCCCGAGCTGAAAGTGGCAGGTCTATCTGTTCCGGCCCACGATCCAGAAATACGACCGTACTGCCCTCTGGCCAGACCAACGGCATGGTTGCATCTGTCCCAGCCTGCCCCCGCAAGCGCCCTGTCAATTCGTAAGTTTGCGGACCGACAAGTTCCGCCCCGACAAACTGGAACACCTCCCAAGTACCGCTCAGCCCATCTCCGATCGCTGCTGCGTTGACGCCGTTCAGCACCGCAGTCTGCTGCGCCGAACTCAGAGCTCCGCCAAAGACCTTCACACGCAGCGGCAGCCCCCGGTCGAACAAACCCGCGCGCGCGCCGTAAAGTGGCGACTCGGTCACGCCGACCAGCGATGGCACCGTCATTAATCTATTCAGCGCATAGCCTTCGTCCGATGCTGAACTCCAGATCGCGACAGGTCCAGGCCAGGGTGTCGCGGTGATCGCGACGTGCGGCGCATGCGGAACTTCTGACCCATCCAGCAATGGCAAATCCAAAAACACCGGAAACACTGGGACCGATGCCACAAACGGTCTTGCAACAATTCTTTCTTCGGCGGCATCACTCGGCTGATAGCTTGCAGGCTCCACCCGAACGGCTTCAACCTGCTGAAACTCGGCTTGCTCGATCCGGTCGATGCGATAACGCGCGCCTGCCAGCGCCACGACATCTCCCGCCCCTAACCGCAGCGCCGATTTGGGCAGCGCAATCCTTGCGCTATCCCGCGCCACCCGTGCCTCCGAAAGCCAGCGCTCAACGATCCCCCGGCCTTCCGCCAGCGTCAGGCTCAGCGGAACTTCGGATTGCGAAACCGAAAAGCTTTGCTCATCGGGAAAGATCGCTTCGACCTGCCTTGTTTCGAAACTACCTTCAGAGTCAACAAAACCAAGCCTGACTCGACCCACCATCTCGGCCTCTGCCGCACGCGCGGTTTCAACCGATCCGCCAATCTCATCGCTTACGGCCAGCCGCTCGACTGTAAGTGTCTCGGTCAGACGGGCATCTCGCAATCGAAACGACAGCACACCGTCCCGTTCGACCGAATCGAACCCATATGCCAGCATAAGTGGTTGCAGTGCGGCGCGGGCTGTATCCATATCTGCAATCGCATAGCCCCGAACAAAGCCATACAACTTTGTCACATCGAACGCTGCAACCCCCGACCGCTCGCACAGATCGCCCACGACCGAAGCAAGGACTTGCCCCGTAGCGCGCCCGTTCAACCAGTGCCCTCGCGCATAATTGTCGCCGTCGCTCCACGCCGAAATCAGGTTCGGAAAAACGGGAAAAGGACGCGCATCCCAAGCCCAGACATGCGCCCGTGCTACATCAACCATCGCGTCACCATAGATCAGCGAGGTCGGATTCTGCACCGGATCGCCCCAGAACTCGGACATCGCCCGCAGGTACTGCATCTGAATCAGGTCATCGCGCCGCCCGCTTGAATACTTCGGCGGCCGGGATTCCGACGATTTCGGATCCAGAAACTTGTTTGGCTCGTTAGTGCCCTTGTCGATGGCCGGGCAACCCAGTTCAGTAAATCGGATCGGTTTTGATCCCGGCACCCAAGCGCTCGAGACTGCCGTACGCACGCCATCCAGCCGATCGAAATGCAACTGCGACCACCAGCTTTTCAGGTCCTTGTAGCGAAACACCCAAGGCTCGTCATACGCGCCATCCGTGATCGGCAACCGCAATTGCGCGGCCTCGCCCTCCACCGACCCATAGTACCAGTCAAACCCTTCACCCCCGGCCACGTTTGCCTTCAAATAGTCGAGGTTGTAAATCGCACCCCATCCCGCATCGGCATGGGTCTCACCGTCGCGCCAATCCGAAAGCGGCATGTAGTTGTCGATCCCGATAAAGTCGATATTGGCATCGCTCCACAGTGGATCGAGGTGGAAATGCACGTTCCCACTGGCGTCGTGATAGCCAAAGTATTCTGTCCAATCCGCCGCATAGCTGATCTTGACTGATGCACCAAGGATCAGGCGCACATCCGCCGCCAACCGCCGAAAAGCTGCAACCGCCGGAAAGCTGTCTGACGCTCCGCGAACCTGCGTCAGCCCCCGCAGTTCCGACCCGATGCAGAACGCGTCAACGCCACCAGCTGCCGCACACAGATGTGCATAGTGCAAGATAAAGCGACGATATCCCCAATCCGACGCCGGACCGGAATATCGTACAACCTCTCCAACACGGGTAAAATGACCCGGCAGCGCCGTTCCGAAAAACGCTGTCACCTCTGTGGTCGCAGCCGCCGTCCTGTCAGGTGATCCAACCTGCCCCGGTGCCAACGACAGCGTGATACGCCCCCGCCACGGCAAGACCGGTTGACCGACGCCCCCACTCCAAGGGTCGGGCAAAGAATTCCCCTCCATCTGCTCCATCAGGACGAAGGGATAGAACATCACTTCCTGGCCACCTGCCCTCACGGCGCGGATCGCCTGGACAACTGACTGGTCCGTCGGTGTCCCGCCATAGACGGGTCGGCCATCCACCAGCACTATCTGTTCAGCACCAGCACGCTCGATACCGCCAGCCCTCCAAGGCATGCCGGCACCGTCATTCACCGTCTGCTCGACCTTGGGCTTGACCTTGCAATTGCCACAGCGAAGATCGTCACCGAACCATGAGACGACAAGCGAGACCGACTCGCAGTCGGGCAACTCACCGCGCAAATGTTCTAACGAAGTGGCAAGGTCTGTTCTGCCTGACGGAAAGTTCATGTTTGCCGCACGGTTTTGCCCCGGCCCCAGCGGGTAATGCACTGGTGTGGTCGCAAGCGCGTATTCCCCCGTGCCCGGCATCAGCGCCACCGCGCGCACCGCCTTGCGAAGGTCCGTCGTCCGGCGTGCATAGCACCCCTGCGCCGGACGGATCACCTCGAAGGAAAATTGCGGGACCCGGTTGCCATAGTTAGACAGCGGCAGGTCTTCAAACACGACATAGGCGATCCCGCGATACGCCGGGGCAAGTCCCGCTCCTTCAACTGCAGCGATCTTGGCGTCGGGCAGCTGATCCTCGCCACCCTTGTAGACCCGCATGTTCAAACGGTCGCGCGCAACCTCGATCCCATCCGCCCAAACCCGCCCAACCCGCAGGATCTCGCCTTCACACAGTCCGATCGCCAGGCTGACCGAATAGGAAAAGTTCTCAAGTGTCGACTCTGGCGGCGAACCCTTGCCGCCGCTGCTTGTCGTGGTCACCGTCTCCTTGAACCGCGTGGCCCAGATCACCTGACCCGCGACGCGCGTCCGACCGAAAACCTGCCCGATGGACGCACCTTCGCTTGCCCCCATAACGCGAAATCGCTCAATGCGACCGACCTGAACGACGTCCGAACCCGAGCCCATCAGCCGCTGATCGATCACCCGGCCCAGCGTCGCGCCAATTGCCCGCCCGATGACAGCACCCGACAGACCAAGCACCGTGCCACCGAAGCCAGCACCAATTGCAGCACCCACCGCAGACAGAAGAATGGTCGCCATTCAGTACCCTCCGTAGGGAAATGCAAAATGCGCGATGATACGGCGCTCCCAGGGCGTGGAAAGCGGGCTTTCCACCACACCATGGCCCGAATAGGCATGGATGAAGCTGGCATCAGCCCCGATCGCGGCCGCGATCCCCAGATGCTTGGCGATGCTGCCCTCCCTCATCCGGAACAGCAGAACATCGCCTGCAGCGGCCGCCATCAGAGGCTTGGCGATCAGCCAGCGACATGCCGCCTCGCACAGCACCTCATGCCCTCCCGGCTCCGCCCAATCCGCCGTATAGCCCGGCATCACCTCGGGTTCTGGCCCACAGATTTCGCGCCATATTCCGCGCAGCAGACCCAGACAATCAGCACCGGCCCCTCTTACCGACGCCTGATGCCGGTACGGCGTACCGATCCACGCCCGCGCGATCCGCACAACAGTGTTGCTCATCACGACAGGCTCCCGCCATCATTCACCCCTGCAGAGACAGGGTAGGAAATCAGCCAGTCTTCACCCGGAATATGGGGGAAACCACGAAAGTTGTAAAAGTTCTGGAACTTTTTCCGACAGGTGACGGCCAGCTTGTCGCATCCCGGCTCCAGCCTTATCAAATCGCCGGTCGCGATTTGCGGACCGATTGGCTGCCAAAGGTCGACCGACCTCCCCGGCCCGTCAAGCCAGTCGTTCTTGATAACGCCGATCACGCCCTGTGCTTCACCGCTTAGAACAACCAGCCGCCCTTTATCAAACCACCGGTCATCAAATGCCGCAAAATCGGCAAAGCGGAACAGCCGCCGCTCCACCATCGCCTCCACAACCCGCTCAGTAGAATACCCCGGTCGTGTCAAGTCGAAGCGGCACTGGGGGTCACCCAAAATCGCCGAACAACTCCGCTGATAGGCCCGCCCCTGCGGCTGGTTCAGCGCCTCGCTCAGCCCGCGCAACTCCGCTTGAAACGCGCCTCCGGTCCGAACGATTTCACCAAGACTGCCGCGAAACTGCAGCAGTCGGTCGTCCACAGCCGCCCAGTTCACCAGCCAGGCCCGCACCTCGGCACCGTCGAACCGACCCGCCATCAAATCGTCTTCAGTAACCGACGCCGCACTCAGCGCCCCCACCGCTTCCGAGTTGTCGACCGACAGCCCTGTCGTCTGCATCAATGCCCGCGCGGTCATGCCTGTACCGGCACGAAAGGTGATACCCTCAAACGACATATCCCGGTCATGGTCGGTAAACCCGAACACAACCCCATCCCGCCGTACCACTGCCCAGGCGCGGCAAACGGTTGTGGCACCGCTGGCCAGATGCGCGAAAATTCCTTCGGCGCTCATAGCCGCACCTCAAGCACCGGCACATTCGGCACATCGCCGGCCTGAAAACTTGCGACAGAGGTCTGAATTCGATCCGTATCGAAGCGCACCGGCACATCAAACTCGAACCCCGCCGTCACCACGACGCCCACATCCGGTGCATCGGCAAAGTTCAAAAGCCCCAGCGTCCAATCTACAGTGAAATCAATCGTCTCGATTTTAGGATCACCCGCCACCGCCACGCGGATCGTTCCCGCAACTGGCTTCACAATGGGCCGCACGTAAGTCACATCGCCCGAAAGATAGGTTTTCGCCAACCCGAACACCCGGACCACCCCATCGCCCCGCCCGATCACCTGATCCTCTGCCCCGATCACTCGTGATGCGGGGCAGGATTTGAAATCTGCCCAATCTTTCCAGCGAAACCCGAACAATTGCCCCCGCCGCGCTTCGAAAAACGCGATCAGCGCCTCCACGTCGTCCAGCGATCGCAAGCCAACCCCAGCATCGTAGCGCCGCCGTGAATGCTCCCACGGAGTGTTCCGCTCCTCAAAGCCGTTGGTCAGCGTCACGATCTCCGTGCGACGTTCCGGCCCGCCAACCGACCCGAAACTCAGCGATGTCGGAAACCGTACTTCATGAAATCCCATATTCCACCCTCATCTGTTGCGGTTGCCACGCGCCAGCACCCTGCTCGCCTGTGCTGCGATCTGGCCCTGACTACGCTGAAATCCCTGCACATCCGGCGTCTGGATGTTCATGACCACCGTCACCGGCCGTCCCCCACCCGCCGCCTGCACGCCAAGCCGGCCATCCGCTCCGCGCGCCAGCGGCATGATCGCCTCCGGCCCCGCCTCGCCCATCAACCCACGCCCGCCCCGCATCGCAAAGCTTGTCGGCGATGAAACAACGCCGCCCCGCGCAAACGGCGTCACCCGCCCTTGTGAAAAAGCACCCCCGTCGGCAAAAGGCTGAAACGCACTCATCGCGCCCTGCAACCCGTTTGCGATCAGCCCGCTCAGAGCATCCGTCACCGGCCGCGTCGCCACGCCGTAGACGGTGTTCATCATCGACTGTGCCACGCCCTTCAGCGCGTCTGACAGCTTGTCACCGTCCAGCACCAACCCATCAAAGGCCCGGCGCAAGCCCGTCCCGATCCCACTCGACAGCGAATTCACCTCGCGCCCGGTAAAGGTCAGGCTTTCACGCATCCGCTCCAACTCGCCATCAAACGCCCCCGCCATGCCGGCAGCCCCGCCCAGCGTCTCTTCCAGGGCGGCGACCTGTTCAGCCAGATTTTCAATCTCGACAACCATCCTGAAGCCCCTGTTTCAAATCGGGAAAGGCCCGTACCAGCTCGTCCATCCGCGCCCGCGTCAAGGGCGGAACAAGTGAGTCCACCCCAATCATGATCCGCAATTCAATCGGCGTCAGTCGCCAGAACACACACGGCTCCAGCCCCAGACCCTGCATCCCAACCCGCATCAGGCCCGGCCAGTCGATACTCATCGCTCGCCAGGGCTCGCAAACGCCCGCGCCAGAAGTTCCGCCGCCGCCCGCGCTGCCTCCACCGGTCCACCGCCGATTTCAACCGTCCGCAGATCGGCAGCCGTCCCGCGCCAGCCGCCGCCGCGCAACCCCGCCACGATCAGCGCCAACACGTCCCGCGTCGAGTAGCGCCCCTGCTCGAACCGCTCCACCAGCTCGATCAGTGTTCCCACCGCCAACTCCTCCTCAAGCTCTGCCAGCGCCCCCAGCGTCAGCTTCGCCAGATGCCGCTCGCCATCCAGCAGCACGGCCACCTCTCCCGCCCACGGGTTCGCCATCACAGCGCGGTAAAGGTCATGACCCCTGCCGACGCCATGGTCAGCTCATAGGTCGCCTCGCCATTGTGGCTGCCCGCATACTCGATCGCGGTGATCTGGAACGGCCCCTCGATCACGCCAAAACTAGGCACGATCACCTGAAACTCTGGCACTTCCCCGTCAAAAAAGATCTGCCGCGCCCGCTCGTCCGTCGCCTGATCCTTGAACACCCCTGACCCGGTGATCGAAGCCGATTTGACCCCCGCCCCCACCAGCAACTCGCGCCACCCGCCCTGGCTCTCCAGGCTCGTCACATCGACCGTTTCGGCGTTGAAGCTGATCCGCGTGGCCCGAAGCCCTGCGATGGTCTGAAACGACCCGCTTCCGTTCAGGTCCAGCTTGATCAGAAGGTCCTTGCCATTCTGCGCGCCCATATCCGTCTCCTCACTGTTCTGACCGCGGCTGCCGGTCTTCCGACAACGCGCAGCCGCATCCCGTCACCGAAAGCGCGTCACACCCACAGACGCGACCGCGCGTTGCGCCTTCATCTTTGTAGAAATATCCCCGCCGGAGACTCCCGCTTTCGGCCGCAGCGCCGTCAGTCCTCAACCCGCGCCCGAAACGTCAGGTCGATCCGCCGCACCCGTCCCTCTTCCAGTCGTCGGGCGTTCGCGCGCAAGAACCACAGCCCCACTAACCGCCCACGCGCCAGCACCAAGGGCGCGTCCACCAGCGCGTCCGACACCGCAACTGCGATTGCCTTCGCGGTCTGAAACCCCGTTGCATCGCTCACGATGCCTATCGCAAACCGATGCTCCGCCCCGCGTCCCGTCTGATCCGACCGGTCGCGCACCTCCTCGGTTCCCAGCAGAACGAACGTTCCGGACATCCCCTTGGGCATCGCATCCACCACCGGCACCTTGGCTAACGCAGCCAAACCCGTCAACCGCGCAAACACCGCCTCCTGCAAGGCGACCGCCATGCCATAGCTCATGACGGAACTTCCTCGCGCGCAAAGCAGCACAGGTAGCGCCCGGCACGGTCCCGCTCTGTCACCGCAATAATCCGAAACAGCCGCGTACCATCGCGAAACCTCTGTTCAGCCAGAGGTCTGCCCTCGGCCCCAACGGGCGCGCCCCGCACCGTGATCCGGTACGGCACCGATGAGACAGTCACTTCTTCTCCCGGCACATCCCGTCCGGACCCTGCCATCACCTCGGCCCACAGCGATCCAAGGCAGACCCAGCTTTCACTGAATCCCCCCAGCCCGTCCGGCACCGCCCGCCGGCTCTCCAGCGCCAGTTCGCGCGACAGCACCGGAATCATGCCGTACCCCCGCCCAGCACCCGCACCGTACGCCAGCGTTCGATCAGAGCCATAATGCCGAACGGCAGTCCCTGCTCACGCAGCCCCATCTCGTTACGATTTTCATAGTACTCGGCTGCCAACAGCAACACCGCCTGACGCAGATCTGCTGGCACATCGACCCAGCCTGACCCGAAGCCCGCAACGAACACCACCTCCACCCGCCCATCCGCCGGCACGCTCGGCAGCGATGTTCCTTTTGCCGCAAGCTTCGGGCGATGTGCATCCGTGATCAGCCGATACGCCGCCGAAGCAATCACCGTCGCCGCCCCGCTCGCATCAATCAGCGTCACCGAGGTGACCGACTGAACCGGTGCCACCGGCAACGCCTGCGCCTCCCGGTCGCGCCAGTCCTCCAGCACCCAGCGAAACCCGCGCGCGATCAGGATCTTGCCGATCCGCCCCTCAATTGCTGCCAAGGCGGCACGCAGATACGCCTCCACCAGCCCATCTTGCAATCCGTCCTCGGCAAACCCGCTACCCAGCCGCAGATGATCGCGCAACTCGCGGATGGGCAGCGCCGCGACCGCAATCGGGGCTTCTTCGCTCAGCATCATGTGAATTCTCCTGCCACCCCGGGCAAATCAAGGGCGCGCACCCCGCGTCGCTCGGACGGAGGGGGAGCAGCTGGACGACACGCAGGGTCAAGCCCCAGGGGTACGCGCCCAAATCCCGGCCCCTGACAGGGACCGGGGTTCGCTACCCGTCAGGACACTGCAAACTTCAACAGCTTGATCGCCGCAAAATCGCTGATATCGCCGCCAACACGCTTGGTCGCGTAAAACAGCACGTGCGGCTTGGCCGAGAACGGATCACGCAGCACCCGCAGGTCGGGCCGCTCGGCGATCGTGTAGCCCGCGTTGAAGTCACCAAACGCAATCGCATGGGCATTGGCCGCGATATCCGGCATGTCCTCGCAGATCAGCACCGCATACCCCATCAACCGCGCCGGTTCCGCGGCTGCCAACCCATCCGACCACATGAAGCGCCCGTCGGCGTCTTTCATCTTGCGCACCGCGCCTGCGGTTTTCGAATTCATTACGAAGGTGGCGTTCGCCCTGTAGTCGGCCCCCAGCGCATAGATCAGGTTCACGATGCAATCGACCGCATTCGAGACCGGAAAATCCGCTGCTGCGCCCGAAGGCACATACCCCAGCGAACCCCAGGTCCAAGATCCGTTCGCAACCTTCGCAGGCAGCAAAAAACCCTTCGGCTTGTCGATCCCGTCGCCGTTCACGAATGCCGCCGACTCCGCCCGGATAAAGCGCGTGGCAATCTTGCCTGCAAGCCATCCCTCCACATCAAATGCACTGTCATCCAGCAAGCGCTGGCTCGCCTTCGGCATGGCAGACAGTTCGTGCAGCCGGATCGAGATGCGCTCGATGATCGGCGTCGCCGTCTCCGTAGTTGCCCCGGTTTCCGTCGCCCAGCCGGACCCCACCTCGCTGCGGTCGATCAGCACATCGAAGGACACCGCATCCACGTTAACCACGTTGGCAATCGCCCGCACCGATGCGGTCGAGACCAGCATCGACTTGATCGCATCCGCCGTCTGCGGATCCACCAGATAGCCGCCATCGGCGGCAACGGCGGTGCTCATCGCCTTGCCGTCCAGCACCAATCCGCGCAGGCCGTCGTCGTCACCGTTCCGCAGATAGGCATTGAACGCCTTCTTGTGCGGCGCATCCATCTCGGCCACGGCCGACAGCGCCGGGCGCCCGTAAGTCAATGTTTTCCGATCCAGCATGGTCAGTCGCTCTTCCTGTTGTTGCAACGCTGTCTTCACTTCGCCCTGAAAGCTGTTGAGTTCTTTCAGGAACCCCGTCATCGCCTCGGCCACTTGCGCAGCCGGAGCCAGGGCCCGAGGCGCAGCGGCCCCGGCCCGGGAATTCGTCTCGGTCATCATGTTTTCCTCAGTTGAAAGGGCCTCAGCGCCCCGCCAATTCCCGCCGCGCGTCGTCTAACACCCGCGCGAGGTCGCGCCACTCGCTGCCCGGCTCGTCACCCTTGGCCTGCACCCGCGCCTCGGCCAGCATCGGAAATGTCACCAACGACACTTCCCACAGTTCCAGCTCCGACAGCATCCGCTGCCCCTTGCCGTTCTTCTCGGCACGAACGGTCCGATAGCCGATCGACAATCCGTCAATCGCCCCGGCGGCCAGCAAAGCCGCCGCCTCCCGCCCCCGTGCCACGTCCAGCAGGATGCGCCCCTTCACATAGAGGCCCGTGGCATCCTCTCGCACATCATCCCAGACCCCAATAGGCTGGCCCGGATCGTGCTGCCAAAGCATCTTCACCCGCCGTCCCGAAGCAGCAAGTGCCGCCAGCGACCCCAGATAGGCCCCCTTTTCCACCACATCCCCGCCCTGATCGCGCCGCCCAAACAGCGAGGCATAGCCTTCAACCACCGCGCCATCCGTCACCGTGATCCCCGCTTCGGGGCGGTGGAATTTCCGTTCCGGTGCGCCAAACTCTGTCATCCCGATCATATCCCTCACCTCATCGCCGCCGAAATCAGCGCCTCCGCCATCTGCGCCAAAAGGAACGCCGCAACCCCGTAAACCCCCAGCCAGATCCGTTTTTCCAGCCGGTCGAGTGCGGCATCAATCTGCCCCAGCCGAAACTCCAGCGCGGCCCAGCGTTCTTCGGCCACTCGCTCATTGGCTTCGATCCGCGCCGCCGCGGCATCAAAGCTGTCAAACAGAAAGCGCGACCCGCCCGTATTGCGTGCCGTCATGCTGCCTCCAGCGGCGGCAGTCCCAAAAGCACCCGCTTCTCTGAAACCGACAGAAACTCCGCCGCCCCGACCCGCGCCCAAAGCTGGTCACGCTCACCAGCCAACGCCGGCACTTGGTCAAGGTCAGGCCGCAATTCGACCTCATCCCCCGAAAATCCCGAAAGCCAATGCGCCACTGCCGCCGTCACCTTGGCCACCAACGGCAGGACCGTCAGCCGGTAAAACGCCCGGTTCGCCTCCTGGTAGTTCGCGTAGGTGGCATCTCCGGGTATCCCCATCAGCATTGGTGGCACCCCAAAGGCGATGGCAATCTCGCGCGCTGCCGCCTCTTTGGTCTGCTGGAACTCCATGTCAGACGGTGAAAACCCCATCGGTTTCCAGTCGAGGCCGCCTTCCAGCAACATCGGTCGCCCGGCATTGCGTGCACCTTGATGGTGGCTCTCCATCTCGCTCACCAGCCGCTCATACTGATCACTCGACAGCGCGCCCTGCCCATCTACCCCGCGATAGACAATCGCACCCGAAGGCCTGGCTGCATTGTCGAGCAAAGCCTTGGACCAACTCGACGCCGAATTATGCACATCAACGGCCACGGCAGCAGCCTGCATCGGTGAGAACCCGTAATGATCATGCTGAGGATGGAACGCCTTGATATGACAGATCGGTGCCACACCCTCGCCCATCGCGAACCGATGCACCCGCCCGCCGACGGCATAGTCATAGGCCACCGGCCAACCATCGGCACCCGGCACCAGGCTCATGCGGTCCGACCGCAGCACATGCACCTCGCCCGGTAACGCGCCTGACCCTGGCACCGCCTCCAGATAGGCGTTACCCGACAGCAGCAGAAATCCGTAAAGCGCTTCAAACCACTCAGCCCGCCCTTGCGCTGCATTGGGCCGTCGCATCAGGTCCAACATTGGATGAGTCTCATACCGCCGCGCCCCGTCCTGCAAAACCAGCGGCAACGCTGCGGCAGTCTCGGCAATCAGCTTGACCACCCGAAAGCCCACCGGGTTGCCCTGAAATCCTGTCCGGGTCAGCGACACCACATCGCGCGCGCTCCAGACCGCCCGCCCGCCCCCCTGCATCGCCACCACCCGCCCTGTTGCCGAAGCTTTTTGCTCCGGCACCGCAACTGGCGCCGCCCGCTTCAGGAAATCGAACACCATGTCGCAGAACTCCTCGTGCCAACAGGCCATGCCGACCCGGACCACGGCCAAAGGACCGCAGCAAACCATTCCAAAATATTTTAAAATTCATCTTTGCTAAAATATCCCCGCCGGAGGCTTCGACAGATCGGGCAAGAGCCTCCGGCGGGGATATTTAGACAAAGATGAAAGCCGTCAGAGCGGCCTGATCCCCGGCCTGCGCCAGATCTGCGCGGGCTCGATCATCAGGTCGGTCAGCGCCCAGACCAGCGCATCGACGCGGTCCGGGCTGCCCCGCCCGGTGAAACCGCGCGCGGTCATCCGGCACATCTGGTCCTCCAGCGCGCCAAGGCCGCGCAGATGCCGCACCCGGCCCTGCTCGTAAAGC
>JANNWS010000133.1:0-14217 GCA_031408575.1 Rhodobacterales bacterium
GCGTTCTTGTGCAATGAGATCATCATGCCGCCTGCACCCCTTGGCATCAGCATGCAACCCGGCGATCAGATCACGAAGCGCTGACCTTGCGATGAACAATGGCAGACGGCGGGCGTCAATGCAATGTTCCGGGATGGAACACGGTAAGCAGCCCAACACGTTCCATTGTGGATGCGATCACCCACGGGCTGACGATGGTGTAGCTACGCCCCAGCTGGCAGCGCATCCAGAAGGAACGCATTGTGCCCAGCCGCGTCCCGCAGCATCTGAATTTGACCGCTACCTTGCGTCAGGTCTGTTCGCGGCTCGGCTGCAAACTCAAGCGCATTCGCCTCTGATGCGAACAGGAAATCGGCGAGCATCGCCCTTGGTGACCCCGACTGCGCTGCTGCCAGAACGTCCATATCGCCAAACACAAGGCAGCTAGAGGGCGCCCGGCCCAGCGCCGATGAACTTGCGGCCTTTTACGCCGACATGGTCAATTCGGACGGGTTCCTGCCCACCAACACCATCAGCAACACAATCCGCGACGCCATGCTGTCACGCGGTCTGGTCACGTCCGAGCGGTTGCGGGCGCGGGGTGTGCATTGATCGGGGGCGGAGTTTCGACCATCCCATCTTGATTGCCACTCCAATTGCCATCATATTACGGCAGTAGAGATGGAGCTGCACATGAGTCTCGAAGCTTTCGCCGAAGATGGCCGGTTCGCCCCCAACCGGATCGCCACCGCACTGCGCACCACGCTGGACGAGGTTGCTCGTACCGTTGGCCTCGGCCGCGATGCCGTCATGCGGCAGGACCGGATCGCAAGCCCCAAGACCCAGAAGCGGCTGCGCGAGATGGTCGAGATCCTAAACCGGGTCGAGCCACGCTTTGGCTCCGCGCTGATCGCCTATGCGTGGTACCGGTCGGAACCGCTGGCGGGCTTTGGCGGGCTGACCGCGATGCAGCTTGTCCGCGAGGGACACGCTGCCGATGTGCTGGAGTATATCGACGCTGTCGACGCTGGCATCCACGCCTGACCGATGCACTTCCAGGGCCTTCTCTACCGCGCGCTCAACCCGCTCCGCGCCCGCGAGCCCCTGTCGGGAGAAGGGGCCCGGCTGCATGGCGGGCGCTTCAACGCCAGGGGCATACCGGCGCTCTACACCGCAATGTCGGTGATGACGGCGATCCGTGAGGCCAACCGGATCGGGACGCTGCAGCCAACGACGCTGGTGTCCTATGAGGCGGATATCACGCCGATCTTCGACGCGACGGATGCCGAAGCGCTGGGCAACTTTGGCTTGATCCCAGCCGACCTTGCCGCGGACGACTGGCGGATACGGATGCAGAGGGAGGGCAAAGCGCCAACCCAGATCCTAGCAGAACACCTGATCGCGGATGGCTATGCCGGGCTACGCGCACCGAGCTTTGCTGCCGGGGCAACTACCGAGGATCTGAACATGGTGCTGTGGATATGGGGCGGCGCCCTGCCCACAAAGCTGATGCTGATCGACGACGAGGGGCGGTTGCGTCACTAGGACGCAAGTAGACGCGCCGCGATCAATGCAGCAGGTCCGCCAGCCCGAGCACTTCGAAGACCACCTTCATCGCCGGATCAAAGCACGGATCGATCCGAGCGGGGCCATGGCCATGCGCCCGGTTCCACGCGTCGATCTCCCGCAATTCGGCGACGAACTCCTCGGGCGCAGTGGCCTCCTTCAAGGTCGTATCGCCCTCACAATAGCTGAAAATCATCAATCGGGTCGGGTTGGCCCATGTGCCAAAGTAGGAGGCATCCTGCGCCGTATCGACCTGCGCCCAACCGTTCTCGTGGCTGCAGACGCCGAAATCATAGACGTAGCGATCAGCGGGGGCGAACTCGCGGGTGATCTTCATGCCGCCACCGGCGCGCGGGCGGTAATTGCGATGACGCAGAGGTCACGGTAGCGCGACATTGCCTTGGGGCTGGACGAGACCGGGTTGATCTCGAAGGTCTGCAAACCGGCGATATCGCCTGTCTCGGCCTAAGCTACGATCTGGGCCAGCTTGGCGCGGAACCGCGCGTGGGTCGGTTTGGAAAAATCCGGCGCTGTTGGCAGGGTGCCGCTCTGCGCAAGATCGACGACGGCCTGCCGCTTGCCGATGACCGGGGTGATCGTGAGCTTTGGTTGATCGACCGGTGCCGGGATCGGCTCCCCCGCAGGATCGGGGTTACCGCAATCCAAAACCAAGGTCAGCCTGGCCTCGGCCTGATCGAAAGTGTCTGCGGTCAGGATCGAGGTAAAGGCGACGGCGGCGCGCTCGTAACCAATCCTTGCCGCCAGCAAGTGAGCGAAGTTATCGCCCGCCTTTTTGGTGCTGGTGGCCGGTTCGATCGGGGTTTCGGAAAGGCGCTGGGCAAGCGTGTCGATCTGCACGGCGGTGAGGGCTTTGGTTTTCATGGTCGGGTTCCTTCAGGCGTTGGTGATGTGGGCGGAATGCCCGAGGCCGGTGACCGCGTAGATCATCGTGCGGCCGTCGCCGATCACCGCGCCAAAGGCTTGCGCCTCGGGCAGCGTCGTGAATTGCTCGCGCGTGCGGGTGGCCGGCGTGCGGCCCCGGGCGGCAACAAAGTGGGCGGCGTTTTTCAGGCAGAATTGTTCGTGTGTTGTCAGGGACTTCATGGCGGTCTCCGCTGCGTTGCGATGGCTGCAGACAGCCGCAGAGACCAAAAGAGAGCAACTCCTAAGTCGCTGACAATAATGTATTTCTATCTCTTCCGGAGCGCCGATCATCGGGCGTGTCATCTGAAGCCAATCGCCTTTCCGCTGGTAGCGGAGATTGATGAGGGTGCTAATCGGCATTACTTTTCGGCAAAGACGTTCCAGGTGATGGCAGTGAAATTTTCAATCTCGCTGACCGACGAACAGCAGCGCTTCGCCAAGAAACTGGTCGAAGCCAGACGTTATTCGAGCGTCAGCGCGGTGCTGCAACAGGGATTCGACCTGCTGAGTCAACGCATGCACAATGACGATCAGGAAGGGGCAGCACAGAAAGCCCTTCTGGACCAGCGCAGCGTCGGGGCGCTTGTCAGCGGTGCCCCGATGGACGAGTCCATTGCCCGGATGGTCGCCAAGAAGCGCCGCGCACATGCGGTTCAAAACTGAGTTTTCGGCGAAGCCTATCGTGATTGTGCCCTGATCTTCGACCACCTGTTTGAGAGTTACCGCAACTTCGGGGCGCGCGTTAAGGCGGCGCTGGATCGTTGCGAGGACCGCATCTGCGAGATCCAGCAGGAAGGCAATCTGCGTCAAAGCTATGTTGGCCATAAAGTACGACCGAACAGTCGCAGATGTTCGGCGCGCCCTCCCACATGCGGGAATTCGATCTGATCCGTCTGGCGAAGTCAGTCCGATGACCCTAGGCGGTCTTGCCGACAATGATCTCGAAGCCGGTGTCGATGGTCTGCGTATCTTCCGGTCGCTTGGATGACGACAACAGAACCTCGACCGCCTGCTTGCCAATCAGAAACCGGTTCGACAGGAGGGTCGAGAGCGGCATCGGCATGCATTGTCCGATTTCAAGCCCGTTGAAGCCAAATAGAGCGAGGTCGCGCTTCACTTCGATCCCAGCCGCAAGGCATTGAAAATACCCCCCAACTGCCATATCGTCGTTGGAGAAGACCACCACATCCGGTGGAGCTCCTTTGGCCAGAAGGGTCGCGAGCGCGTTCTTGCCCGCTTGTGTCGAGCTGGGTCCGGGACTTAGCGTTTCGGAAACGATGGACAGGCCCCGCTCGGTGAGCCCCTCTACGAGCCCTTCGTAGCGGAGGCGCGCGCGCCGGTCGGCCGTCCAATCGTGACCGACATAACCGAAGCGGCGGTAGCCGAGGTCCGACAGGTGGCGCGCAGTGACCTGGCCTGCGCTGCGGTGCGACAGCCCGACCGCCAAGTCGATGGGCTGCGAATCAATGTCCATCAGTTCTGCCACACGGAACCTGCCGCTAGAAAGAATCCGGCGCGTGGTGTCGGTATGCTCAAATCCCGTTGTGATGACGGCCACAGGACGCCAGGACATGAACGAGGTCAGCAGGGCTTCTTCCTGCTTCGGATCGTAGTCGGTCACGCCGATGAGGGGTTGATGGCCGGTCCCCCGTAGGCCCTCCGTGATGCCGCGCATCACCTCGGGGAACACGATGTTGGACAGCGAGGGCAGCAGGACGGCGACGAGGTTTGACTCGGCCGAAGCCAGCATTCCTGCAGCCTTGTTCGGCACATAGTCGAGTTTGGCGATCGCCGAGTTGACTTTCTGACGGGTGCTTTCGGAGATCGGACCAAGGTTCCGAACGACGCGCGACACCGTGATAACGCTGACCCCGGCAAGACTTGCCACGTCGGCCAAGGTCGCATTTCCGTTCACCATCCCGTTCCTCCAGAACGTCGCCCCAACGCATCCGATCCACTATGACAGCGCTACCACAAAATACTTGTTTTTGGATAGGCCTTGTGCAAGGGATAGTTATGGTAGCGCTGCCATAAGGGTCGGCGCACTGCTCTGGGAGGAGAAATCAATGCTCAAATCCGCTGCCAGCCGCGCGCTGGCCGTAAGTCTTCTTGCAATCTCGACGCTGGCCGGACCGGTCCTTGCGCAAGACACCTACCGTCCGGAATGTTTCTCGGCGGATCCCGCCAACCCCAAGGTGATCCAGTACGAAAAGCGCGAAGGACCGTACCGCGTGGCCTTTGTGAACGGCTTTGCCGGCAATGACTGGCGTGTGACCGCCATCCAGGGTGCCAAGGCTTGGGCCGCACGGCCCGAGAACGCCGCCAAGCTTGCCGAGTTCACGGTCGTGTCGGTCGGTAACGACAGCGCGGCCCAGATCACCGCCATCGACAACTATATAGCCGCCGGTTACGACGCCATCGTGATCATTGCCGTGAACCCCACCGCGTTCAATTCGGTCATCAAGCGCGCTGAAGATGCCGGAACGGTTCTGGTGCCTTTCGACAACGTGCTGGACACCGATGCAGTCGTACAGGTCAACGAAAACCAGTTCGAGCTCGGCCGCCTCAAGGCGCAGGCCGTGGTCGACGCGATCATTGCGGCCAAGGGTGAAGCGACAGGCAAGGTGCTCGAAGTCTCCGGCCTGCCGGGCAACGCCACCGATCGAGACAACCATCTGGGCATGCGCTCGGTCCTCGATGCAAATCCCGGGCTTGAGGTCGTGCAGATCGTCGGCAACTGGGATGCCGGCACCGTTCAGAAAGTCACCGCCGATGCGATTGCGACGCATGGCAACTTTGATGGGGTCATGGTGCAGGAAGGCACGATCGGCGCGCTGAATGCGATGAAGAATGCCGGTCATCCGGTTGTTCCGGTTGGCGGCGACGCAGGCAACGGAGCGCGCAAGATAATCGCCGAAGGAGGCTATCCGGGGGTAACCGCTGCGCAGGCTCCGGTAATGTCGGCCGTGGCGCTTGAGGCCGCTGTCGCGCTTCTGGAGGGCAACGCCCTGCCGCAAATGGTCTATCTGCCGATCCCGCAAAAGGCCAACGCGGATCTGGTTTCAGGGACCGACTATTTCCCCGAACTGCCCGATACGTTCTATACCACCACGGGCTATCCGAACTGCTTCCCGGTCTTCACGCCCGACGAACTGCTTGGCCAGTCGCCGGACAATCTCTGATCCCTGCGATCTTGCGGGGTGGCCTTCGGGCCACCCCATCATCGGGAAGAATACAATGCAGAGCCTACCCATCGTCGAATTGCGCGACGCCTCGAAATACTATGGGCCGGTTCAGGCCCTTCGCGCTGTGACGCTGGCCTGCAAGGCAGGCGAGATCCACGCCATTCTTGGCGAGAACGGCGCCGGGAAATCAACGATGATGAAGCTTCTGTCCGGAGTCACCCGCCCCACGAGCGGCGCGGTGGCGGTGGACGGGCAGACCACAACCCTTCAGGGGACGCGCGATGCGTCGCGCCGCGGCATCGTTTGCATATTTCAGGAACTGTCATTGATGCCCGCGCTGAGCGTGGGTGACAACATCGTACTGCCCGGCCGCAGACCCGGATGGGCGTGATGCAGCGCGCTGCCTACGCGCAGGCGCGCGCCTGTCTGGACAGGATCGGGGCAGACCACATCGCGCTTGACCGGACCGTGTCGGAACTGACCCTGGCCGAACGCCAACTGGTCGAGATTGCCAAGGCCCTGTATCAGAAGCCACGCCTTCTTATCCTTGATGAGGCAACGTCGGCCCTTGGTGCCGATGCGGTCGAGCGGGTCTTTGCCGTTATCCGGCAGTTGCGCGGTGAGGGCTGCGGCATCCTTTTCATCTCGCACCGTTTCCACGAGGTTCATGCGCTGGCGGATGTCATTTCGGTCTTTCGCAACGGCGCGCATGTCCGAACCTTTCCGGCCGGCACGATTGATCATGCGGACATGGTGTCGCTGATGATCGGACAGTCGCTTGAGCGTCTTTTCCCGCCGCGCCCGCCTTTGCCCGCGTATGACACGCCGCCACTTCTGAGCCTTTCGCAGGTTGGCTGGGAAAATGAACTGCACAACGTCAGCTTCGATGTCCGGCCCGGCGAGATCTTTGGTCTGGGCGGGCTTGATGGGCAAGGGCAACAACGTGTGCTGGAGGCGGTCTTTGGCCTGCTGTCCCGCGTGTCTGGTGAGGTGCGGATCAACGGCCAGACCTATTCCGGTCGAAATCCCGCACGGTCGAAATCCCGCAAGATCGGCCTTGCCTTCATCCCCGAGGATCGCAAGACCGAAGGCCTGATCCCGGGGCTGTCTATTTCAGAAAACCTGGCGCTCGCCGCCCTTGGCGGCAGGTTAGGCCCCGAACTCGATCCGGGCGACCGGGCGCGGATCGCGGCCATCCTTGACCGGCTGGAACTGGCCTTTGGCAAGATGGAGGATGCGGTCGCGACCCTGTCTGGCGGCAATCAGCAAAAGGTGCTGCTCGCGAAATGGCTGGTCCTGTCGCCGCGCTGCCTGCTGCTGCTGGACCCGACACGCGGGATTGACGTCAAGACCAAGGCACAGATCTACACCCTTCTCGCCCAGCTTGCGGCCGAGGGCATGGCCATTGTCCTGCAATCGACCGATTACGAGGAACTGGTCCATCTGTGCCACCGGGTGGCGGTCTTCTATCAGGGTCGGATTGCCCGGCAGCTTTCTGGTGATACCTTGCAGCCCGAGATGCTGATTTCCGCAGCCATGGGCCTCGCTTCGGATCACACCGCAGGAGAAGTGGCATGAAGCGGATTGATCTTCGGGTGCTGATCCCGGCGGTGGCGCTGGCCATCCTGCTGGTGGTCTATTTCGCCAGCCATCCGCGGGGTTTTTCCACCCGCGTGCTGACGATCTGGTCCAACCAGAGCGTGCTTCTGGTTTTTGCCGCTTTTGCACAGTTTTTCGTTGTCATGGTCCGCGGGATCGACCTGTCAGTCGGAGCCATGGTGGCACTAAGCAATGTGGTGGCCTCCTACGTTCTGGCCGGTGAAGGGGTTTCGCTGGTGTTCGGCACCTTTGCAGTGCTGGCCACGGGGCTTGCCTGCGGGCTGATCAACGGTCTGGTCGTCACCCTTGGGCGGATACCGCCGATCATCGCCACCTTGGCCACGGGGGCAGTGTTCTCCGGCGTGGCATTGGCGTTGCGTCCTACGCCGGGCGGCGCGGTGAACGAAGGGCTGTCGGATGCCTTGAGTTATGCCGTCGGTCCGGTTCCGACCTCGCTGATCCTGATACTTTTGGCCGGGGTGGTGTTCAGTATGATCATGCGTCGCACCGTCTTCGGGCTCGAGGCGCAGGGCGTGGGTTCGTCGGAACACTCGGCGGCACTGACGGGGATTTCCCTGATCCGGGTGCGCATCATCGCGCACGGACTGGGCGGATTGTGTGCGGCGCTTTGCGGCTATTACCTCGCGATGGTCACCCTGACGGGCGATGCCGGGGTGGGCCCAACCTATACGCTGAACTCGATCGCCGCGATTGTTCTGGGCGGCGTGTCGCTGGCCGGGGGCGTCGGCAAGGCTTGGGGTGTCGTGATCGGTGCCCTGCTGTTAAAGACTGTGGCTGCCGTCATGTTCTTCAGCGGCCTACCACCCTTGACCCAGCCGTTCTTCGAAGGCTTCGTGCTGGCAGCAGCGGTGGTGCTGGGGTCGCTTGGCCTTGTGCGGGTGCGCAATCGGCTGAAGCTCTTTTCGCAATGAGGACCAACATGATCCGTTCTCTGACGCAGCGCTGGAATGTGGACCCCGCCATTGTCCTTGTAGCACTGGGATGCGTGGCCTTGCTGGCAATGGGCAGCAGTGTGTCGTCGAACTTTCTGACTGCCGACTACCTGCTGCAACAGTTGCAGATCGCCGCCTATCTGGGCGTTATCGCGGCCGGGGCGACGCTGGTGATCCTTCTGGGTCACATCGACTTGTCGGTCCCGGCCGCACTCACGGCGGTGGGTGTGGTGGCGACGACAGTTGCTGGGGTCGAAAACCCTGATGTCGCAGCCCTTGGCATCGCTGCCGGTCTGGCGGCTGGGGCGCTGATCGGCCTGATCAACGGGATCGGAGTCGCCATCTTCCGATTGCCGTCGATGGTCTGGACGCTGGCCGTGAACTCGATGCTGGTCGGCGCTGTCGTCTTTTTTACCGGCGGTTTCAAGCCCCGCGGCGTTGCGCCCGAGCTGTCCATCGATCTGGCGCTGGGACGCAGCCTGGGCGTACCGAATGCCTTCTGGTTCTGGTGCGTGGTGATTGTGCTGATGCATGTCTTGCTGCGGCGCACAGTGTATGGCCAATACATCATGGCGGCAGGCAATTCGGAAAAGGCGGTTTACCTGTCGGGCATCCGGGTGCTGCTTCTGACGATGCTGACCTTCGTGCTTGCCGGGCTTTTCACCGCCGTCGGTTCCCTGCTGCTGGTCGGCTATGCAAACCAAGCGTATCAGGGAATGGGCGATCCCTACCTGATGCCCGTCCTGTCGGCGGTCGTGCTTGGGGGAACCTCGATCCTTGGCGGTCAGGGGAGTTATACCGGGACCGTGGTGGGCGCGCTGTTCATTACCCTTCTGACGTCGATCCTTTCTGTCCTGCAGATGCCAGAGGCCGTTCGGCAGATCACCTTTGGGCTGATCATCCTTGGCATGCTGCTTCTGCGGCGCAGCAAGGCAAAAGGCCAATGAACATTCAGAGACCTGTTTCGAGCATGAGTGAGGGCTAACCAATGACACCCCCATCCTACGAGGTTCACCAGCCGGAATTCCTGGATATGGTCCACACATCGACCTTGCCAGAGGCGATTGCTCGGGGCTTTACTTGGGCCGAGGGCCCGGTATGGTGCCATGGGGGCCTGTATTTCAACGACATTCCGGCAAAGCGGATGTTGAAATGGCATCCGGAGTCCGGCCTTTCGGCAGCCCTCGAAAACAGCGAATTCGCCAATGGCAACACGCTGGACGCTCTTGGCAAAATGATCTCGTGCGAACATGGCGGTAGGCGGGTCATTCGCCGACCTGACCCCGAAAACCTGGCGACGGTTGAGATCATAGCCGATCGCTACCAAGGCAAGAGGTTGAATTCGCCGAATGATGTCGTCGTGCGCTCGGATGGGTCGATCTGGTTCACCGACCCGCCCTATGGCATCAATTCTGACGTCGAAGGCTATAGGGCCGATAGCGAGATCGGCGGCTGTTACGTCTATTGTGCGATGCCGGACGGCACGCTGATCGCGGTCGCCACCGATTTCGACAAACCCAACGGGCTGGCCTTTTCGCCGGATGAGCGCAGGCTTTACGTCGCAGATTCGGGCGCCATTCGCGGCGCGAGCTTTCCCGGCATCGACTACAACCTGCCCCACCATATCCGCGTGTTCGACGTTGCTGGCACCACCCTGCGGGGCGGTGAGGTTTTCGCGGTGATCGAGCTAGGAGTGCCGGACGGTCTGCGCGTTGATCACGGTGGCAATGTCTGGACCAGCGCGATGGACGGCATCCATTGCCTGTCGCCCAAAGGCCGCTGCCTTGGCAAAATCCTGTTGCCCGCGCCCACCTCCAACCTTTGCTTTGGCGGGCCGGATGGAACGGACATGTTCATCACCGCCTCGGACACAGTCTGGCGCGTGCGGAGCACCCGACGCGATGCCGCCACCTGTCTGCGCAACCAAGGACTCGCCACATGACACTAGAATTCAAAACGGCCGTGATCGGGCTGGGGTCGATGGGCTATGGCATGGCATTGTCCTGCCTCAGGGCCAGGCAAAAGGTCTGGGGTTCTGACCTCAACCCCGACGCTGTCAGCAGGTTTGCGGTGGCGGGCGGTCAAGCCGGGGCCCTTTCGGCCGATATGAACGCAGTGCTTGTTGTCGTCCTGAACGCCGCCCAGACTGAGGCGGTGCTGTTTGGCGAGGCCGGGGTGGTGGCCTCGCTGGCCCCGGGCGCAGTGGTGATCGGCTGCGCCACGGTCGCCCCCGCTTTCGCCCGCGAGATGGAGGCGCGCTGTGCGGCAGCGGGCGTTCATTACCTTGATGCCCCGATCTCGGGCGGCGCTGCAAAGGCGGCGCAAGGCGCGCTTTCGATCATGGGCGCGGGTAGGCCAGAGGCCTTTGCCGCTGCACGCCCGGTGCTGGACGCCTGTGCACAAACGGTGTTCGAACTGGGCTCGGAGGCGGGCCCGGGGTCTGCCATGAAAGCCGTCAACCAGCTTCTGGCCGGGGTGCATATCGCCGCGATGGCAGAGGCTTTGACCTTCGGGATGACGCAAGGGATCGCGCCCGCGACATTCGTCGAGGTCATCAGCAAATGCGCGGGTACCAGTTGGATGCTGGAAAACCGCGCACCCCATATCGTGGACGGGGACTATACGCCGCGCAGCCAGATCAACATCTGGCCCAAGGACCTTGGTATCGTGCTGGACGTGGCGAAATCGGCAGGCTTCGCCGCCCCGATCACGGCCGCAACTATGCAGCAATATATGGTCGCGGTTGGCATGGGCCTCGGGGCCGAGGATGACGCGGCCATCGCCAAGGTCTACGCCCGCAATGTCGGCCTGACACTGCCGGGCTCGGGCGACCCGGCGGCGGAGGGCTGAACCCATGCCAGCGTTCTTCGGCTGTATAGCAGACGACTTCACCGGCGCGACCGATCTTGCGGGGTTGCTGGCCCGGTCGGGGGTGCAGGTCTCGTTGCGGATCGGTGTCCCGAAATCGCCGCCAACCGATGCCGCCGCCTTCGAGGTCATCGCCCTGAAATGCCGCACAGCGCCGGTGGGTACCGCCGTTGCCGAGTGTCGGGTCGCCCTTGACTGGCTGCGCCGCGCCGGGGCCGAGCGGTTCTTCTGGAAGTACTGCTCCACGTTCGATTCCACTCCGACAGGCAACATCGGTCCGGTCGCCGAGGCGTTGATGGCCGATCTAGGCTGCGCGCAGACCATCTACTGCCCGGCTTTCCCCGAAAACGGCCGCACAATCTTCATGGGCAATCTTTTCGTCGGCCGCCAGCCGCTGGCCGAAAGCCCAATGAAGGATCACCCGCTGACGCCGATGCGCGACAGCAACCTGATGCGCCTGCTTCAGCCTCAGGTGACAGGCACGGTCGGACTGGCCGACTGGTTAACCGTCGCACGCGGGGCCGAGGCGCTGCGCGCGGAACTTGCGCGCCTTGCACAGGCGGGCACGGCCCATGTGATCGTGGATGCGGTCGCGAATGCCGATCTTGCGGTGATTGCCGAGGCCTGCGGCGACATGACGCTGATGACCGGGGGCAGCGCCGTGGCCATGCCTTTACCCGACGTTTACCGCGCCATGGGTCTTTTGGCCGCACCGACCGGCGGGTTGACTGTTCCCGCGCTGCCGCGGGCGGCTGTTGTCCTGTCGGGCAGTTGCTCGGCCATGACGAATGCGCAGGTGTCCCATTACATCGCCACTGGCGCGCCGTCCCTGCGCCTCGAACCGCTGGGTCTGGCCCAATCCGGCATCGGACCGGCGCTGGAGTGGTTGGCAAAGCAGGACATGGACCGCGCCCCCCTCATCTATGCCACAGCGGAGCCGGACAGTGTGCGCACGGCGCAGGAGCGGTTGGGACGCGCGCGCGCGGGCGACATCGTCGAAGAGGCGCTGGCGGCCTGTGCAATTGCGGCGCGAGAGGCCGGTGCGCGTCGGATCGTCGTCGCAGGCGGGGAAACATCCGGCGCGGTCACCACGGCCTTGGGCGTTGACCGTTTGCAAATCGGGCGAGAAATCGCTCCGGGCGTGCCCTGGACCTATTGTGCTAGCAACGGTCACCCTATGGCGCTCGCACTGAAATCCGGCAACTTTGGCGCGCCCTCGTTCTTTTCTGACGCGATGGGGGCAGTATGAGCCCCGAAACCGCGCTGCGAGAGCATATCTGCCTTTTGGCCCGTTCGATGTTCGACCGGGGTCTGACGCATGGCAGTACCGGCAACATCTCGGCGAGGACCGACGACGGCGGGCTTCTGGTGTCACCGACGGGCAGTTCCTTCGGTCGGCTGGACCCCGGACGGTTATCGCGCTTCGACGCCACGGGCCGCTTGATCGACGGTGATCCCCCGACCAAGGAAATGCCCCTGCACGCGGCCTTTTATGACACGCGCAGCACGGCGGGGGCGGTCGTGCACCTGCACTCGTGCCATGCGGTCGCCCTGTCGATGTTGCCTGATGTGGATGAAGACAGTTTCCTGCCACCGCTCACGCCCTATGCCATCATGCAACTGGGTCGCGTCAAGCTGTTGCCGTTCTTTCTGCCCGGCGATCCCGCCATGGGCGATGCTGTGCGCGGGCTTGCAGGCAAGCGTAGCGCCGTGATGCTGGCCAATCACGGACCAGTTGTTGCAGGCAAGGACGTGCAGGCCGCCTGCAATGCGATCGAGGAACTGGAGGCCACGGCCCGCCTTGCCCTTTTGTTGCGCGGAACTGGCGCGCGCGGCCTGACGACAGGACAGGTGCAAGCGCTGGTCACGAAATTTGATGTGGGGTGGGACGTGTGACGCAGTTTTCCGCCAATCTGGGTTTTCTCTGGGCTGACCTTCCCCTGCCAAAGGCGATTGCCGCAGCCAAGGACGCCGGATTTGTCGCAGTGGAATGTCATTGGCCCTACCACACCCCGGCAGAAGATACCGCCCGTGCCTTGAGAGATACCGGGCTGCGGATGCTGGGGATCAACACTGTGCGCGGCAAGCCCGGCGAGAATGGCCTTGCCGCCTTGCCCGGCCGCGAGACGGAAGCACGCGCCGCCATCGATCAGGCTCTGGCGTACGCCGCAAGGATCGAAGCAGGCATGGTCCATGTCATGGCTGGTTTCGCCAGTGGCGCAGACGCACGCGCTGTCTTTGTCGCGAACCTCGCCTATGCCGCGAAGCGTGCCGCGGCTCTGGGCATCACGATCCTGATCGAACCGCTCAACCGCCACGATGCGCCGGGATACTTCCTTCGGACTACCGACCAGGCGCGCGAGATCATCGCCAAGGTCGGAGTTCAAAACCTGAAACTGATGTTCGACTGCTATCACATCGGCCGGACCGAGGGCGACATTACCACCCGTTTCATCGATCTTTTGCCGATAATCGGCCATGTCCAATTTGCCAGCGTTCCCGACCGAGGACCGCCGGATCATGGCGAACTGGACTTCACCACGATCTTTGCTGCAATCGCCGAAGCAGGCTGGGTCGCGCCGTTGGGGGCGGAATACAAGCCCAAGGGTCCGACCGCAGAAAGCCTAGGCTGGATGGCAAGGTGACGGTGGAGACCGCAATCAGGCGAAGGCAAAAAGGTTGATCATTCTTCGGCGTTTATGCTGAGCCTTAAGTGTTTTGTGGAGTGAACCCCTCGGACTGGACCACAGGGGCCTGAAGATCTAATACGCTGAACGGGCCTTGTTTGGAGAAGGCTCATGACGTTACGAGGTCCCTACCGTCGACATTCGACACCGTTCAAGCTGCAGCTCTGCCAGGATATCCGGGCTGGAATCACCGGCCGGCACGATGCGCAACGCAGCCATAACATCTCCGCCAACCTCATCCAGCGTAAGCCTACGCCGGGGGTCGTCTTTTTGCTTTGAAGATTTCCGCGTAGGTCCGACGCTATGTCCGACCTTAGTGTCTGATCCGAAACTAGTTGAGTGAATTCAGCCGGTTGTGGTTCTGTTCGGTTGCAACACTGAACGGAGTATTCGATGGCCTGGACTGAACTCACCCGCCCGCAGTATGAGCGCAGCGGCGGCAGATACGCAAGCGAT
>JANNWS010000134.1:0-5557 GCA_031408575.1 Rhodobacterales bacterium
GCGTTCTTGTGCAATGAGATCATCATGCCGCCTGCACCCCCTTGGCATCAGCATGCAACCCGGCGATCAGATCACGAAGCGCTGACATTGCGATAAATAATGGCAGACGGCGGACATCAATGCAATGTTCCGGGATGGAACGCTTAGTGACCGCATCGGGATCGGCCGCTATCTCGGCTTCTACAACAGCCGCCGCCCGCATTCATCACTTTACGGGAAAACCCCGGATCAGGCCTACTTCAACCAGCCAATGCCCGAAGCGGTGGCGGCATAACCGAGGCGGAAAACCACTTAGAAAAGGCCCGGCACCTGTTCAGATCAAACGAACTACCTCTAGAGGCGGCGTGATGGCAGGTCGTGCAAAAGCGCAAGACCTTGTCAGAGGCGGAGATAAACATGTCCGTCCCGTCTGGCCCGCCAAAGCAAAGGTTCGACGTCGGTGCCGGCAACAGGATCTTGCAGTTGCTTGCGCCGTCAGCTTCAATCCTGCTTTCATAGACGGTGTGAAACTGCCCGTCAGGCCGCAGGATGCACACGTCCAGATGATCATGGGGCAAAGATCTGCGCGATTTTCGTCGAGACCACCTGGATGACTCATCGGAAATCCAGATGCCCTGCCATAAGCAACGAGATGCTCAACAGATGGTTCAGCCGGACCACCGGGGACGTTTCGACCATCTTGCGATCCTCCGCAAAGACGACCACTTCTGAGCCGCCGCATCGCCAGATCATGACAGAGAAGCCTCGCCAAACCTACAGCATCCGGTGCAACGCCCTCGCGGGAACCCGCAGGGTTTTGGAGGAACTCCGCAAACGCCCTGCCTGAAAACCCCTATACAGGCTGGTTCTTCTCACCCATCCTGCCGGTACTGAGTGGAGGAACCTCAGTCAGAAGACAAGCGGAGTTCGGTCGCCCGGGAGGGGGGGCCATCAAAGCTGCCATGCGCGCAGCACACCTAGGGAGAGAGACATGAAAACCAGAACAATTTTGCTGGCCTCGGCCACGATCCTTGCCGTGGCCATGCCTGCCTTGGCAGAGACTTCTGCGAAAAAGATCGCACTTTCAAACAACTATGCTGGCAACTCGTGGCGTCAAGCGATGCTAACCAGTTGGGAAAAGATCACGGGTCCCGCTGTGGCCGATGGCACGGTCGCTGCTGCTGATACCTTTACCACCGCCGAAAATCAGGCGACCGAGCAGGCAGCCCAAATTCAGAACATGATTCTGCAAGGCTATGATGCCATCGTCATCAATGCGGCCTCGCCCACAGCATTGAACGGTGCGGTGAAAGAGGCTTGCGATGCGGGTATTACGGTGGTGTCGTTTGACGGCATCGTAACCGAACCCTGCGCGTGGCGCATCGCGGTGAACTTCAAGGAAATGGGCCGCAGCCAAGTGGAATACCTTGCGGCTGCCTTGCCCGAGGGCGGCAACCTCTTGGAAATCCGGGGCCTTGCCGGCGTGTTCGTCGATGATGAAATTTCGGCCGGTATCGCCGAGGGTGTCGCACAATTTCCGCAATTCAAGATCGCAGGCTCTGTCCACGGCGATTGGGCGCAAGACGTAGCGCAAAAGGCAGTGGCCGGCATCCTTCCGTCGCTGCCTGAACTCGTCGGCGTGGTGACCCAGGGCGGTGACGGCTATGGCGCGGCGCAGGCGATTGCCGCAACCGACCGCAAGATGCCGACCATCATCATGGGCAACCGCGAGGATGAACTGAAATGGTGGAAAGAGCAGAAAGACGCAAACGACTATACTACGATGTCAGTGTCGATTGCCCCCGGTGTCTCGACTCTGGCTTTTTGGGTCGCCCAGCAAATCCTTGATGGTAAGGAAGTGCCGAAAGACCTGACCGTGCCGTTCTTGCGCATCGATCAGGACAACCTGGAGGCCAATCTGGCCAACACCCAGGCCGGCGGCGTTGCCAATGTCGAATACAGTCAAGCCGACGCGATTGCTGTCATCGACGGCGCCAAGTAACCCTGAAGCCGTCGGCACGCCCTGCCGTGCTGGCACAAAGACCTGCCCCTTGCCTCGCAAGGGGCAGGTCTGCCTGTATCTATGGACGGTAAACCGCCATGCCCCTGACGCCGCCCCTAGCAGTGCTAGAAGTCGCCAACGCCGACGTGCGCTTTGGCGAGGTGCGTGCGCTGGACGGGGTTTCGCTATCTGTCCTGCCGGGCGAGTGTATCGGTCTTGTCGGCCACAATGGCGCTGGAAAATCCACCATCGTCTCAGTCATCAACGGCGGTCTCACCCCACAGCAGGGCGAGATCTTCAGCGATGGCGCCCGGTTGGCCCCCTATGGCATTGGCGTGGCGCGCAGTCGTGGCGTGCGCTGTGTATTTCAGGAACTGTCGCTGTGCCCGAACCTTTCCATTATCGAAAACGCCCGGATCATGCACCGCAAGCTGGGCGGTTTCGGCTGGCGTGGGCGTGCGCGTGCGATCATTGTCGCCAGCCTTGACACGGTGTTTCCCGGCCATGGCATCGACGTCGGCGGCCAGATCGGAGCGCTGTCGATTGCGCAGCGCCAGATGGTGGAAATAGCCATGGCGTTTTCCGATGCAGGCCATCCGCCACGGCTTGTGATCCTGGACGAGCCGACCTCATCGTTGGATGCGGGGCTTGCTGCGCAGCTTTTGGCACATGTCCGCCGCTTTGTGGCAACCGGCGGTGCCGTGATCCTGATTTCCCACATGCTGAACGAAATTCTCGAAACCGCCAGTCGCATCGTGGTGATGAAAGACGGCAAGATCGTTGCCGAACGTGGTGCAGGCGGCTTCGATCACGCCGGTTTGGTTGAGGCGATGGGCAGTGCTGCCACGCATCAGGCCGCCGCCCGCCGCAGCACAGCGGCCATTGAACCGGTGCTGGAACTGAGCCTGCCAAAAGGTCAGCCGTTCCGTGCTTGCAAGGGCGAGGTGGTCGGCCTGGCTGGCCTTGGTGGCCACGGCCAGACGCGGATGCTGCTGGCGCTGTTTGATCACCACAGCCCGCAATGGTGGCCCCGCCGCGATCCTGCCGTCACCTTCATCGCGGGAGATCGGCGCGAGAACGGCATTTTCGATTTGTGGAGCATTCTCAAGAATATGACTGTGGCGTCGCTGGGTGACCTGTCACGCCGGGGTTTGCTGCAAGATGCCGCCGAGGCCAAGCGCGGCGCGGAATGGAAGGATCGAATTGAAATCCGCACGCCCGACATGGAGAATCCGATACTGTCGCTGTCTGGCGGCAATCAGCAAAAGGTGTTGTTCGCCCGCGCCCTTTCCACGCGCGCCCCTGTGGTGCTGATGGATGATCCGATGCGCGGCGTCGACGTCGGGACCAAGCACGAAGTCTATGGCATGATCCGCGCCGAGGCCGAAGCCGGCCGAACTTTTGTCTGGTATTCGACCGAGATGGAAGAAATGCAGCTTTGTGACCGCGTCTATGTCTTCCGCAACGACGCTATCGTCGTGGAACTTGTGGGTGATGCGATCAGCGAGCAAAACATACTACGCGCCTCGTTCGAAGGAGCGGCGGCATGAGAATTTCCGCCGACACACTGCGTCTTGTTGTTCCGGTGGCTTCGCTCATGCTGCTGCTGGCAGGCGTGTTCTATCTGCAACCTCGCGCGATGAGCTATAGCGGGCTAAACCTATTGTTCAACCTTGCCGTGCCGATTGCACTGGCCACAATTGCGCAGATGCTGATCATGGCGGTCAATGATCTGGATCTGTCGATGGGGACTTTTGTCAGCTTTGTCGCCTGCGTCGCCGCGACATATCTGCATGACACGCCGTTGCTGGGGGCGGCGATCTTGTTGGCTGCCGTCGCCGTTTATGCGGTGATGGGTGTCATCATCTATCTGCGCGATCTGCCTTCTATCGTGGTTACGCTGGGAATGAGCTTTGTCTGGGCTGGTCTTGCCGTGCTGATCCTGCCGGCGCCGGGAGGCACAGCGCCTGAATGGGCGCGCGCTGTTATGATTTCAAAACCGCCGCTGGTGCCGATGGCGATTGTCGCCAGCGCGTTGCTTGCGGTGTTTGCACATCTGTTGATCATGCGATCCTCTTTCGGAGTGCTGATCCGGGGGGTGGGGGGCAACCAGCGTTCCGTGCAACGCGCCGGATGGTCGATTGTTGCCGCGCGGGCTGGGGCCTATGCCCTTGCCGCCGCTTTTGCCGTTGCTGCGGGCATCTGCCTTGTCGGGCTGACCACCAGTGCCGACGCCAATATCGCATTGCGATACACGCTGTTGTCGATTGCCGGCGTCATCCTTGGCGGGGGCGAATTCACCGGTGGCCGCATCTCGCCCGTCGGGGCAGTGATCGGCGCACTGACATTGACGCTGGCAGGGTCATTCTTGTCATTCTTGCGTATCTCGCCAGATTGGCAGATCGGCGCGCAAGGCGCGATCCTGATCATCGTGCTCGCACTGCGGTTGTTGCTGAACCGGCTGGAACGCAAAGGCGGCGTGGTATGAAAGCGCTGCTGGCAAAGCCGTGGATCTGGTCGTTTGTCGCCGCGCTGTCGGTGTGGCTGGCGACCATTGCTGTCACACGGGGCGCCTCCACGGTGGGCCTGTCGCAGGCCGCACTGACCTTTGCCGCGTTCTCGGTGCTTGTTGGCATCGGCCAGATGTTCGTGATCACCCTTGGCCCCGGCAACATCGACCTGTCGGTGCCTGCCACCATGACCTTGGCCGGGACCGTGACGCTGAAATACATGGATGGCCAGAACGGTCTGATCTTGCACGGCCTAGCGATCGCCATCGCGGTCGGAGCGGCAGTCGGCGTGTTGAACTATGCGCTGATCAAGGCGCTGCGCATACCGCCAATCATCGCCACCCTGTCAATGAGCTTTGTCGTGCAATCCGCCGCGATCTGGACCAACCGGGGGCTGCGGATCAAGCCGCCGTCTGCAATGGCGGAATTCACCACGCTGACCAGCTTCGGCATTCCCAATATCGCTCTGGTTGCGCTGCTGATTTCCGTTGTCGCCTGGGTTTTGCTGCACCGCACACCCTATGGCCGCTGGATCGCTGCTATCGGCCAAAGCCTGCCTGCCGCGCGGATGGCGGGCATCGCGGTCGATGGCAGCCGGTTTGTTACCTACCTGCTCTGCGCCGTGCTTGCTGCCATCTGCGGTTACCTGCTCGCCTGTTTCTCGGGCGGTGCGGCGCTCAACATGGGGACCGAATACCTGCTGATGTCGATTGCCGTCGTGGTTATCGGCGGAACCACTGTCGCGGGTGGCGACAGTAACGTGCCGGGCATTTGGGGGGCCTCGCTGTTCATGTTTCTGGTCGTGTCGATGCTGAACACCTATGGCCTTGGGGCCGGGGTGCGGCTGATCATGACCGGAGTTATCATCATCACCGTGATCCTGCTGGCCAGTGGCCGCAAAGCCGCCGCACGCTAGTTGTTCACCCCCGGCATCTGGTGGATCGGGTCGAGGATGAATCGATCTGGCTCTGATGTCCAGATTTTGCAGATGTATTCGTAGGGGGTGAGGCCGCTGAGGGTCTTGAGCCTGCGGGCGAAGTTGTAGGCCGCCAGGAAGTCGGCGAGG
>JANNWS010000135.1:0-17610 GCA_031408575.1 Rhodobacterales bacterium
GCCATTCGCGCCTCCCGTCAGGAAGGGACTGCACCCCTTCCCATTCATCTTTGCAGAAATATCCTCCTGGGGTCCGGGGGTGGAAAACCCCCGGTGCGCGCCACCCTCAATCCGGGGCCAGCATATACCCCTCGCCCCGCACCGTCTGCAGATAGCGCGGCTGCTTCGGATCGGCCTCGATCTTGCGCCGCAGCCGGGTGATCTGCACATCCACCGCCCGCTCCTGTGCGCCGCCACCCCCGCCGGCCGCGTCCCGCCCCAGATCGCCAACCAGCCGCTCGCGGCTCACCGGTGCGCCCGCGGTCGCTGCAAAAATCCGCATCAGGGTCGCCTCGGTCGCGGTCAGCCGCACGATATCGGTGCCATGCCACAATTCGCCCCGGTCCACGTCATAGCGCACGGCCCCCAGATTCAGCACCTTCGGCCCAGCCTCCGCAGCCTTCGCCTGCGGCACCCGGCGCAGGATCGCGTTGATCCGCAACAGCAACTCCTTCGGCTCGAATGGCTTTGCAAGGTAATCATCCGCCCCCGCCTCCAGCCCCTCGATCCGGTTCCCCGTCTCGCCTTTCGCAGTCAGAAGCAGGATCGGGGTCGTCATCCGCGCCCGCAGGTCGCGGGTCAGCGAGATCCCGTCCTCGCCCGGCATCATCACGTCCAGCACGATCAGATCGAACTCCAGCCCGCCCAGCAGCCGCCGCGCCTGTGCGGCATCGCGCGCGCCCGACACCAGAAACCCGCTGCGCATCAGGAACTTCTGCAACAGCCCCCGGATGCGCTCGTCATCATCCACCACCAGCAGATGGGCCTGAAGGTCCAAACTCATGTGCCGCTCTCCTTCAGGGTCTGGAACTGCCGCCGCAAGTCCGGGTCCATCATCGCCTCCAACACTTGCCGAAACCCCTGCACCGCCACCGGCCCCGCCGCGCGGTAGGCCGCGCGCATCCGCGCCCGCTGGGCATCCGACAATTCCCGCTCCAGCGCCGCCCCCTTTGCAGTCAATAGCAGATGCCGTTCGCGCTTGTCCTGCCGCCCCACACGGCTTTCCACCAGCCCGTTCTCGATCAGGCTGCGCAGCACCCGGTTCAGGGATTGCTTCGTCACCCCCAAGATCGACAGCAAGTTGTTCACCGTCGTGCCCGGACTGCGGTGAATGAAATGGATCGCCCGGTGATGTGCGCGGCCATAGTCCATCCCTTCCAGAATCCGGTCCGGGTCGGCGGTAAAGCCGCGATAGGCAAAGAACATCGCCTCGATGCCCTTTCTTACCTGCTCGTCGGTCAGGAACAAAAGCCCCTCGCCGCCGCCTACGCTTTCCGCCATCCCACGCCCTCCATTTGGGATGATTTTATGTCAGCCTTGTTGACTTTCCAAGACTCAACTGATAGCCACCCGATGATTTCGCGCAATATTATGTCCGATATGGACCTATCTAGCGCAACATTCGCAAATATGCCGCTGGTGCAGGAGGAAATAATGGCTGGCTATGATGATCGTGACGGCAAGATCTGGATGGATGGCAAACTGGTCGAATGGCGCGAGGCCAATGTCCATGTCCTGACCCACGCCCTGCATTACGCCTCGGCGGTGTTTGAGGGCGAGCGCTGTTACAACGGCAAGATCTTCAAGGGGCGCGAGCATTCCGAACGCCTGCGGACCTCGGGCGAGTTGCTTGACATGCCGCTGCCCTACACGGCGGATGAAATCGACGCAGCAAAAGAGGCTGTCCTCAAGGCCAACAACCTGACCGACGCCTATGTTCGTGCCATCGCGTGGCGTGGCGCGGGCGAAGACATGGGCGTTGCCTCCAAACGCAACCCGATCCGCCTTGCCGTCGCCTGCTGGACCTGGGGCAGCTACTATGGCGACGCCAAGATGAAGGGTGCGAAACTCGACATCGCCAAGTGGAAGCGCCCCTCGCCCGATACCATCCCCTGCGCCGCAAAGGCCTCCGGCCTTTATATGATCTGCACCATGTCGAAACACGCGGCCGAGGCCAAAGGCTGCTCTGACGCGATGATGTTCGACTATCGCGGCTACATTGCCGAAGCGACCGGGGCCAACATCTTCTTCGTCAAGGACGGCGAGGTTCATACGCCGCTGGCCGACGCCTTCCTGAACGGCATCACCCGCCAGTCGGTGATCGGCATGCTTCGCGACATGCAGATCAAGGTCCACGAACGCCATATCATGCCGGAAGAGCTGGAAACCTTTCAGCAATGCTGGCTGACCGGCACTGCTGCCGAAGTTACCCCCGTCGGCCAGATCGGCGACTACAACTTTGAAGTGGGCGAGCTGACCCGCCGCGTGGCGACCCAGTACGAACAACTGGTCCGCGCCTGACCGCTGACGCCAGCAAAGGTGCCGGGCGTGTCCCCGGCACCATGTTGGACGCTTTTACGCCGTGCGCCCGCGCGCGATCCGGCAGAACTCCACCAGGCGGCGGTTTCCGGCCTGGGACTCATGGCGATGCCAGACCATGCGATGGGCGCGCGCGATCCGCAGAAAATGCCGGACGCGCCCCCCGTCAGACGGGCAGCTTCGGTCAGAGATATGGCGTGTCATGAAGCTTCCTCTCAACTGAACAGCTTTTGCATATCACGATTCGACGCAGCTTGTGCATTCCGCCACTATCCCGGCCGGGTTTTGTTTGTGGTACCCGACAGAACAGTTTTGTCCCAAGTCCGGCGGGTTGGAAGATTGGCCACGTTCAGCAAGCCAGCGCAGGAATGCTTGGGGCGATCCAGCGGGCGACGCAGCACCGCAGGAACGTCTGGGGGCTTGCCTGTTGCACTGATTGTTCGCGTGGTTTGAAACCAAGGGGGTTCGGCGTGTCTTTGGTCAGCGCCCGCGCGGTTCGCGGCCGCTGCAAGGGGTGTTGCACGGGGCGAGGCGGATGGGCATGTTGAGTGTGGGTGATCTAGGGAGCGATTTCGTGGAACTGAATGATTTTCTGGGCGGGAATGCAGTGCTGCTGGCCTTTGCGGCGTTTGTCATCCTCAGCCTGTTTCTGGGGGTGCGGATCGTGCCGCAGAGCGAAAAGCATGTGGTAGAGCGGTTCGGGAGGCTCTCGAAGGTCCTCGGGCCGGGGATCAACTTCATCGTGCCGTTCCTTGACCGGGTGGCGCACAAGGTAACGGTGCTTGAGCGGCAACTGCCAACGGCGCATCAGGATGCGATCACCACGGACAACGTTCTGGTGAAAGTCGAAACGAGCGTGTTCTACCGGATCACCGAGCCGGAAAAGACGGTATACCGGATCCGCGACGTCGATGCGGCGATTGCAACGACGGTGGCGGGGATCGTGCGGTCCGAGATCGGCAAGATGGAGTTGGACCATCTGCAGTCGAACCGAGCCGAAGTGGCGGCGAACGTGCGCGAGCAGGTGCGGCTTCTGGTCGATGACTGGGGCATCGAAGTGACCCGGGCCGAGATTCTGGACGTGAACCTTGATGATGCGACCCGCACCGCGATGTTGCAGCAACTGAATGCGGAACGGGCGCGCCGTGCACAGGTGACCGAGGCCGAGGGCAAGAAGCGCGCGGTCGAGCTGAACGCTGATGCCGAACTGTATGCCGCCGAGCAGGAGGCAAAGGCGCGGCGCGTGCTGGCGGATGCCGAGGCCTATGCGACCGGGGTGATCGCGGTTGCGATCGCGCAAAACGGGATCGAGGCTGCGCAGTATCAAGTGGCGCTCAAGCAGGTGGAGGCGTTGACGGCCGTGGGTCAGGGTGCCGGCAAGCAGGTGGTGATCGTGCCATCGGCGGCGCTGGACGCGTTTGGTGATGCGTTCAAGATGCTGAAGGGTCGGGGGTGATGCTGCGGTCAGCACAAGTCGGGTTGGTGTGCGCCGCCATCGGGCTGGTCGGCTGCGCCGAGCCGGACCCGCTGGGATCGGATGCGACGGCGGCACAGCTTTTTGATGCGTGCGAGGCCGACGATCTGGATGCCTGTTCGCGAGCCGCGCATTTGAGGAGTAATCAGTATGCAATTGCAGTGGCCGTCAACTGAATGACCGTAGCGGCGGTGAGCAGCTTGCGCGCCTGTTCCAGGAAGTTCCAAGTGCCGCCAATGGGGCGCTTCGTGGCGCAAAGGGAGATGATGTGATGGCACAGCTTTGGTGGGTGTGGGTGGTGGCCGGGATGGGGCTGGCCATCCTTGAGGTCGTGATACCGGGGTATATCTTTGCGGGGTTCGCCGTCGCTGCGGTTCTGACGGGCGGCCTGATCTGGCTGGGGGTGCTTGGGGGGAACCTTGCGATGATGCTGGCGGTATTCGCGGTGGTTTCGCTGGGGGCCTGGGCCGGACTGCGGGCGCTTTTCGGAAAGAATCTTGGCGAGGTGAAGCGCTGGGACCGGGACATCAACGACAACTGAGGCGGCGTTCTGGGGCCGCACTGGTCCCGACCCGTCGGGATTGTGGGCAGGATTGTGTGCCTGTGGTAATCTGACCCAACTGGCAAAGGGAGGGTTTGCTTATGGCTGAGGCAATTACGGTGTTGCTTGGTACCACCAAGGGCGTCTTTCTGCTGGGGTCCGACGCGGCGCGGCAAGATTGGCAGCTTCGGGGGCCGTTCTGTGACGGGTGGCCGATCAACCATGTGATCGGTGATCCACAGACTGGCACCATCTGGGCCGCCGGCGGGGGCGAATGGCCGGGGGCCGGGGTCTGGCGGTCGGAAGATGGCGGCGAGACATGGCTGCTGTCAAAGCTGTCCAATGGCAAGTTTGACGACTTTCTGGCAAAAGATTCTGACTTTGCCGCGTATGTCGGCAAGAAACCGGTACCGCCTGCGCCTTTTACCGGACGGGTTGATGCCATTTGGTCGTTGGGGATTGCGGGAGATACGCTGCTGGCCGGGGCCAAGCCCGCAGCGCTTTATGCCAGCACAGACCGGGGAGACAGCTGGGCGCGGGTCGATGCGTTGAGCGACCATCCCACGGCCCCCGATTGGCAACCCGGCGGGGCTGGGCTGGTGTTGCACAGCATCGTCTCGGATCCGTCCGATCCGTGCAAGCTGTGGGTCGGAATCTCGGCGGCAGGTGTTTTTGCGTCGGAAGACGGCGGTGCGACCTGGGAACAGCGCAACCGTCTGTCCAATGCCGATGCGCATGGCCATGCCGGGCATGTCCATGCGGACGGTGGCGGCAGCGGCCATGAGGTGGGGTCTTGCGTGCATAACATGGTCCGCGCGCCTGCCCGCAGCGCGGATGGTGCGGATCTGATGTATCAGCAGAACCATCACGGCGTGTTTCGCAGCCCCGATGGCGGGCGCAGCTGGCATGAAATTTCGGCCGGTCTGCCGTCAACCTTCGGCTTTCCGATCGCCGTGCATCCGCGCGATCCGCAGACGCTTTGGGTGCTGCCGCTGAATGGCGACATGGCGGGGCGATACCCGCCCGATGCGTCGGCGGCCGTCTGGCGATCCCGCGATGGCGGCGAAAGCTGGCAGGCGACGCGTGACGGGCTGCCCGTGAAGGATTGCTTTTTCACCGTACTGCGGCAGGCAATGGCGACGGATCAGTCTGCTGTCGGTGGGGTGTATTTCGGCACCAACAGCGGGTCGGTCTTTGCCAGCGCCGATGAGGGCGACCACTGGTCCGAGATCGCGCGCCACCTTCCGACGGTGCTGAGCGTGGAAGTCTTGCAGCGCGGCTGACGCGGGGTTGTGCCGGGCGCGCGGGAACCTTGACCGCGCCCTTGCGTTCTTCTGGGACGGCTCAGCATGGCCGCCGGAAACCCCGAAGGAAGTCCCAGATGAAAACCCTCTCTGACGTGTTCACCCATACCCTGCAGGACATCTACTATGCCGAAACGGCGCTGACCAAGGCGCTGCCGAAAATGGCGAAGGCCGCCGGTGATGCCAAGCTGAAGGCTGCGTTCACTGATCATCTGGCCGAGACGAAAGAGCAGATTACCCTTTTGGGAAAGGTATTTGCCAGCATCGGCAAACCGGCCTCCGGCGAGAAATGCGACGCCATCGAGGGGCTTGTCAAGGAAGCCGATGGCTTGATGGAAGAGGCGTCCGGTGTCGCACTTGACGCGGCGCTGATCGGTGCGGCACAAGCGGTGGAGCATTACGAGATTGCCCGCTATGGCACGTTGCGCGAATGGGCCAAGCAGTTGGGCCATACCGAAGCGCATGACCTGCTGTCACAGATCCTGGACATGGAAAAGGCAGCTAATGCCAAATTGACCGGGCTTGCCGTGCAGAGCGTCAATCAGACGATGGCGAAGGCAAGCTGATCAGCCGGGCAGCGTCGGAACGGGCCAGGTATCCGTTTCGTGCGCTGGTCCGCCTGTCTGTCTTGTCCTGACCAGCCATAGAGCATGACGGGGCGCGGCCGTCTGGCTGCGGCGGGCGCGCCCTTTCCTTGCAGTTGCGGGACGTTCGTCTTGTCCTTTGGTTTGCCGCTTTGGGCAACAAGGTACTGGCGCGCCGCCACCATTGGCTTGGCGGGAGCGCTTGCAGCGGCCCGCCTCAGGCGACCGGGCGTCAGCGACGCATCAGGCTTGCGGTGATGGCCAGCGCCGCTGCGCGCGGATCGGCGGCCTGCCAGATCGGGCGGCCTATAACGATGTGATCGGCCCCGTCGGCGATGGCCTGCGCGGGCGTTGCGATGCGTTTTTGATCCCCGCGCGCGCTGCCCACCGGACGGACGCCGGGGGTCACGATCAGTTTGCCACTGGCTTGCGGCAGGGCGCGGATCAGGGCTGCCTCATGCGGCGAGGCGATCACGCCATCGGCCCCGGCCTCCAGCGCGCGGGTGGCGCGTTCAACAATAACTTCGGTGATATCGCCGGGACGGATCATGTTCGCGTCAAGGTCGATCCGGTCGAGTGAAGTCAGGATCGTTACGGCGAGGATTTTCATCGACGATCCGCCGCGGCCCTCGGCCGCGGCACGAACGACCTGCGGATCGCCATGAACTGTCAGAAAATCGAGATCGTAGCGCGCGAAGCCTTTGACGGCGGCTTCAATCGTGGCCCCGATATCGAAAAGCTTCATGTCGAGGAAGATGCGCTTGCCGTGGTCTTGCTTGAGTTCGTTTGCCAGGGCGAGGCCGCCACCGGTCAGCATCCCCAGACCGATCTTGTAGAAGCTGACGGCATCACCGAGGCGGGTCGCCAAGGCCAGGCCGTCAAGCACATTTGGCACGTCGAGGGCAACGATGAGGCGGTCATCGGTAAATCGGGCATCTGCGGGCATGGGACGTTCCTTCAGCCGCGTCATGCGGCGTGGGGGTCGGGCTGTCAAGCGGTGGGGGGAATGGTAAGACTACGAAAAAGGGGGGTGCCATGCTGATCTGTTTCGATATTGGCGGGTCGCGGATCAAGGCGGCGCGGGCGCGCGATGGCGGCGGTGTGGAGCCTTTGGGCGATGCGCCGACGCCGCTGACAGATTTCGGCGCCTTTGTCGGGCTATTGGCGGGGTTTGTGTTCGGACGAGCAGCGCGCGGGGTGGCCATTTCGATTGCTGGGGTGGTGGACCCGTCGGGTGGGCGGATCAAGGTCGCGAACATTCCCTGTCTGGATGGACGGGCGGTGGCGGCGGAACTGTCGGCGGCTCTGGGTCTGCCGGTATTCGTGTTCAACGATGCGGATTGCTTTGCGCTGGCCGAGGCAGTCATGGGCGCGGGGCGGGGGCATCGAAACGTATTCGGGGTGATATTGGGGACCGGCGTCGGGGGCGGGCTGGTGATCGACGGGCGGATCGTAACCGGGGCGGGCGGATATGCCGGGGAATGGGGACATGGGCCAGTTCTGAATGCCGCCGTGGTGCCGTGGTTCGAGTGCGGCTGCGGGTTGTGGGGGTGTGTGGATACGGTGGGCGGCGCGCGCGGGGTGGAGCGGTTGCACCGTCATTTGAGCGGTGAGGACTTGGGTTCAGTGGCGCTGTTGGCGCGCTGGGCGGCGGGGGATCCGGTGGCGGCGCACACTATAGAGATCTGGTGCGATCTGGTGAGCGGGCCATTGGCGATGGTGCTGAACGTGGTGGGTGCGTCGGCGGTGCCGGTGGGGGGTGGCCTTGCCAATGTGCCGGCGTTGGTTGCGCGACTTGATCAGGCTGTCAGGGCGCGGGTCTTGCGCCGGGCCGAGGTGGCGCTGCTGGTGCCTGCTGTCCTGACAGTGGAGCCGGGGCTGGTCGGTGCGGCGCTGGCGGGGTTCGGGGAGATGACGCGTGGCTGAGATCTTGGTCGAGGTTTGTGTGGACACCGCCGCGGGGCTGGCAGCGGCGGTGGCAGGGGGTGCCGACCGGATCGAGTTGTGTGCCGGGTTGGAGGTGGGCGGGCTGACGCCCTCGGTCGGGTTGATGCAGGCGGCGGCGGGGTGCGGGGTGCCTGTCTATGTGATGATCCGACCAAGAGCGGGCGGCTTTGTATACGGTGCGGACGAAGTGGCCGTGATGCTGGCAGATATCGACGCGGCGCGCGGGATCGGGTTGGCCGGGGTGGTGCTGGGTGCATCCTGCGCCGATGGGCGTCTGGATGTGGGCGTGCTGCGGACGCTTGCGGCCGGGGCGTGGGGTATGGGGATGACGTTGCACCGGGTGTTCGATCTGGTGCCAGACGCCGGCGAAGCGCTGGAGGTGGCCGTGAGTTTGGGGTTTGAACGGGTTCTGACCTCGGGCGGGGGGGTGTCTGTGGTTGTGGGGCGGGGCGGACTGGACCGGGCGTTTGCGCTTGCGGCGGGGCGGATTTCAGTAATGCCGGGCGCGGGGGTATCGGCGGAAACGGTCGGGTCGTTGCGAGGCTTGCCGCTGCGCGAAGTGCATGGGTCGTGCTCGGTCGCGACAAAGGCCGCGCCGATGGGGTTTGGCGCGCCACGGCAGACAGACGCAGCGCGGGTAAGGGCGCTGAAGGCGGCGCTGGTTGACTTTGCAGGGGCTTCGCGCTGACCTGTGCCAAAGCGGGGGGCGCGGATGCAGATCAATATTTCGGTAGAGCCGGGGGCCGGGCCGAAAAGCGGGCCGGTTATGGTTGGGTGGTTTCTGACCAGCGACAAGGGAGCGGTGTTGTTCGATGCGCCCGAACGGCTGGCTTCACGCGGGGTACAAAAAGCGCACGCGAAATCGGCGGCGCGCTGCCCGGCCGTAATCCAGATGGAAAGCCGGTATTTCGCGGTGAACTGCCCTTACGACATTCACATCGGGTTCAAGCGGGATGACAAGGGTCGCGCCACCTTGATCAACCGCGCCGGTGTGGCCTCGCCGGTCAGGGCGTCCAAACTGGGTGAGGTGCTGACTTTGGTCGGCGAGGCCGAGTGGCGCTATGCGGACCGGCCCACGGTGCAGCTTGTGCTGCCTTATTGCTTCATCGCGGATGAGCCGGTCTACATAACGCAACTGGGGACATTCGCGCATTATCGGGCCGATCCGCTGCCCGGTACAATCTTTGGAGGGCGGTTTCCGGTGCATGTCTGGCCCCGGCCGCTGATGTGGGCATTCGAATGGCATGATGTGACAAAGGACATCGTTTTGCGCCGGGGCGAGCCCTTGTTCTATGTGCAGTTCGAAAGCGAGGGGCCGGAACGCCCCGTGCAACTGGTCGAGGCAGAACGGACGGCGGAACTGGCGGCCTACATGGAAAAGCTGTCGGGCGTGGTGAACTATGTGAACCAGACGTTTTCGCTGTTCAAGGCAGCCGAGGAGATGCGACCCGCAACGTTGCTTACGCCCAAGGGGGTCTAGATGCGAAGTATCCTGTCGGTCTATGATCTGGCGCTGCGGGAAAGCCGGGTGGTACTGGTAACCGACCGGCTGATCGAGGCACCGAACTGGCATCCCGAGGGGTGGCTTCTGGTCAATGGCGAAGGGCGATTGTGGCGGGTGCCGCTTGATGCGCCCGCGCTGCTGCCGCTTGAGACGGGTCACGCAGTGCGCTGCAACAATGACCACGGATTTTCACCGGACGGGACGCGGATTTACCTGTCGTCCCATACCGGTCGGGGGGCCGAGATTTTTTCGATGCCGGTGGCGGGTGGCGAGCCCGTCGCAGTGACAGAACACGCGCCAAGCTGGTGGCACGGAGTTACGCCGGATGGCGCACGGATCGTTTATGCCGCCGCGCGCGGCGACCGTGTGGTGGATATCTACAGCTGTGCTGCCAAGGGGGGCGCGGAGGTGCGGCTGACCTTTGGCGAGGGACATGCGGATGGGCCGGACGTTTCGGCGGACGGCGCATGGGTCTGGTACAATTGCGACCGGACGGGACATGCCCAGATCTGGCGGGTGCGCCCCGATGGGACTGGGCATGAGCAGGTTTTCGCAGACGGATGGGTGAACTGGTTTCCGCATCCGTCGCCCTGCGGGGGGCATGTGCTGTATCTTGCCTATCCGGCGGGAACCACAGGGCATCCCAGGGATTTGGCCGTCGAGTTGCGGCTGATGGACCCGGACGGGGGCAACCGGCGGACGGTTGCGGCGTTCAACGGGGGACAGGGAACGATCAATGTGCCATGCTGGGCGCCTGATGGATCGGCTTTTGCCTATGTACGCTATGATCCGCCGCAGGAGATCTGAGGAGCCATGTCTAGCATCTGGCCTGACACACGCCTGACGGACCTGCTGGGCATTTCCCATCCGCTTGTGCTTGCGGGAATGAAAGGCGAAGCGACACCCGCGCTTGCTGCGGCGGTCAGCAATGCCGGTGGGCTGGGGTCCGTCGGGTGTGGTGTTCCCTCGGCAGAAGAGCTCGACCATGTCTGCGATACGATGAAGGCGCGGACTAATGCGCCTTTTGCGCTGAACCTCTGGGTTCTGGCCGAAGTGCCTGCGGAAAGCCTGATTGTTGCACCCGATGTCAAGGCACGGCTGAGGCGCTGGTATGGGGCGCTTGGCGCTGGCGATGTGACGGATGCGGTATCCGCGCCGCCAAGCGGTCTTGCCGATGCGGTGGTCGAGGTGCTGCTGGCACGACGCCCGCCGGTGGTGAGCTTTCATTTCGGGTTCCCCGGTGCCGGGGTTGTGGACCGGTTGAAAGCGGCGGGCATCCGGCTGATCTGTTCGGCCACAACGGTGGCCGAGGCAGTGGCGCTGGACAGAGCCGGGGTGGATGCCGTGATCGCGCAGGGCTGGGAAGCGGGGGGGCATCGCGGATCGCACGTGCCGGGGCTGCCCGGTGACGGGGTTGGAACGATGGCGCTGGTGCCGCAGATCGTCGATGCTGTGCGGGTGCCGGTAATCGCTGCCGGTGGGATTTCGGACGGGCGGGGGATTGCGGCTGCATTTGCGCTGGGGGCCGCGGGCGTTCAGATGGGAAGCGCGTTCCTGCGCTGCCCCGAAGCGGGGACTGATCCCGCGACCCGCACACTACTGGGCCGCGCACGGGATACCGACACGATGGTCACCGATGCGGTATCGGGCCGGTCGGCGCGGGCGGTACGAAGCCCCTATGCCGAAGACATGGCCGATCTTGCGGGGCGACTGCCGCCCTATCCATCGATGTATGCGCTGTCCGACCCTATTCTGGCGGCGGGTGCGGGACGATCCGATGCCGCCGTCGCGGCTTTCCCGCTTTTCGGACAGGCCGCCGGATTGGCCCGCGAATTGCCCGCTGCAGAGGTATTTGTCATGCTGGTGGCCGAAGCGCAGCAATGCCTGCGCAGGCTTGGACCCGCGAAAGTGGCCGATCCGGGCTGATGCCGAATCCTTCGAACGATTGTGCCAAGAGTTTTCGGAAAACTCTTGGTGCGAGCGTTTGGCGGACATCGTGGAAATTGAGGGCGACGGTCTTGTTGCAATCTTGCATCAGCTGCCGATGGCTCCCATGTTCAAGGTAAGGCCGGATGGGGCGAGCCAAAAAGGGCGTCCCGTAGATCGGTGCTTTGGAAAAGGAGTTTGCCGATGAACCTGGAAAAGTTCACGGAGCGGTCGCGCGGGTTTCTGCAGGCAGCCCAGACGATTGCGCTACGGGAAAGCCACCAGCGGCTGGCACCCGAGCATCTGCTGAAAGCCTTGATGGATGACGATCAGGGGCTGGCGAGCAACCTGATCCGTCGGGCGGGTGGCGCGCCCGAACGTGTGGTCGAGGCTGTCGATCTGGTGCTGGGCAAGTTGCCCAAGGTTTCCGGCGACGCGCAACCGTTCATGGACCCGGCATTGGCGCGGGTGCTGGACGAGGCCGAGACGGTAGCGACCAAGGCGGGGGATTCGTTTGTTCCGGTCGAACGGATCCTGATGGGGCTTTGCATGGTGCCGTCGAAAGCCAAGGACGCGCTGGATGCGGGGGCCGTCAGCGCACAGAAGCTGAACGCGGCGGTGAATGACATTCGCAAGGGGCGGACGGCGGATTCCGCCAGTGCCGAGTCCGGTTATGACGCGCTGAAAAAGTATGCGCGCGATCTGACCGAGGCTGCGGCACAGGGCAAGATCGACCCGATCATCGGGCGGGATGAGGAAATTCGCCGGGCGATGCAGGTGCTGTCGCGGCGCACCAAGAACAACCCGGTTCTGATCGGTGAACCCGGCGTCGGCAAAACGGCGATTGCCGAGGGGTTGGCGCTGCGGATCGTCGATGGCGACGTGCCGGAATCCTTGCGCAACAAGAAGCTGATGGCGTTGGACATGGGGGCGCTGATTGCGGGCGCGAAGTATCGTGGCGAATTCGAAGAGCGCCTGAAAGCCATTCTGTCGGAAATCACAGCGGCGGCGGGTGAGGTCATTCTGTTCATCGACGAGATGCACACGCTGGTTGGAGCGGGCAAATCCGAAGGGGCGATGGATGCGGCGAACCTGATCAAGCCGGCGCTGGCACGGGGTGAATTGCACTGTATCGGGGCCACCACGCTGGATGAATACCGCAAGTATGTGGAAAAGGACGCGGCGCTGGCGCGGCGGTTTCAGCCGGTGATGGTGTCGGAGCCGACAGTGGAGGATACGATTTCGATCCTGCGCGGCATCAAGGAGAAGTACGAACTGCACCACGGGGTGCGGATTTCGGATTCTGCGTTGGTGGCGGCTGCGACGCTGAGCCATCGCTATATCACCGACCGGTTCCTGCCGGACAAGGCGATTGACCTGATGGACGAGGCGGCATCGCGGCTTCGGATGGAGGTCGATTCAAAGCCCGAGGAACTGGACGCGCTGGACCGGCAGATCCTGCAGGGCCAGATCGAGGCCGAGGCGCTGAAAAAGGAAGAGGACGCGGCAAGCAAGGACCGGCTTGAGAAGTTGTCGCGCGAGCTTGCGGACCTGACGCAGCGTTCGTCGGAAATGACCGCCAAGTGGCAGGACGAGCGCGACAAGCTGGATGCGGCGCGGGGCATCAAGGAGGCGCTGGACCGCGCGCGGGCCGAACTGGATCAGGCCAAACGCGAAGGCAATCTGGGGCGCGCCGGAGAGTTGTCCTACGGGATCATTCCGGCGCTGGAAAAGCAGTTGGGCGAGGCCGAGGCACGGGAGGGTGATCTTCTGGTGTCCGAAGCCGTCTGGCCGGAGCAGATCGCCGAAGTGGTGGAACGCTGGACCGGCATCCCGACCAGCCGGATGCTGGAAGGCGAGCGTGAAAAGCTGCTGCGGATGGAAGACGAGCTTGGCAAGCGGGTGATCGGGCAGCGTCAGGCGCTGAGCGCCGTGGCCAATGCCGTGCGGCGCGCGCGGGCCGGGCTGAACGATGAAGGGCGGCCTTTGGGCAGTTTTCTGTTCCTCGGGCCGACCGGCGTGGGCAAGACGGAATTGACCAAGGCGGTGGCGGAGTACCTGTTCGACGATGACGACGCGATGGTGCGGATCGACATGAGCGAGTTCATGGAGAAACACGCGGTCGCCCGTCTGATCGGGGCGCCTCCCGGCTATGTCGGCTATGACGAAGGCGGGGTGCTGACCGAGGCTGTCCGCCGCAGGCCCTATCAGGTGGTGCTGTTCGACGAGGTCGAAAAGGCCCATCCCGATGTGTTCAACGTGCTGTTGCAGGTGTTGGATGACGGGCGGCTGACCGATGGTCAGGGGCGCACGGTTGATTTCAAGCAGACGCTGATCGTGCTGACCAGCAATCTCGGGGCCTATGCGTTAAGCCAGTTGCCGGACGGCGCGGACCCGACGGCGGCGCGGGCGCAGGTGATGGAGGCGGTGCGAGGGCATTTCAAGCCGGAGTTCCTGAATCGGCTGGATGACCAGATCATCTTTGACCGTCTGGGGCGCAGCGACATGGCGGCGATTGTCGATATTCAGCTGGCGCGGCTGGAGAAACGGCTGGAAGGGCGGAAGATCACGCTTGATCTGGATGCAGCGGCGAAGGCCTGGCTGGCCGATGAAGGCTATGACCACCAGTTTGGCGCACGTCCCCTGAAGCGGGTGATCCAGCGGCATTTGCAGGATCCACTGGCTGAGATGATCTTGTCGGGTGATCTGATGGATGGCGGCACGGTGCATGTCAGCGCCGGGCCGGAGGGACTGGTCATCGGTGACCGGGTGTCATCGTCGCGCCGGACGCGGCCACAGGATGCGGTGGTTCACTGAACGATTAGGGGGAGGGGCTATGCCCTCCCCCGTCATCTTACTAAGCGTTGTCAGCAGCAGATCACTTAGGCAGCAGCACGCGATCGATCACATGGATCACACCGTTTGAGGCGATGATGTCGGCTTGCGTGACGTTCGACCGGTTCACCTTCACGCCAGAGCGGCCGTCTATGTGTACGGTCTGACCCTGCACTGTGGCTACATCCAGACGCTGGCCTGTCAACTGGTCAGATGTCACTGCACCTGGCACCACGTGGTAGGTCAGCACAGCCACAAGCTGATCCTTGTTCTCTGGTTTCAGCAGGTTCTCGACCGTTCCGGCGGGCAGGGCCGCGAATGCGGCGTTAGTCGGGGCAAAAACAGTGAACGGACCATCGCCTTGCAGCGTTTCCACCAGACCCGCTGCCGATACTGCGGCAACAAGCGTGCTGAACTGATCATTCGAAGACGCGATGCTGACAATATCGGGCCGAGAATTCATTGGTGTGCAGGCTGTTACCGCCAGTGCAACGGCACCCGCGCCAAGTGCGCGCAGAATGGTTCTTCTTTTCATTTGGTCTCTCCCTCTCAATACAGAGCCGGGGCGCACGACTGATCATGCGCCCCAAAACCCTTGGATGCTTACATCGGCGGCAGGATTACGGCGTCGATGACGTGAATCACGCCGTTCGATGCCACGATGTCGGCGGTCGAGATTGCCGCACCATTCACTTTGGCACCATCTGCCAAGGTGATTGTCACTTCGCCACCCTGCACGGTCTTGGCCATCATGCCCTCGGTCAGATCGGTCGACATGACCGCGCCTGGAACAACGTGATAGGTGAGGATAGCAACCAGTTTGTCCTTGTTTTCCGGCTTCAGCAGGTCTTCGACTGTGCCTGCGGGCAGGGCTGCGAAGGCGGCATCAGTTGGTGCGAAGACGGTGAACGGGCCGGGACCCTTCAGCGTTTCGACAAGGCCGGCTGCTGTAACGGCGGCGACCAGTGTTGTGAAGCTGCCTGCACCGACGGCGGTGTCAACGATGTCCTTATCCGCTGCGAAAGCGGGGAACGCGAGAGTGCTGGCGACAGCAATTGACAAGAATGTACGACGGATCATTGGGTGTCTCCCGAAAAGTTTTGCCAAGTTGTTTTGACACAGGGAAAACGTGGGGGTGCGGCAGTTGGATGCATCGCACTTTGGCGTCAGGGGGGGTTGACCTACAACAATCGCAGCCTAAGCCAGCTCGATACAGCGCTTCAAATCAAGATGGTGTGAACGGGGTTTATCTGGCGTGAACAGTTTGGCCGGTTTCTCGGTGAGCCAAACGTTTCAACAGGCTGCCGCAGTCGTGAGATGAGTTTGGTTGGATTTGTTCGCGGAGTGTCGCAGGATTTGCAGGTGCCTCAGAAGGAAGCAAGAATGCGCGACAGCAACAGGAACAACTTGACCAGATCGGATGTGACGCCAAAGTCAGTCTGGCTGAACCGGCGACACCTGATGACCGGGTTGGGAACGCTGGTGCTGGGAGGGCCGGCACTGGCAAAGATCGCGACGGTTCCCGGCTTTTATTCGACGGCGGATGAACCGAACACGCTGGAAGAGATCAGCAACTACAACAATTTCTACGAGTTCGGCTTGGGCAAGGAAGACCCTGCAACCTATGCCGGCGCGCTGACCGTCGATCCTTGGTCGGTCGAGATCGACGGGCTGGTTGACAAGCCCGGCAGCTATTCTTTTGCTGACCTGACCGGGGGCATGACGCTGGAGGAACGCATCTACCGCTTTCGCTGCGTCGAGGCGTGGTCGATGATCGTTCCGTGGAACGGGTTCGAATTGTCCGCACTGCTCAATCGTGTCGGTGTGCAGTCCGCTGCCAAATACTTGGCTTTCGAGACGCTGGTGCGCCCCGAGGAGATGCCGGGGCAGCAAAGCGGGCTGCTGGATTGGCCGTATCGCGAAGGATTGCGGCTGGATGAGGCGATGCATCCGCTGACCATCCTTGCAACGGGTATTTATGGCGAGCCGATGCCGAAACAGAACGGCGCGCCGATCCGGCTGGTGGTGCCGTGGAAATATGGCTTTAAGTCGATCAAGAGCATCGTGAAGATCAGCCTGGTGGCCGAAATGCCGCCGACGACATGGAACATGCAGGCTGCAGGTGAGTACGGTTTCTACTCCAACGTGAACCCCGAGGTCGATCACCCGCGCTGGAGCCAGGCGAGCGAGCGGCGCATCGGTGGCGGGCTGTTCGCGGACCGTGTGGATACGCTGATGTTCAATGGCTATGGCGATCAGGTGGCGGGTCTATATGCCGGGATGGACTTGGCAAAGGACTTTTGATGGACGTGTCAGGGGCGGCTAACGGCGCGCTGCGGCGGGTGCCGACCTGGGTGCTGTACCCACTGGGGCTGGTGCCGCTGGCGGTGCTGATCTGGCAGGCGTTCAACGGCGGGCTTGGTGTTGACCCGGTGAAGGGGTTGGAGCATCAGCTGGGTCTCTATGGGCTGCAACTGCTGATGGCGGGGCTGCTGGTAACGCCGATCCGGCGGTTGTCCGGTGTCAATCTGATACGCTACCGGCGGGCGATCGGGCTTCTCGCGTTTGTGTATGTGACCCTTCATTTGCTGACTTGGGTGTTTCTGGACCTGCAGCTGCGTTGGGCCGAGATCGGGGCGGACTTGGTGAAACGGCCCTACATCATCTTGGGGATGATCGGATTTCTGGCGATGCTGCCACTGGCTGTCACTTCGAACAATCTGTCGGTGCGACGATTGGGGGCTATCAGGTGGCAGAGGCTACACCAACTGACCTATGTGGCGGTGGTCGCGGGGGCAGCGCACTACCTCATACTGGTAAAGGCATGGCCATGGGAGCCGATCCTCTATGCGCTGGGGGCTGTGGGACTGCTGGCGTTGCGGCTGCGCTGGAGGCGCGCCCGAGTCGCGGCGCGCATGGCCTGAGCGGGGCTGGGGCCAGACGGGGACATGGCCGCGTTACTTTAGGGCAGCATGCGGGCCATCAATTGTGGCGAAAATTGCGCCAAACCCAAGATATTGATGAACGATCATGCGTCGTGAAAAAAATGTCATATTTCGTGTATTTTTCTCTTGCGGGTTTGTGTGTGTCTCCGTAGATACCGGCTCACCGAAGCGGAGACGTTGAGGGAAGCGGGA
>JANNWS010000136.1:0-16375 GCA_031408575.1 Rhodobacterales bacterium
CACACCCCCCCCACCCCCCGTGGAATATTTTTGGACAGAAAATGAAAAAGGGAGCAGGCCATGTCGCCGCTCAATATCAAGAAAGGCTCGTCGAGCCACTCGGCCTACGATCTGCGCGATCCGAATGCGGAGGTGATCGAGACGCATACGCTTGCCGTAGTCGTCGACAATGAAAGCGGCGTGCTGGCGCGGGTGATCGGGCTGTTTTCGGGACGCGGGTACAATATCGACAGCCTGACCGTGGCCGAGGTGGATCATCAGGGGCATCGGAGCCGCATCACGGTGGTGACGACCGGCACGCCGCAGGTGATCGAGCAGATCAAGGCACAGCTGGCGCGAATGGTGCCGGTGCATGAGGTGCATGATCTGACGGTGGACGGGCCTTCCGTGCAGCGCGAACTGGCGCTGTTCAAAGTGGCGGGGCGCGGCGATGCGCGGATCGAGGCATTGCGGCTGGCCGAGATCTTTCGCGCGAACGTGGTGGATTCCACGCTGGAAAGCTTTGTGTTCGAAATGACCGGCACGCCGGAGAAGATCGACGCCTTTGCCGATCTGATGCGCCCGCTGGGTCTGCGCGAGATTGCGCGGACCGGGGTGGCGGCACTGTCGCGGGGCGCTTAGCGCCCGGTGAAGCGGGGCGGGCGCTTTTCTAGGAAAGCGGTGACGCCTTCGCGGAAGTCGCCGGTCTGGCCGCACTGGCCTTGCAATCTGGCCTCCAGCGCCAATTGATCCTCCAGGCTGTTGCCGGGACTGGCCCGGAGGGCCTGTTTCAACGCCCTGTAGGTTGCGGTCGGGCCGTTCGCCAGTGATGCCGCGCGGGTGTGCCAATGGGCGGCGAAGGCGTCATCGGGAACGGCCTCATAGATCATGCCCCAGTCGGCGGCTTGGCGGGCACTGATCCGGTCGGCAAAAAGCATGGCACCCATCGCGCGCGCTGACCCGATCTGGCGTGGCAGCGCGAAGGTGCCGCCGGCATCGGGGATCAGGCCGATGCGGGTGAAGGCCTGAATGAACGACGCAGAGTCGGTGGCGATCACCACATCGCAGGCCAGCGCCAGATTGGCCCCCGCCCCGGCGGCGGCCCCATTCACCGCCGCAATGGTCGGGATCGGGCAATCGTAGATCGCGCGCAGCATCGGCTTGTATTCGTCGCGCAGCGTCGCTTCCAAGTCGAAGGCCGCACCAGACACGCGGTCGGACAGATCCTGCCCGGAACAAAAAGCACGGCCTGTTCCGGTCAGCACCAGCGCGCGGGCGGTTTTCGGAGCCGCTATGAGAACCGCAAGGATCTCGGCACGCATCACGGAATTGAGCGCATTCATCACCTCGGGCCGGTCAAGCGTCAGGATGCCGAGGCCGTCCGTTTCAGTGTAGGTGATGGAGTGATACGGCATGACGCCCCCTTTTGGTCTGGCACGACCCTAGTGACGCCGCCGCGCAGGACCAGAAAAACGGTGCGTCAGTCCTTCAGTATTTCGGCCAGACGGCGGGTCTCGGCATCGCTGAGCGCGGCGCTGACCGGTTCGGGCGAGCGTTCCCTGCGGCGCAGATAGAGGGCGGCGATCAGGCCCCCCGTCCCCAGCATGGCTGGTCCTGCGACCCACAGCAACAGGTTGGAGCCGGACGTGGTGGGGGCCAGAAGCACGTATTCGCCGTAACGATCCACAATGAAGGCCATCGCGTCGGCGTCGCTGTCGCCCGCAACCAGGCGTTCGCGCAGCAAAAGGCGCAGATCGCGCGCTAGGTCGGCATTGGATTCGTCGATGCTTTCATTGCGACAGACAAGGCAGCGCAAGCCTTTGGACAGCGCTCGCGCGCGGGCTTCGAGGGTGGGGTCAGTCAGCACCTCATCTGGCTGCACCGCAAAAGCCGGAACCGCCAGCATAAGGGCAAGCATCAGGGCAATCGCGCGCATCATTCGGCGGGAACCGGCGCAGCGGCCTGCCGCCTTGCACCTGCCGCAACGCGGTAGCGCCGGTCCGACAGGCTGATGGTGCCGCCGATTGCCATCATCAGCACGCCGATCCACAGCCAGTTTATGAACGGCTTAATATAGCTGCGGACTGCCCAGCCCCCAGCATCCTGCTGGTCCCCGATGACCAGATAGACATCTCGCAAAAAGCCATGGTCCATCGCTGCTTCGGTGGTGGGCATCGCGGCAACAGGGTAGCTGCGTTTTTCGGGATGAAGCGTCGCAATCACACGGTCGCCCTGACGCAACACCATCTCGGCCATCACCGACGTATAGTTCGGTCCCGCAACATCGCTTACCGATTTGAATTGCACCGTATATTTGCCAAGTGGAAAGCTTTCTCCGACCTGCACGACGCGGATGTCTTCGGTCTGCCATGCGGTGACGGCGGCAATGGCAAAGACCGTGACGCCAAAGCCCGCATGGGCCGTGGTCTTGCCCCAGTCGGCGCGCGGCAGACGGGTCAGGCGCGCCAGCCGAGCCGTCAGGGCGCCGCGCCCGGTGCGCAGCCAGAGATCGGCCAACGTGCCAAACACCACCCAGGCCCCAAGGATAAGGCCGACAGGACCAAGCACCGAGCGCCCCGTTTGCAGCGTCCAGACCAGCGCGCCAAGTGCCATCGAAAGCGCCAGAACGCCCGCAAGCGGTTGGGCCGCCCGCCCCAGATCGCCGCGCTTCCACGGCAGGGCAGAGCCAAGCGGCAGCAGAACCGCGAGCGCCACCATGAATGGGGTGAACGCAAGGTCGAAGAATGGCGGGCCGACCGACAGTTTGCGCGCAAACACCAGTTCGGCCACCAATGGCCAGAGAGTACCGACGAAGACCACGAAGGCCGAGACTGCCAACAGCAGATTGTTGGCCACCAGCGCACTTTCACGGCTGACCGGGGCGAAGACGCCTTTCGCCTCCATCGCCGGGGCACGGAACGCAAAAAGCGTCAGCGCACCGCCCATGAACACGCCGAGGATCAGCAAGATGAAAATGCCGCGTTCCGGATCATTGGCGAAGGCATGCACCGACGTAAGCACGCCCGACCGGACGATGAATGTGCCGATCAGCGAAAAGCCGAAGGCAAGGATCGCAAGCAGGATCGTCCAGCTTTTCAGCGCCTCGCGCTTTTCCACCACGATCGCGGAATGCAGCAGGGCCGCGGCGACAAGCCAAGGCATGAAGGATGCATTCTCGACCGGGTCCCAGAACCAAAAGCCGCCCCAACCAAGTTCATAGTAAGCCCACCACGAGCCCAGCGCGATGCCGATGCTGAGGAAAATCCATGCGGCGAGTGTCCACGGGCGAACCCAGCGGCCCCAGGCGGCATCGACGCGGCCCTCGATCAGGGCGGCGACGGCGAAGGAGAACGCCATCGAGAGGCCGACATAGCCGAGATAAAGAAACGGCGGATGGAACGCGAGGCCGGGATCCTGCAACAGTGGGTTCAGATCCTGCCCGTTCATCGGAGGCACCGCCATGCGCAGAAACGGATTGGAGGTAAACAGCAGGAAAGCAAGGAACGCCACACCTATCATGCCCTGCACCGCCAGCACACGGGCGCGTAACGTGGGCGGCAGGTTGCCACCGAACCATGCCGCACAGGCCCCGAACAGCGCAAGTATAAGAACCCAGAGAAGGAGCGAGCCTTCGTGGTTTCCCCACACGCCGGAGATCTTGTAGATCATGGGCTTCAGCGTGTGGGAGTTCTGCACGACAAGGCGCAGCGAGAAATCTGACGTGACGAAGGCATAGGTCAGAGCGGCAAAAGAAAAGCCGATCAGGATGAACTGCACGGAGGCGGCCGGTTCGGCGATTGCCATCCAGCCGCTCCAGCGCTTGTGTGCGCCGACCAGCGGAACGGTCGACTGCACAAGGGCCACCGCCAGCGCCAGTATCAGCGCGAAATGACCCAGCTCTACAATCATCAGACCCTCCATATTGGCGGTAGATTAGGCCGAAAACCCGCCGGGTCCAATGGGGATGCGCGCCAATGCCGCGCCCGATGCCGCTGTTGTCATCGTGACCGGAAAAGCGAGCCTAAAACTCCGCGCACCAGCGCCTGACCCGACTTGCTGCCAAGCTGACGGGCAAAGGACTTGGCGAATGCCTCGGTCACGGTGTCGCCGCGCTTGGTGGCGGGTTTGGGGGTGGCTTTTGCAGTCGTGCCACCATCCCAGCGGCGGGCATTGTTGAACGCGTCGTCCAGTTCGGCGGCGCGGCCCTTTGCGGCATCGGCGGCCTGCGCCTCGGTTGAAGCGGCGTCGGCGCGGGCGCGCAGTTTTTCAAATGCCGACTCGCGGTCGATGGCGGTGTCGTATTTGCCTGTGACCGGGGACGCCGCGATGATTGCGGCGCGCTGATCGACAGTTATCGGCCCGGCTTGCGAGAAAGGCGGCCGAACAAGGGTCCGCTCGACCATGCCGGGAATACCTTTAGCCTCCAGAAAAGAGGTGACAGCCTCGCCGGTGCCAACCTCGCGGATGGCATCTTCGGTCGAAAAGCGCGGGTTGTCGCGGTAGGTCTGTGCCGCCAGCTTCAGCGCCTTCTGGTCGCGCGCGGTGAAAGCGCGCAGCGCGTGTTGGACGCGGTTGCCAAGCTGGCCAAGGATGTTTTCGGGAATGTCATCAGGGCTTTGGCTGATAAAGTAGATGCCGACGCCTTTGGAGCGGATCAGCCGGGCCACTTGTTCCACTTTGTCCACCAGCGCCTTGGGGGCATCGTTGAACAAGAGATGCGCCTCATCGAAGAAGAACACGAGCTTGGGTTTTTCGGGATCGCCAACCTCGGGCAGCACCTCGAACAGTTCCGACAGCAGCCACAGCAGGAAGGTCGCATAAAGACGCGGCGAGGCCATCAGCTTGTCGGAGGCAAGAATGTTGATGCGCCCTGCCCCGGCCTCGTCGACGGCCATCAGATCGGCGAGGTCCAGCGCGGGTTCGCCGAACAGCATCGCCCCACCCTGATTCTCCAGCACCAGCAGGCGGCGCTGGATGGAACCGACAGTGGCGGGGGCGACATTGCCGTAGCGCAAGCCGATGGGACCGGCATTTTCGCCGATAAAGACAAGCAGCGCCTGCAGGTCCTTCAGATCAAGCAGTGGCAGACCTTCCTCATCAGACAGCCGGAACGCGATGTTCAGCACACCTTCCTGCGGTTCGGTCAGTTCCATCAGGCGCGACAACAGCAGCGGACCCATCTCGGCGACTGTGGTGCGGATCGGGTGGCCGGCCACGCCGAACAGATCCCAGAACGTGACGGGATAGGCGCGGTATTGCAGATCAAGACCTATGGTTTCCGCGCGCTTGACGAAGGCGTCGTGGCGTTTGTCGGTGATCGATCCGGCGGTCGACATGCCGGCAAGATCGCCTTTCACGTCGGCCATGAACACCGGAACCCCGGCGGCGGAAAACCCTTCGGCCAGCACTTGCAGGGTTACGGTCTTGCCGGTGCCGGTAGCCCCTGCAATCAGGCCATGACGGTTGCCATAGCCCAGCAGCAATTGCTGACCGAGGGCGTAGTCCTGACCCCCGCCGCCAACGAAAATGCTTGTTGCGTCCGTCATTGATGTCCCCGATGCGCTATCGCTCATCCGCGAAAATACATTGTTAACCCCATTGTGCCAGTCTTGATCTTGTCCGGGGCGCAGGTGTTCTGTCCGGGGCGCGACTTCCTCCCTGTCAGACTGGCCGCGCCCCGCAAAGGCGCGGTTTTTTTCAGGCTTTTCAACGGGACTGACTGTCAAAAAAGTGTAACGAATCTCGTTGACGCCTGTGGCGACAGGCCCTAGCGTCGCACTCAATAAGGTCGGTCAGTCCGACAGGGAGCATAAAACCGATTGGAAAAGGGCCGCATTGCTGGCCCTTTTTCTTTTGTCCTCTGCAAGAGGACGGCAGTGCGTTTTCGGGCCTGACACCTGCGGCCCGCTATGCTAACGCACATCGGATATTCGCAGCCCTGATGGAAAAACCCATGACCAGCCTGAACACATCCCTGCTTCTTGCCATTGGCTTTGCGCTGTCTCTGGGGGGTGCCGCCCTTGCGCAGGAAGCCACCACCGATGCGCCCGCGGCCGACGCGGCACCTGCCGCTGATGCAGCCCCTGCGGCTGATGCGGCCCCCGCTGAGGATGTTGGCGGAACCAGCGGCGAGTTGTCGTTGGGGTCGGAAGTGACTGCACCCGACGGTCCCGGAACGACCTATACTTCGGCGACGTTCGACAGCTGGGAACAGCGTTGCATGCGGACCGCCGACGGTGCCGATCCCTGCCAGCTTTATCAACTGCTGAAGGACGCGCAGGGCAACAATGTGGCCGAGTTCAGCCTGTTTGCTTTGCCGCCCGGTCAGGCCGCAGTCGCCGGTGCCACGATCGTTGCACCGCTTGAGACCCTGCTGACTGAACAGCTGACCATTGCAGTCGATGGGGTGAACCCAAAGCGGTATCCCTTCACCTGGTGCGCTCCTTTGGGCTGCATCGCACGGGTGGGCTTTACCCAAGCCGAGATCGACGGGTTCAAGAAAGGCGCGAAAGCAACGATTTCGATCGTTCCAGTGGCCGCCCCGGAACAGCGCGTGACGCTGGATCTGTCGTTGAAGGGCTTTACCGCTGGCTTCGATGCGGTGGCGAAAACTCCGGCCGAGTAATCTTCTGCCAGTGGCAATGGTGTCGCGCCGTCCCGTTCGGGGCGGCGTTTTTCGTTCAGCTCACGCCCGGCGCAAGGCGAGCACTGCGTTCAACCCGCCAAAGGCGAACGCGTTCGACAGCACGACATCCACCTTGGCCTCGCGCGCCACATTCGGCACGACATCCAATGCACATTCCGGATCGGCCTCCTCATAACCGATGGTGGGCGCGATGATGCCATCGCGCAACGCCATCAGGCAGGCCAGCAATTCCACCGCCCCGGTGCCGCCGATCAGGTGGCCATGCATCGACTTGGTGGACGAGATCATCAGCCGGTCGGCGTGGTGGCCGAACACATCGGCAACGGCCGCGCATTCGGTCTTGTCATTTGCTGCCGTGCCAGTGCCATGGGCGTTGATATAGCCCACCTCATCCCCGTTGATCTTGCCGTCGCGCAGCGCGCCCGCAATGGCACGGGCTGCCCCCTGTTTGGACGGCATCACGATGTCCGAGGCATCGGAGGTCATGGCAAAGCCCACTACTTCGGCCAGAATCTCGGCACCCCGCGCCTTGGCATGGTCGTAGTCCTCGAACACGAAGACGGCTGCACCTTCGCCTTGGACCATGCCGTTGCGGTTCAGGCTGAACGGGCGGCAGGCGTCTTTGGACATGACGCGCAGCCCCTCCCACGCCTTGATGCCGCCAAAGCACAGCATGGATTCCGATCCGCCCGTCAGCATTGCCTTGGATGCCCCCGAGCGGACCATCTGGAACGCAAGACCCATTGCGTGGTTGGAACTGGCGCAGGCGGTGGCCACGGTAAAGCTGGGGCCTTTCAGGTTGAACTCCATCGACAGATGGCTGGCTGCGGCGTTGTTCATCAGTTTCGGCACGACAAATGGATGGACCCGGTTCTTGCCCTCTTCGTAGACGGCGCGGTAATTGTCGTCCCAGGTGTTCACGCCACCGCCCGCAGTTCCCAGCACGACGCCCGCCTCATACCCCAGATGGCCGTCGAAATTCAGGCCCGATTGCGCCACCGCCTGGCGGGCGGACAGCAAGGTAAACTGGGTAAATTTGTCATACAGAACTATCTGCTGCCGGTTGAAGTGAGCCTCAGGTTGCCAGTTGTGAACTTGCCCGCCGATCTGGATCGACAGGCGGTCCTTGTCGCGGATATTCAGTTCCGTAATACCGCAGCGCCCTTCGCGAAACGCCTCCAGCGTCCCTGGCACATCAAGGGCCAATGCGTTAACGGTACCGGCTCCGGTAATGACGACACGCTTCATGCGGGGCGGTCAGCCACCAGCGCCTCGACGGCCGCGACGATAGAGGCGACAGACGAGATGTCGAACGCACTTTCTGTCGGGTCGTTGGCGTTGAACGGGACGGAAATGTCAAACGCCTCTTCAATGGCGAAGATTGCTTCCACAAGGCCGAGGCTGTCGATCCCCAGGCTTTCCAGAGTCGAGTCCATCTTTACATCGGACTGATCCAGCACGGCCTGTTCGGCGATGATGGCGACAACCCGGTCCTTGACACTTTGCGTCATGGCATTCCCCAGCAGAAACGTCGCCCCGGCAGACGTCTTCCCCACCGGCAGCATCCGATGCTCTAGTCATTCCCGGACGGTTTTGAAATGGCTTTTTGCAAGGCAGCGACGGTGGCTGCCAAGCGCGGCAGACGCCGCATCGCCTTTTGCATCTCGATATGGGTGGCCATCTTGACCGCCGGGTAGCCCAGCAGGACGCGGCCTGCCGGGGCGTTGGTGAAAATCTTCGTGCCACCGCCCGCGATCACGTCATCGCCGACAAAGATGTTGTCATTGACGCCGCATTGCCCGCCCAACACCACGCGGTCACCGATCCGGGCTGACCCGGCAATGCCGACTTGTCCGCACAACAGGCAGTCGCGTCCGATGCTGACGTTGTGGCCAAGGTGAACAAGGTTATCAAGCTTGGTGCCGGATCCAATGACCGTGTCGCGGATCGTGCCACGGTCGATGCAGGCATTCGCGCCGACTTCGACGTCATCCCCAATCAAGACAGAGCCAAGCGAATGGATGCGATTCCAGCCCTGCGCGTGGATGGTGTCACGGATTCCAAGGGTCTGGCGGATTTCCTCGACACCCGATTTTTCGGGGGTGACAAACGAAAACCCGTCGCCACCGATCACCGCACCGGGTTGGCTGATGAACCGATCACCGATCACCACACGCGCGCCGATCCGCACGCCTTGCAGGATCAGGGCATCCCTGCCGATGCGAACGTTCTCGGCAATCGAAACGTGGCTTGCGATCTTTGCATTCGGCCCGATCACGCAACCTGCGCCGACGGTCACAAAGGGGGCTATGCGCGCACCGTCACCAATCACCGCCGTCGGGTCGATCACGGCCATCGGATGGATCCCCGGCGCGATGTCGGGGCCGTCGTCCAGCATCCGGGTCAGCGCGGCGAGGGCCACGCGCGGGCGCGGCACCCAGATCGCCGCCTTCAGGCCAAGGCCGCGCCAGTCGGCACCGGGCCAGAGCACGGCGGCCCGCGCCCTGCCCTGCCCCAGCCCATCAGCATATTTCGGGTCCATCGCGAGGGCAAGCGCGTCCGGGCCTGCCAGCGCAGGTTCGGCGGCCCCCGTAACGATCAGATCAAGGTCGCCCTCGGCCACCCCGCCCAGGGTCAAAGCGATGTCTCGGATGGTATGGCCCATGATCGCCTCCGGCTGACCCGGCAGCCCAGATGCGCCCGGCCTGCCAAATTTAGCCCCGAACCGGGTCAAGCACCACCCCGGCCCCGGTCAGCGCTTCGAAGATGCGGGCATCGCGGCCGTAGACATCGCGGCGATAGGTCATCTGGCCCTTCGCAGTCGGGTAGGCGGTGAAATAGACCAGATGAACCGGCACCGGCACCGCAAGCTTGATGACCGATTCCATCCCCGTCTTCAGATGCCGGGAGAATTCGGCCTCGGGATCGGCGGATTGCACGGCCAGCAGCGCGTAGGCGAAATCGAACGGGTCACCCAAGCGAATGCAGCCGTGGCTGTAAGCTCTCACCTCTTGCGCAAACAGTGCCTTCTGCGGCGTGTCATGAAGGTAGATGTTATGGGTGTTGGGGAACATGAATTTCACCTTCCCCAAGGCGTTGCCGTCCGAGGGCGGCTGGCGCATCGAAAACGGGAAGTTGGCCGCAGTATACTGTGTAAAGTCGATGGAGCCGCGCGACACGGTTTGGCCTGAACGATCGACGATCTTCAGATGCCCCGCCGCGTTCGGATTGCTTTTCAACAGCGGCAGGTATTCCTTTGTGGTGATCGAACGCGGCACGTTCCAGCTTGGATTAATCACCATGAATTCCATGACATCCGAAAATTCCGGGCTGCGCTGATCCGGCACGTTCTTGCCCACCACCGCACGGGTCTGGAAGGTGATCTTGCCGTGGTCGACGATGCGGGCTGAAAAATCGGCCAGGTTGACCCAGATATAGCGCGACCCGCGGTCGACGTTCATCCAGCGCTCACGCTCCATCGCAACGACAACAGATTGCAGCCGGATTTCGGGGGGAACGTTGATCTCGGCTATGGTTCCGGCTCCGGCGCGCCCGTCTGCGGTCAGGCCATGCAGGTGTTGAAACTCCTGTACCGCTTTTTGCAGGGGGGCGTCATAATCCTGCGAGGCAGTCTGTCGCAGGAACCCCATCGCCACCAGACGGTCGCGCAAGGCAACGATATTCGGGCCGGACTGCCCCGGCTCCAACGCGCCATCCGGCACGGTCTTGCCCCAGCCACCGGCATCAATACGCTGTTCCAGAAGAATTTTCTGCCGCATCAACAGCGTGTATTCCGGTGATCCGGGCGGCAAGTCGCGCAGATATGCACCCGGTTCAGCGGCAAGAAAAGCGTCGATCTGGGTGCGGCGGTCGCGCACCGGAACCTCGCGAACGATACCGGCATCAACCGATTGTGGCACAAGCGCTCCGGTCTGGACATCGCGGGCATAGTCGAGGAAGGCGCGTGTCAGGGCGACCTCGATCCGGCCACGGTCACGTTCGGTCCGCGCCCCGCGCAACGCCCCGATCAGGGCAGCAGCGTCATAGCGATTGACCGGCAAGGCATGATCGCCGGCTCGAGCCAGCGTGGCAAAAAGTGCTGAACGCCGCCCCGCATCATCAGATTCGGTCCAGATCGCCGCATAGTCGCCATCACGGTAAAAGCCCGCAATCGCGTCATCCCCGGCCGCCTCCTCGGCGACCGCCTGACGGAACGCGGCCGTCTGCGCGTGACCGGCACAGGCAAGCGCGAGCGTGCTGGAGAGTAGAGCTATGACTAGAACGCACAACCGGCGCGGGATCATCGGGGCGATAGGCGTCAGGTGCATCCGGTCGGGCGTCCTCTGTGCAGTTTCTGTCATGCAAGTCTCTGCGATTCCTTGTGGAGTGTCCATTCACAAGCGAGTTTTACAAGCGCAAGACCGCAGTTTGCAGGCCGCTGCGGCACCGGCACGGGGTGGCTGATCGTTTCGTCACTGTCAGCAATAATCTGCCGATTAACCTTGTATTGCGGAATGCGCGTCAATGAAGGCTTGGGGATGGAATCAACCTGTGGCATATGAATCTGGCACTTGGGGATGAAGTGACGAACGAACCGTCAAGCAAGATGGTCGAACGGTAGCGACGGGACAGGCGCTTGGAATGACAGTTACGCGACTGACGGGCCTTACTCGGCGTGGTTTGCTGGGAGCTTTCGCTGCGACCATGGCGGTTGCGGCACCGACCTATTCAAACGCATTCGGGCTGTTGAAAGGTGCGGGCGATATTCGGCGGATTCGGATGTATTCGGGCCGCACCGGCGAAAGTATCGACACGATCTACTGGATCGAAGGCGAATATATCCCGGAAGTTCTAAAGGAAATCAACTACTTCATGCGCGATTGGCGCACCGGCAGCAAGGTCAAGATCGACCCGCGCAATGTCGACATCATGGCGGCGTCGCACCGGCTTTTGGATGTGAGCGAACCGTTCATGCTGCTGTCGGGGTATCGCAGTCCGCAAACCAACGCGATGCTGCGCTCCCGGTCCGGCGGAGTTGCCCGCAATTCGTTGCATATGAAGGGTCAGGCAGCGGATCTGCGGTTGAAATCACGCTCGGTCGGGCAAATGGCGAAAGCTGCCTCGTCCTGTGCGTCGGGCGGCGTTGGCCGTTACTCGCGATCAAACTTTGTGCATATGGATTGCGGACCTGTGCGGACCTGGGGCGGCTGACCTGCACGCGGGCCGAATGGATTGGGGCGCCTTCGGGCGCCTTTTTCAATCGCCGCCCTTATCACTCTCGTCAAAACCGCCCATGTTGCGATCTTCACCAGCCTTGGCAACGCCACCCGAGGTGCCGGACGCAAATGCGGACCGTCCCCGGAACCCCATCGCCACCACGAACTTTTCCGAGCTATCGGCGCGGCTGGCGGGAGGCTTCACATTGGCCACTTTGGTGAAATTGCGCTTAAGAGTGGTCTGAAGGGCAATCTCGGCCCCCCCGGCCAGAACCTTGGCCACAAAGGTGCCGCCCTCTTCCAGCACATCAAACGCAAACTGCGCCGCCGCTTCGCACAGCGCCACGATTCGCAAGTGATCGGTCTGCTTGTGGCCCGACGACGCGGCGGCCATATCGCTGAGCACGACATCAGCGGGGCCGCCGAGCCAGGCTTTCACCTTTTCATCCGCGCCGTCTTCGAGAAAATCGAGCGTGTGAAGTTCGGCCCCGGCGATCGGCTCCACTTCTTGCAGGTCGATGCCAAGGATCGTGCCGACGGGTTTGTTCGTCCGCTCGCCCAGCGCATTGATGCGCCCGACCGCCACCTGACACCAGCCGCCCGGCGCGCAGCCAAGATCAACCACCCGCGCGCCGGGTTTCAGAAAGCCATATTTGTCGTCCAGCTCCAGAATCTTGTAGGCCGCGCGCCCGCGGTAGCCCTCACGCTTGGCACGGACGACGTAAGGATCGTTCAACTGCCGCTCAAGCCACAGTGTCGACGACAGCTTGCGGCCCTTGGCGGTTTTGACCCTGACGCGCAACTCGCGTTGGCCGCGCCCCGAACTACCTTTTTCGCCTGACTTCTTGTCACCGGTCATTCGTAGGGTCCGTCCTGCAAAACACCATCTGCACTCATCTGCGCATAAAGAAGCCCCTCGCGCAGGCCCCGGTCAGCCACCGACAGCCGATCAGTTGGCCATATCCGCATCAACGCCTGAAGGATAGCCGCCCCTGACATGATCAGAGAATGGCGGTCCCGCCCGATGCGCGGGTCGGTGCGCCGCCCCTCGGGGCCAAGCGAAAGGTAGTCGCGGATCACGGTGTCGATCTGATCAGACGACATGTGCAGCCCGTCAACCTTCGCGCGGTCATACCGGCGCAGACCCAGAAACGACGCGGCAACCGTCGTGACCGTGCCAGACGTGCCGATGATCTGGAACCCCTCGCGCGGGTTGTCGGCATTGTAGGGCGAGAAGTTCGCAAGGTTTTCTTCAAAGAACCAGCTCATCAGGGCGAAACGGGCGGCGTCGTCTTCGACATCGGCGAACTGGTCTTTCAAGGTGGCAACGCCCAGCGGCACCGAAATCCAGTCCACGACGCGGGCTGAAGGCTGATCGCCTTGCGCGTGAAATCCGGCATGCAGGCGCATGATGGCGCGGGGGCGGTCTTCGGGTTCGACCGCCGACAGGTCGATCCAGACCAGTTCGGTCGACCCGCCGCCGATATCGACCACCAGCAATTGTTCGGTCTTGGGCGACACCAGCGGCGCGCAGGAAATGACGGCGAGGCGGGCTTCTTCCTCCGGCGCGATGATTTCCAGTTGCAGGCCGGTTTCGCGCCGGACCTGGCGGATGAAGTCGCGGGCATTGCGGGCGCGACGACAGGCCTCGGTCGCCACCAGGCGCATCCGGCGGACGCCGTGCTTTTCGATCTTTTTCTGACAGATCCGCAGCGCCTGCACGGTGCGACCCATCGAGGCGCGGCTCAGCCGTCCCGACGCCTCAAGCCCGATGCCGAGCTGGACGGTCTTGGAAAAGCTGTCAACGACGGTAAACTGACTGCCCTTAGGTTGGGCAATCAGCATCCGGCAACTGTTCGTGCCAAGGTCGAGGGCCGCGTAAAGCTGCCCAGGATCTGCCGTGCGGGTGCCAGACGGGTCTTCCGGAAGCACAATGGGCCAAAGCCCATCGGCCGACATCGGGATAGCGTCCGCACCCAAGGGACGCTCGGGCGTCATTTCGCCCTCCATACGTGGTTGTCACAAACCTAGTCGCAGCGTGTTGGCGGTGCAAGGACCGATGCTGCCGCTGCGGTTCTGGCGCAGGCCGCGCGCGGACCGGCGTGGTGCAACCGGCGCAAAAAAAGCACCGGGGCTTTGCCGGAACGTTCATGATCTGCATGAACATATTTCCGATACCCGCGTCTCGCTTCGACGCAACACGCGCGCTACAAGATCGGCGTGGTCGCTCTGCGCCCGGAACGTGTCGAAAACCGACATCGGATGTCGCGACATGACCCGTAGAAGCAAAGCCAAGGTAACAGGGGAATCAACGATGCCCGACGTGACGGTGGTCTATTGGCGCGACATTCCGGCTCAGGTGATCGTGGGCAAGGGGCGTCGGGCGTCCAAGGTGCAACTGACGATGCGCTTCGAACAGGCGATCGACCGTTGCGCCATGAAAAGTGGCGCCAAGGACAGCGATTCCTATCTGGCCGACTGGCGGAAGGCTGACCCGTATAACGTGGAAGGCGAGCCGGAGGCAGTCGCCGCCACTGAGGCGGCACGACTGGAAGCCGAATTCGACACCGCGCGCCTGAAGGCGTTGATCGACACCGATGGCCGGGCCTGACGGCCGCCCGTGCTGCGCACCTTTCAGGAGACCGTGATGGCATTGTTCAACTTCCGCCGCGACGTTCAGCCGGCCCCGGCGGCATCCGACGTCGAGGCCCTGCTCAAAGGGTTTTCGATCGAGGTGATGCCGCGCACGGCGGAAAAGGTTGAAAGCTTCCGCGACCTTCTGCCATCCGGCACGCGCGTCTACATTGCCCACATCGAAGGCACGCCGATCGAGGACATGGTGGCCACCGCGCGGCGGCTAGCTGCTGACAGATTCACGGTGATGCCGCATATCCCAGCGCGGATCATCAAGGACCGCGCCACGCTGGCCGACTGGATCGCGCGCTACAAGGGCGAGGCGGGCGTCACACAGGCGCTGCTGCTGGGCGGCGGCGTGAACACACCCGCCGGCGAATTCGACAGCTCGATGCAACTGATCGGCACGGGCCTGTTCGACGGGTTCGAGCGGCTGCATGTGGCAGGTCACCCCGAAGGCAACAAGGACATCGACGCCGACGGGTCAGACCGCATGGTGATGGAGGCGCTGCGCTGGAAGCAGGCATTTTCCGAGCGGACCGATGCGAAGATAGCGATTGCAACGCAGTTCTGCTTTGAGGCGGAACCGGTGATTGCCTGGGCCGACCGGCTGGCCGCCGAGGGCATTGCTCTGCCGATCCATATCGGCGTTGCCGGGCCTGCCAAGTTGCAGACGCTGATCAAGTTCGCGATTGCCTGCGGGGTCGGGCCGTCGTTGCGCGTGTTGCAAAAGCGGGCGATGGACGTGACCAAGCTTTTGCTGCCTTATGAGCCGACCGAGTTCCTGACCACGCTGGCCGCGCACAAGGCGAAAACCCCCGGCTTCGGGATTGAGCATGTGCATTTCTTTCCCTTGGGCGGCATCAAGACCAATGCCGCTTGGGTGACCGACCATGGCGGCGCTTCGGGTGTGCCGGCCTCTCAAGCTTAAGGACTTATCGCAGACATGACGCGCACCGTTCTAGAATCAAAGACGAAAACTGTTGTCATCGGGTTTGACGAGCCGTTCTGCGTGATCGGCGAGCGGATCAACCCGACCGGCCGCAAGAAGCTGGCGGCCGAACTTGAAGCGGGCGATTTCACAACCGTTCTGCGCGACGCGCTGGAACAGGTGGCGTGCGGCGCGATGGTTCTGGACGTAAATTCGGGGGCCGTCTTTACCAACAAGATGGCTAGCGATCCGCGCTATGCAGACAACAACTTTGTCGAGCCGCCGCTGATGCGTGAGTTGATCCAGCGGATTCAGGCCGTAGTCGATGTACCGTTGTGCATCGACAGCTCTGTTCCCGGTGCGCTGGAGGCGGGGTTGCAAGCCTGCGAGGGCCGTCCGCTGTTGAATTCCGTGACCGGCGAGGAGGACCGGTTGGAACTGGTTCTGCCGCTGGTCAAGAAATACAACGTGCCGGTGGTGGCCATCTCCAACGACGATACCGGCATCAGTCAAGACCCCGACGTGCGCTTTGCTGTCGCCAAGAAGATCGTGGAACGCGCCGCCGATTTCGGCATTCCCCCGCATGATATCGTGGTCGATCCGCTGGTCATGCCGGTGGGGGCCATGGCATCGGCCGGATTGCAGGTGTTTGCGCTGGTGCGCCGCTTGCGCGACGAGTTGGGCGTGAACACGACCTGCGGTGCCTCGAACATCAGTTTCGGCCTGCCGCACCGGCATGGTATCAACGCGGCCTTCCTGCCTATGGCGATTGGAGCGGGCATGACCAGCGCGATCATGAACCCTGTCCGTTCGGTGGAGATGGAGGCGATCCGCGCGGCCAATTTCCTGATGAACCAGGATGCGAACGGCGGCGAGTGGATCCGCTTCAGCCGCGTTCTGGAAGCGGTCGAGGGCGGGCGCACCTTTGCCGAGGCCAGTGCCGAGGCGGCCGCCGCCGGGGGCCGGGGC
>JANNWS010000137.1:0-21870 GCA_031408575.1 Rhodobacterales bacterium
AGCGCAACCGCCACTCAGCAACAGCGTCTCGCGCCCGAGGTCGATCGCGACCCAGGGCAGCACGGCGCGCCGATCCTCGATCAGGGCGCGGGTGCCGTCGACCAGATGGCGTGCGGCCACCAGAATCTGGTCCTCGCCGAATAGATATTCCACCTCAACGCCGTTTAGCGCGATCTGCTGATCGGGGGCGATCAGCAGATCGGTTGCCGCGCCAAAGAACGGCGCGCGCAGGCGGACGGGGGCAAAACTGCCCCGGCCCGGCAGGTTGCGCCGCAGCATCGACCGAACCGGCAGCGGGCCGTCATCGCGCGTCAGCACAATGTCACCGGGTCGCAACGCGCCCGCGACCACCGGACCGGACGGTGTGGCAACGGGTGTGCGCGGCCCGATCATCGGGGCGGCGCATAACTCGGACGCCAGCGTGACACCAAACCACAGCAGCGCCGGTGATCGGATCTGCGTAGCAGCACAGGCCGCAGCCAGCAAGGCACGTGGCACCGGCAAGGGTCCGGTGCCGGATGCTGTGCAGCCGCCGTTGCCAGATGCTGGGACAAAGCGCAGTGACCATGACCCGGCCACCACATCCCAACGGAACTGCACTTGCCCGGTCGTGCTGCCATCGGCCATCGCCCCCGCCAACATGTACCGCACCACCAGCGCGCCCTGTCGGTGCAGGATCCCAAAACCAAGATCGGGACCATAGATCACCGAAAGCGCGCCTTCTGGCCCCGCATAATCCAGCAACACGGTTGTCGCCATCAAGGGCAGGGCGATATCCAGTACCAGCAACCCGCGGGCAATCGACGCGCCCGCACCCAAAGGCAGAACCGGCCCGCCTGCGTCCGATAGTTCGATCCATCCTGTCATGATGTTCCTACCCGTCAGGCCGCGCGTGCAGCGGACATCAGCACGCGCGCCTCGTATCCGCGCAGCGTGCGGCGGGCTGCAGGGCTGTAGCCGTCGCCGGTGTCGGGATCAAGTTCGGGGAACAGGGCGCAGATTTCTGCCACTGTTGCGCGCTCGAAGCTGTGGGTGGTCTGCGGGCCGGGTAGAAAGCTTTCGCTGGCCAGCCCTTCGGAGAATATCACCTGATGTCGGTCGAACAGGACATGCACGTAGTCCACCATCCCGCCGTGGCGCAACGTTATCGAACGATCGTTCACCAGATCCCTCGCGGCCACCAGAACCTCGGATTCGCCAAACAGCAGCTCGGCCAGACTGTCACGGATCAGGATGCGGTGCTGGGGCGATACCGTCAGGCAACGATGGTTGCCAAAGGTGTTGGCGCGGATGCGGATTGGCGCAAAGTCCCCGGTCGCGGCCACCCGTCTGCGCCCGATCCAGCGCAGCGGCTGCAGCCCGTCATCCTGCGTCACCACCAGATCGCCGGGGCGAAGACGCTCCACCGGAACCTCGCCGTGCGGGGTACGGATCAGCGTTCCGGCGACAAAGCAGGGAATTGAATTCAGCGTGACGATCGCAGTGTCGAGGTTGCCGAAATTGTCTTTGACAGTATAGGTGAAAGCTACCTTTTCGACTGTGTTGTCGCCGATCACCGTGAAGGTGCCGTCGGCGTTCAGTCGGATCTGCTGGCCTGATCGCAGGGTAACGGTCTGGCCCGCCACGACGTTAACGCCGTTGATCTGGGTTATCGTCAGGGTCGCGCCCGACAGGCGCACGTCATTGCCAAGCACGTCGAAAGTGCGGGTCTGATCCTTGAAGAATGTCAGGGTATCGTCACGCGCGACCAGCGCCGTCTGTACGGAATCCTCTGCAATCAGCAGGTTGGAGTCAAACCGTGCGTCGGCGACATCGGCGATGCCGAACCGGATCGAATTCACGACGCCGGGGTTCACCGGCATGGTCAGCGACAGGGTGACAGTAAAGCCGTCCATCTCGGTGTTGAAGTCGTCGCCGGTGTTGCTGTTGTACAGGTTGGTCTGGTTCGCCCCGTTGATGTTGTTCACACCGGTCTGCCCGGTTCCGATCGAGATCGGCACCGACGTGCCGTTTACCCAGACGCCTACGACGTCGTTGAATTGCGAATTGATGTATTCCGGGTATTCCTCGGACGAAAACACAAAGCGGATCGTCATCACATCGCCAGTCGGGATGAAGTCGACGTCCAACCAGACCGCGTCATAGGTGCTTGTGCCGGCCAATTGGTTGAACAGCGTATTGTTATTGCTGCCCGTGGTGTCAGTTGAGGTACCGGCAGACCGGTTCGGATCGCCGCTGGACTGAGTAAAACTGTTTGCGTTGCCGGTCGACAGGATCACACCGCTGGACGATGGCACAACGCCCGGTGACAACTGTCCGTTGGAGTAGATCGCGGCAGAACTGGCCGGGCCGGTATAGCTGGCTTTGGTGACGGTCGCGCCAGTGCCGAAGATTGCGTTCGCCATCTGCAATGCGGTCGCACTGGTATTGTAAGTAAGTTCGGCGCCTGTCGCCATTCCTGCCCCCGCTAAGAGGCCGCACAGACGCCGCCCGCCGCCCGGTGAACCCGGTCGTGCGGTCGAACTGCTGATCGGGCGCGTTGGCCCTGCGTCTGCCCTGCCTCAGGACGTTGTTATTGCAGGCACCATAGGACGCAGGTTGTTCGGGGGCCAACCGGAATCGCCCCTGTTTTCAACGTAGGGGTGTGTGGTGGCGCGCGGGCCACAGCAATGTGACCCGATTGCGAAGGATGCCGGTAGACGGTATCGCTGAATGTCCCGTCTGAAGGAGCCCGCAATGACCGCCGTCCCCGTCGATCCCGTGACCCTGACCGCTGACCTGATCCGCTGCGCGTCGGTGACCCCTGACGAGGGGGGCGCGCTGGTTCTGCTGCAACATCTTCTGGCTGGTGCCGGATTCGATTGTGTGCGGGTTGACCGGGGCGAGGTGGCCAATCTTTATGCGCGCTGGGGCCGCAAGGGCGCCAACCGCTGCTTCGGCTTCAACGGGCATACAGATGTGGTTCCGGTGGGCGATGCCGCCTCGTGGACACGCGATCCGTTCGGCGGCGAGATCGTCGATGGCTGGCTCTGGGGTCGGGGGGCGACCGACATGAAATCGGGCGTCGCCGCCTTTGCGGCAGCGGCGGTGGATTTCGTGCGTACCACGCCACCCGACGGCGCGGTGATCCTGGCGATCACCGGCGATGAGGAAGCCGACGCCATCGACGGCACCCGCGCGCTTCTGGACTGGATGGCGGCGCAGGGCGAGGCGATGAGCGTCTGTCTGGTGGGCGAGCCGACCAGCCCCGAGGTGCTGGGCGATGCCATGAAGATCGGGCGGCGCGGGTCGTTGACCGCTCATATTGCGGCGCAGGGTGTGCAGGGCCATGCGGCCTACCCGCACCGCGCCAGAAACCCGGTAACGGCACTGGTGCGCCTGCTGGACCGGCTGGCCTCGCATGAACTTGACCGGGGTACTGGACATTTCGAGGCGTCGACGCTGGCGATTACCACGATTGACGTCGGCAATCCGGCGACCAACGTGATCCCGGCGCAGGCGCGCGGGACAGTGAACATCCGCTTCAACGACGCACATTCGGGGGCGTCTTTGGCGGATTGGTTGCGGGCCGAGGCGGGCCGGGTGCAGGCCGAAACGGGCGTGACCTTTGCTATGACGACTTCGGTGTCTGGCGAAAGTTTCCTGACCCCGCCGGGCGCTTTGTCTGACCTGATCGGACGGGCGGTGCAGGCGGAAACCGGGATCGTGCCGGCCCTGTCCACAGGCGGCGGCACATCGGACGCGCGGTTCGTCAAGGACCATTGCCCGGTGGTGGAATTCGGGCTGGTCGGCAAGACGATGCATCAGGTCGATGAGCGGGTCGAAGTGGCGCAGATCGTTGCGCTCAAGGCGATCTACACCCGGATCCTGCGCGATTATTTCGCATGAGTGTGATCATCGCCCGCACCGACGATGTCGCTGCCTGCCGCGCCCTGCGCCGCACCGTGTTCATCGACGAACAGGGCGTCAGCGAGGTTGATGAGGTGGACGGGCGCGACAGCACAGCCCTGCATCTGCTGGCGACGCTCAACGGGCAGGCCGTGGGAACGGCGCGGCTGATGATCGGCGGTGACACCGGCAAGATCGGCCGCGTCTGCGTGTTGCGTGATCATCGTGGATCGGGCCTGGGGGCCGCGCTGATCCGGGCGGCGGTGGCCGAGTTTCGGCGCATGCCGGGGCTGGCGTGCGCAAAACTGGGCGCACAGACCCATGCGCTGGGATTTTACGCGCGGCTGGGGTTCGCGGCCGAGGGTCCGGTCTATCTGGTTGCGGGGATCGAGCACCGCGATATGGTGCTGACCCTCTGACCCGGTGGAACACCAAATTCCTTCGAAGGAATTTGCCAAAACTCTTTGAAGAGTTTTGCGGCACCCCCCCCACCGCACCCCGCCCCGCCGGGGTGGACTTTACCGAAGTGCCGTCTCGTGCTACCTCCGCATCATGAATAGTATTCCGACCAAAGAGCAGATCCTACAATGGATCGCAGACAATCCCACGCTGACCGCGAAGCGCGATATCGCCAAGGCCTTCGGCATCAAGGATGCGGCAAGGATCGAGCTGAAGCGCATCCTGCGCGAACTTGAGGCCGATGGCACGCTGGAAAAGCGCGGCCGAACTTACCGGGATGCCGACAAGCTGCCCCCGGTCAGCATCCTGACCATCCTGCCGCCCGACAACCATGGCGACCAGTTCGCCAAAGCGGTGGAATGGCAAGGTGACGGCGCCGCGCCGCGCATCCTTTTCATGCCCCGCGCCGCCGACGCGCCCGTGGCCGAGGGCGACCGCATTCTGGCCCGCTTGACCGAAGTCGAGGGTGAAGCCTATGACTATGAGGCTCGGCTGATCCGGCTGATCGGCAGCAATCCATTGAAGCTGCTGGGCATCTTCCGCGTGGATGCCGAAGGCGGGCGGATCGTGCCGATCGACAAGGGCGCCGACAAGGAATGGCGCGTGGCGCGCGATCTGACCCTGAACTCCCGCGATGGCGAACTGGTCGAGGCCGAACAGACCGGCCCCAAACGCCTTGGCCTGCCGCAAGCGCGCATCATCACCCGATTGGGCGATCCGTCTGCCCCCAAGGCGGTCAGCCTGATCGCCATCCACCAGCATGGCATCCCCGACCATTTTCCCGATCCGGTGATCGCCGAGGCCGATGTCGCGATGCCCGCCGACCTGAAAGGCCGCGAAGACCTGTGCGATCTGCCGCTGGTCACCATTGATCCGTCCGATGCCCGCGACCATGACGATGCGGTGTTCGCCGAGGCCGACCCTGACCCCGCCAACCCCGGTGGCCATATCGTCTGGGTGGCCATTGCCGATGTGGCCCACTACGTCCGCCCCGGCTCGGCGCTGGACCGCGAGGCGAGGCTGCGCGGCAATTCCACCTACTTCCCCGACCGGGTGGTGCCGATGCTGCCCGACCGGCTGTCGGGTGATCTGTGTTCGCTGCACGAAGGGGTGCCGCGCCCCTGCATTGCCGTGCGGATGGTGCTGGATGCCGGTGGGGCCAAGATCAGCCACCGCTTTGTGCGCGGCCTGATGCGCTCTGCCGCAACCTTGCACTATGCCGAGGTGCAGAACGCCGCCGATGGCCGGGCGAACGACAGATGCGGCCCGCTGGTGGACCGGATCATCGCCCCGCTCTACGCGGCCTACACCGCCACGAAAACGGCGCGCGCGCTGCGCCAGCCGCTCGACCTCGATCTGCCGGAACGCAAGATCATCCTGAACGACGCGGGCGAGGTGACATCGGTTGCCTTTCGTGACCGGCTGGACGCGCACAAGCTGATCGAGGAATTCATGATCCTCGCCAATGTCGCCGCCGCCGAGGAACTGGTGAAACGCAAGCGCCCGCTGCTGTTCCGGGTGCATGAGGAGCCCAGCCCGGAAAAGCTGGACGCGCTGCGCGAAGTGGCCGAAGCATCGGGCTTCACGTTGGCCAAGGGGCAGGTGCTGAAAACCAGCCATCTGAACCGGCTGCTGGCGCAGGCCGAAGGTACGGATTTCAACGAGCTGATGAACATCACCACGCTGCGGTCGATGACGCAGGCCTATTACAACGCACAGAACTTTGGCCATTTCGGGCTGGCGCTGCGGAACTATGCTCATTTCACCTCGCCGATTCGGCGCTATTCCGACCTGATCGTGCACCGGGCGCTGATTGCCGCGCATGGCTGGGGGGATGACGGCTTGTCGGCTACTGATATCGAGATGCTGGACGACACGGCCAAGCTGATTTCCGACGCCGAGCGGCGCAGCATGGCGGCGGAACGCGACACGACCGACCGTTACCTTGCCGCCTATCTGTCCGACCGCGTGGGGGCAGAGTTCAAGGGCCGGGTGTCGGGCGTGCAGCGGTTCGGGTTGTTCGTGAAGCTCGATGAAACCGGCGCCGACGGGCTGATCCCGATCCGCGCCATCGGGCGCGAGTTCTTTCACTTCGACGCGCAGGCGCAGACACTGATGGGCGCGGATACCGGGCTGACCATCGGGGTCGGCGCACGGGTTCTGGTTCGGCTGGCCGAAGCCGTTCCGGTGACGGGGGGCCTCGTGCTTGATCTGCTGGAGATCGAGGGGCGGTCCTTGCCCGCCGGTGCGCAGGCCCCGCGCGGGCGCTACGCGCCGCGCAAGCCCGGCAAGGCAGCGGCAAAGGATGCAAAGACCGCGCGCAAGGTGGTGCGGCGGCGCAAGTGACCGGCGGGCAAGCGGGGGGCTGTCTGCCCCCCACGCCCCGGATTTCATCCGGGTCTCCCCCCGAGGATACTTGTGGACAAAAAATGCACGACGCAGCAGGCGCTTGCCGAGGGGCGGCGGCGGGTGCTGTTCGCCGGGCGGCAATCGGGCGGGGGTTTGCCTGAAGCGGGCTTTGGCGCCAGACCGGGGCGGACGTTCCGATTTTCAACCGTCTTTCGCCAGAACCGGATTCCCCTTGCCTCGGACAGGCTCTAGAGTTCATCCAAACGGCAAGTCGAATGGATCGGCAGCATGAGACGCATCTGCGCAGCGGGGATCGTGGTGGTCGTGTCGGGGGCAGCATTGGCTGGCGGCACGGGCAAAGCGCAGACGCTTGCGCCGCCGCATCAAGTGGGGGGCGGGCAGATGCATCAGGCCGGATCGCAAGGCGGGCTTGACGGTTGGATCACGGGGTTCCGGGGCCGGGCGCTGGCGCAGGGTATTTCGGTGGAGACCTTCGGACGTGCGTTCCGCGATGTGCGCTATGACCCGGACGTGGTCGAGAAAGACCGCAACCAGAGCGAATTCACCAAGGCGATCTGGGACTATCTGGACAGCGCCGTCTCCCAGGCGCGCATCGAGAATGGAAAGGCGGCCCTCGCGGGCAATCGGGCGCTGCTGGACCGGATCGAGGCGCAGTATGGCGTGGACAAAGAGGTGGTCGTCGCCGTCTGGGGGCTGGAATCTGCCTATGGCACCTATCGTGGCGATTTCCCCCTGATCGGGTCGCTGGCCACACTGGCCTATGACGCGCGGCGGGGTGCGTTCTTTGAGGCGCAGCTGATCGCGGCGCTGAAGATCGTCCAGAACGGCGATGTGACGCCCGACCGCATGACCGGAAGCTGGGCCGGGGCGATGGGGCATACGCAATTTATTCCGACCTCGTATCTGACCTATGCCGTGGATTTCACGGGTGACGGCAAGCGCGACATCTGGTCGGACAATCCCTCTGATGCGCTGGCATCGACCGCGTCGTATCTGGCGGTATCGGGCTGGAAACGAGGGCAGCCCTGGGGTGTCGAGGTATCGCTGCCGCCTGGTTTCGATTTTGGCGAGACCGGCGAGCGGGTGAAAAAGCCCGTGGCCGACTGGCAGGCGCTGGGCGTGCGGACTGCCGGGGGTAGGGCGCTGCCCGATCACGGCGTGGCGTCGGTGCTGCTGCCTGCGGGCGCGCGGGGAGCGGCCTTTCTGATCTTTGGCAATTTTCAGGCGATCGAGAAATACAACACCGCCGATGCCTATGTGATCGGCGTCGGGCATCTGGCCGATCGCATCAAGGGCGGGCCTGCCATCGCAGCCGACTGGCCGCGTGAGGACCGGGTGCTGAAATTCGAAGAGCGGGTGGAGTTGCAAGAGCGTCTGACCAAGGCCGGGTTTGGTACAGGTGCGGCTGATGGCAAGATCGGCCCGAACACCATTGCCGCCGTTCGGGCCTATCAACGCGCGCTGGGGTTGGTGCCGGACGGGTATGCGAGCCTTGAGATCCTGAAAAAACTGCGTTGAGGAATGGCGACGGGCAAGGCCAATTCCGTGATGCGGGTCCGGGCAGTCCAGAGGGTCGCCGTTCCTGCGACCAGTCTGGCCAGGGTTCAGCCTGAGGTTGTCGATCTGAAATCAAGGACCAAAGTCCAGATCACGACAAATTGCGAAAATCGCGTCGCCAAACGACTGGTGTTGCTGGCTGTGGCCGAAGTACCCGGTGCATGCAGCGCCAAGGTGATCGGTGCCGGCAGGGTGGGTCGCGGTGCGGTCTGCAAGTCCTGCCTTGCCGGCCCAGAAAGCTGACGTCCTGTTGGGCCGCAGACCGGATCAGCCGCAGGTGATGCGGGTGATCCGGTCTGCGGCGTCGACCGCGACGTTCACACGCTGATCACTGTAATCCATCGTGACCGCCTGGCCCAGCCGCAGGATGCGTGCAGGGCCGGTGCGGGCCTGCGCCTCGAACAGGGCGACATTCTGGCCGACCAGAACCTGAAGCCCTGCCGCCCCGCAACTGTCTGGCGCTGCCGCAACCGGGGGCGGTGCCGCGCTTCCTGCATCCAGCGGCGGCAGCGACGGTATCGGCTGGTCGCAGGCCGCAAGCGACATCAGGGCGGCGATCAGAATGGGGCGCATCGGGGCATACCTTGTGCTGTGGCGGGGCTTTGCGTTGTTTCCATGTTGGCAGATGCGCAGATCACGCGCCAGTGCAGGATGTAGTTTGGTAAAGCGCATCTTGCTTGCGGTCGGTGAAGGATCGCGTGGCGGATGCAAAAAACCGCCATCCGCATTGTACATCAACCGCTATCCGGGGTCCGCGGCCGTTAGCATCGCCCCTGCCGCGAAGAATGTGCCGCCCGCTATGTGATGGATTGTTCGCAATGCGGTGTCCGCCTCGCGCCAGCGCCCGTCCTGAAAGACGCGCGGATCGGCCCAGGCACCGGTGACATGCGCCACGAACAGATCATGTGCGGCTTGCACGCCCGGCTCTGCGATCACCCGGCAGTCAAGCCAGGCGATCCCGGCCCGCAGACGCGGCGGGGTGCCGGGGGCATCGTCAAGGCAGTCGATCCCCCAGCGCGCGAATTTGTCGACATCGCGACCCGAGACGTTGCCCACCGCGTTTGTCAGGTCGATCGCCGCCACCGGCGGCACGGTCAGCCCAAAGCGACCTGTGGCATCGACCATCGCCCGCGTCAGCGTCGGGCGGTCGATCACGATGGCAATCTTGGGCGGATCGAAATCCACCGCCATGACCCATGCGGCGGCCATGACGTTGCGCTTTGCGCCATAGGCAGTTGTCACCAGCACGGTCGGTCCGTGGTTCAACAGCCGATACGCCTTGTTCAGCGGTACCGCCACAGGGTGGGTCATGGGGAGATCCTTCTTGCCGGTCCGCTTGTGCAGCCTAACTGCGCGCGCATTCCGCCACAACGCACACTGCGGATGGTTGCAGGTGGCCGCGGTTTCCATCAGTCTTCGGCAAAACCCAAGGGGAGGATCAAGATGCGCACCCGTGCCGCCGTCGCCGTTGCCGCTGGAAAACCGCTGGAAATCATGGAGGTGAACCTTGACGGCCCGAAGGCCGGCGAGGTGATGGTGGAAATCCGCGCGACCGGCATCTGCCATACCGACGAGTTTACTCTGTCGGGATCCGACCCCGAAGGCATGTTCCCCGCGATCCTGGGGCATGAAGGCGCGGGCGTGGTGGTCGAAGTCGGGCCGGGGGTCACATCGCTGAAGGTCGGGGATCACGTCATCCCGCTTTACACGCCGGAATGCCGGTCCTGCCCGTCGTGCCTCAGCCAGAAAACCAATCTCTGCACCTCGATCCGGGCCACACAGGGGAAGGGCGTGATGCCCGATGGGACAAGCCGGTTTTCCATGCTCGATGGCACGCCGATCCTGCACTACATGGGCTGTTCCACCTTCTCCAACTACACCGTGCTGCCCGAGATTGCGTTGGCCAAGGTGCGATCCGACGCGCCCTTCGACAAGATCTGCTACATCGGCTGCGGCGTGACGACCGGCATCGGCGCGGTCATCAACACCGCTAAGGTGGAAATCGGCGCAAAAGCGGTGGTCTTTGGGCTGGGCGGCATCGGGCTGAACGTCATTCAGGGCCTGCGACTGGCGGGCGCCGACATGATCATCGGCGTCGATATCAACAACGATCGCAAAGCCTGGGGCGAACGCTTTGGGATGACCCATTTCGTCAACCCTCGCGAGGTGGAGGGCGGCATCGTTCCCCATCTGGTGAACATGACGAAAACCCCGTTCGATCAGATCGGTGGCGCGGATTACTCGTTCGACTGCACTGGCAATGTGCAGGTGATGCGCGACGCGCTGGAATGCACCCATCGCGGTTGGGGGGTGTCGGTGGTGATCGGTGTTGCCGCCGCAGGGGCCGAGATTCAGACGCGGCCGTTCCAGCTTGTGACGGGCCGGGTCTGGAAAGGCACCGCCTTTGGCGGCGCGCGCGGCCGCACCGATGTGCCGAAGATTGTCGATTGGTACATGGAGGGCAAGATCCAGATCGATCCGATGATCACCCACATCCTGACCCTGGACGAGATCAACAAGGGCTTCGATCTGATGCACCGGGGCGAGAGCATCCGCAGCGTGGTAGTGTACTGAAGGGGTTGGAACCTCAGGCGGAGCGACTCATGGCGTAAAGACTTGCCGATGGCGCCCCATGACGATTTCGTCCGCCGCGTGTTCTGCCGAATGGACAGAGGTTCATGCCGTGCCAACGGCGGGCAAAACTATATCGCGCCATGCCGAACGCTGGCCTAAATCCGGCGGACCGAAAAGCATCCCCCATTGAAATCATACGGCTATCGTATTCTCGCCACAGGTCAAGACTCTGCATTTTCGGTATATTCCCCTATTCCCCTGTACGGCCCGCAAACCGCCCTTTCCCCCCGCCGCCCTTTCAGGCAAAACGGGAAAAAACCGCAAAGGACACCCCATGGCCGAAGATCGCGCCCCCCGCCTTGCCGTCCTGATTGACGCCGACAACGTGCCGGCTGGCTATGCTGAAGCGATCTTTGAGGAAATCGCAGGTTTGGGCGAGGCGTCGGTGCGCCGTATCTATGGCGACTGGTCGGCACAGCGTCTGGCCGGCTGGGCCAAAAAGGTGGCGGCGCTTGGTCTTGTGGCGGATCAGCAGTTTTCCAACACGAAAGGAAAGAATGCCAGCGACATAGGTCTGGTTATCGCCGCGATGGACTTTCTGCATTCGGGGCTGTTCGACGGCTTTGTGCTGGTCAGTTCCGACAGCGATTTCACCCGGCTTGCGGCGCGGGTGCGCGAGCAGGGGCTGGATGTCTATGGCATCGGCGAGAAAAAGACGCCGGAAGCGTTCCGCATGGCCTGCAAGCGTTTCATCTATGTGGAAAACCTTGCCACCGTCGAGGTCGCGCGCGTCATCCCAAAGGCCGAGGCACCCGACCATCCTGCCGAACTGCCGGTGGAGGCCGCTCCGCGCAGTGGCACCAAGGAAGCCCCCGCCAAGGCCATCCCCCTGATCATCGCCGCCATGCGCGCCATCGACCCCGAAGGCGAATGGTATTCGCTGGGCCAGATTGGTCAGTTCATCACCCAGGGCGCCCCCGACTTTGACACCCGCACCTATGGCAGCGCCAAGTTGAGCGACCTGATCAAGAAGATCAGCCGGTTCGAGGTAAAGCCGGGACCGGGCGGCCAGTTGCTGGCACGGGATCGGGCATAGGGGCGGATCGCCCTTCTGTTGCCGCAATCGCGGTTAATTCTTGGCTTCATGGTTGAGTGGAGCGAGTTATGACACAGGATTGGGCGGGGCATACTGCAGAGTTCACAATCAAGACTCGCGTGGCACTTCTTGTAGACGGCGAGAATGTCAGTCAAAATCAGGCTAATTTGATCCTTGAGACTGCGGCAAGATGCGGCTCTGTTTCGGTCCGTCGCGTGTACGGTGATATGACGGCGCTTCGTGACTGGGAGGCCGATCACAGGTTTACGAGTATTCATACTGGCCACGGGCGCAGCAAAAATACCGCAGACATAAACCTCGTGATCGACGCAATGGACTTCGCCCATTCGGGCAAGGCAACGGCATTCGTGATTGTGTCGTCCGATGGTGATTTCGCACCTCTTGCAACGCGGCTAAGGGAGGCTGGATTTCCAGTAACGGGGTTGGGCAAACAGACGGCTTCGCTGAGTTTCAGAGAGACCTGCACCGATTTTCACGTGATCTTGAAAGTTGAACCGCAAGCGCCCAAAGGCCCCGCGGTGAGTAGCGCAACTGCCAAATCTATGGGAGCGGAAGTTGCAAATAGCGTTCGTGCTCAAGCCGCAATCGTCGTAAACGTGAAGTCGGCGCTGTCCCGTATTGACGCCGCTATCCACCGCATTTGCAGAAATCATGGCGGACCGAGTTGCAAGATCACGTTGGGTGAACTTGGCAAGCTCATGCCAATCGAAGAAGGAATTCAGCGAAAGGAAACAGGAAAATCAACGTGGCTGGCCTATCTCACTGCAAGCAGCGGTCTCTACGTTTTGGAAGGCAAGGCCGGGGCTACACAGGTTCGTCTCTGCACCCCCTAACCCTTCACCCCATACCGCGCCAGAAACATCTCCACCGCCCCTTTGATCACGCGGGCGCGGTCGATCTCGCCGACCGGGCCGCCGATACCGAAGACAAGGCGGGGGAAGATGTCGGCTTTGCACAGTTCCGCGAACTGGTCTGCAGCCAGTTGCTTGTCGTCGATTTTCAGCTCTCCGCGGGCCTCGGCCTGATGAAAATACTGCACCATGCGGGCGCGGGCCAAAGCCGGACCGTTTTCGTAGAATTCGCGGCCTAACTCGGGAAAGCGGTCGCTTTCGGCAACGCAGATGCGGAACACGCGCATGCCGAAATCCGACAGGAAGAAATCCAGCATCCGCGTCGCTGTGATGGTCAGCGCCTCGTAAGGACCGGCTCCGCAGGCAATATGCTCGGCCCCCTCGGCGGCCTGACGGCAGCATTCGCCCTTGGCCACCTCAAGGAATAGCAGGCGTTTGTCGGGGAAATAGCTGTAAAGCGTGGCTTTCGATACGCCCGCCTCGCGTGCGATGTCATCGACGCTGGCCCCCTCATAGCCGTCACGCCGGAACACAAGCCACGCGCCGTCCAGCACCTGATCATACTTCCGACCGCGCTTGATCACCTGTTCTGCAATATTCATGACGATCTCCCCGGCGGTGCGATCATAGCCACGCCTTTTGCAATGCGGCAAGCCATGGATCGGCGCACGGTCAGTCGTCCGTTGGAGTCGCTGGGGGATCCGGGCAAAAAACTGTCGTATGTGCGGTCATCGGACGTTTGCTCAGCAAACCTTGCCACTGCATAAATGAACTGCTTTGTTCAGTATTTCAAGCCCGACGCGGCCAGACACTGGCCGGTGTCGCTGGGTCACAGCAAGGGGGCTTGCCGCCCCTTGCGTCATCGCTACATTGGAATCATTCCAGACAAGGTGAGCCAATGCTTTCCGCCCTCAGCCAGCGCCGCCGGTTTTCGGATCTGACCGAACAGGAGGTGCTGGCACTCGCCATATCTGCCGAGGAAGACGACGCCCGCATCTACCGCAGCTATGCCGAGCGTCTGCGCCCGGATTACGCCGGGTCGGCGGCTGTGTTTGATGGCATGGCCGCCGAGGAAGACGGCCACCGCCGCCGCCTGATCGACCTGCATTCGCGCCGCTTTGGTGACGTCATCCCGCTGATCCGGCGCGAACATGTGGCGGGGTTCTATGCCCGCAAACCGGTCTGGCTGGCAAAGACGCTGAGCCTGGATCAGATCCGCACCGAAGCGCACGGGATGGAGCGTCAGGCCCGCAGCTTTTACGAAACCGCTGCCGCCGCCACAACCGATGCCGCCACGCGCAAGCTGCTGGGCGATCTTGCCGCCGCGGAAGCAGGGCATGAGCTTGCGGCAGATGCACTGGAGGGGCGGCACCTTGACCGCAGCACCCGCGCGTCCGAAGATCAGGGCGCGCGGCGGCAGTTCATCCTGACCTGGGTGCAGCCCGGTCTGGCGGGTTTGATGGATGGATCGGTTTCCACCCTCGCCCCCATCTTCGCCACCGCCTTTGCCACGCAGGACACCTGGACGACGTTTCTGGTTGGGTCGGCTGCGGCGGTGGGCGCGGGCATCTCGATGGGCTTTACCGAGGCCGCGCATGATGACGGCGTGCTGTCGGGCCGGGGGTCACCACTGAAACGGGGGATTGCGTCGGGCGTGATGACGACCGTCGGGGGCATGGGTCATGCGCTGCCCTATCTGATCCCGGATTTCTGGACGGCGACGACGATTGCCATCGTGGTGGTATTCGTTGAGCTTTGGGCGATTGCCTGGATTCAGAACCGCTTCATGGAAACGCCGTTTTGGCGCGCAGCCTTGCAGGTCGTGGTCGGTGGTGCTTTGGTCTTTGCTGCCGGTGTGCTGATCGGCGGCGGATAGGGGCGGGCCATGTATCGCAAGGGCGAGATTCAGTATCAGCCATTGGCCCTGCCCGACCGGGTGCAACTGTCCCCCGATGCGGCGCGTGCCGCCGCCGAGGCGTTCCGCGACTACATGCGAAAGCGTCATTCGGTGCGCGATTTCGCGCCCGATCCGGTGCCGGAGGCGGTGATTGCGGCGTGCATCGCGGCTGCCGGGTCTGCCCCGTCCGGTGCCAATCACCAGCCCTGGCATTTCGCCGCGATCAGTGACCCCGCCATGAAAGCCCGCATCCGCGCCGCTGCCGAAGACGAAGAGCGTGCGTTTTATACGGGTGGGGCGGGGGATGAGTGGCTCGCGGCACTGGAGCCGATCGGGACAGGCATATCAAAGCCGCATCTGACGACCGCACCCTGGCTGATCGTGGTGTTCGCGCAGCGCTATGGCGAAACGCAGGACGGTGCGCGCTATAAGAACTACTATGTCCCGGAAAGCGTCGGCATCGCCACAGGGTTCCTGATCGCCGCGATCCATCATGCGGGGCTGGTCTGTCTGGAGCATACGCCGAACCCGATGAAGTTCCTGGCCGATATGTGCGGGCGGCCGGCATCCGAGAAAGCGGTGATGATCATTCCGGTCGGCTATCCGGCGGCCGGGGCGACCGTGCCTGCGGTGGCGAAACGCAAGAAGCCGCTGGACGAGATCATGAGCGTGTTTCGCTGATCGGGACCACCGGGGGGCTGTCTGCCCCCCCAACGCCCCGGAGCAGATCCGGGGCTGCCCCCGAGGATATTTCTCGAAGATGAAATCGGCAGAGGCGGCTGCGCTTGCATCCGGTGGCAGGTCATGAAAGCCTTCGGCCAAGCCGTAGCGAAAGCCTGCCATGCTGCCGATCCTTCTGAAAACACTTCCGTTCTTTGCGCTGATCGGACTGGGTTACTGGGCCGGGCGGGTGCGGTTCTTCACGCCGGAGGCGACGGTCTATCTGACCAAGTTCGTATTCTATTTCGCGCTGTCGGCCATGCTGTTCCGCTTTGCCGCGAACCTGTCGCTGGCCGAGATTTATTCGACGCGCTTCGTGCTCGCCTATCTGACCGGCTGTCTTGTCGTCTATGCGCTGGCGATGGGGGTGGCCTTTGCGCGCGGTGTCAGCGTGGAGGAAGCGGCGGTCGAGGCGCAATGCGCGGTGATCGGAAATACCGGATTTCTGGGTGTGCCGATGCTGGTGGTTTTATTGGGGCCGCAGGCGGCGGGTCCAGTGCTGATGGTGCTGGCGATTGACCTGATCGTGTTTTCTAGCCTGATCACGTTGATCATCACCGGGGCGCGCGAGGGGCGGATGCGGTGGGGCATGGTGCAGGTGCTGGGGTTGGGGTTGGTGAAAAACCCGATGATCGTCTCGATGGTGCTGGGGTTGGTCTGGTCTGCCACCGGGTTTTCCGTTCCCGTGCCGGTAAACGATTTTCTGGGCCTGCTGGGGGCTGCGGCCACGCCGGGCGCACTTTTTGCCATCGGGGCATCGCTTGCCACGAAATCGGCGGAACGTCTTGCGGTCGCCGGGTGGCTCAGCTTTGCCAAACTGGTGCTGCATCCGCTGGCTGTGGCATTTGCCGCCCTGGTGCTGTTCAAGGTGGAAGCGCAGGCGGCCAGCGTGATGATTGCCGCCGCCTCGCTGCCAGTGGCGGGGAATGTGTATATTCTGGCGCAGCACTACGGAGTGGCGCCGCAGCGGGTGTCGGCGTCGATCCTGATTTCCACGGCGGTCAGTATTCTGACCGTGACGGTGGTGATTGCCTGGGTCACGGCGCGGACGGGCGTATGAAAGGACTGCGATGAAGACGATCTCGGAAAACCGGGCTTTTGGCGGGGTGCAGGGGGTCTATTCCCATGCGTCCGACGTGTGCCGCTGCGACATGACCTTCGGGCTGTTCCTGCCGGCAGAGGCAGAGCGGGGGCCGGTGCCGGTGCTGTGGTATCTGTCGGGCCTGACCTGCACGCATGAAAACGCGATGGTCAAGGCGGGCGCGCAGAAATGGGCGGCCGAGGCGGGGGTCGGGCTGGTCTTTCCCGATACCAGCCCGCGTGGCGAGGGGGTGGCAAATGACCCGGCCTTTGATTTGGGGCAGGGGGCCGGGTTCTATGTGAACGCGACCGAAACACCCTGGAAGCCGCATTTCCGCATGTGGGATTATGTGACCGAGGAATTGCCGCGCTTGCTGTTCAACGCCTTTCCGCTGGCGCAGGACCGCCAGTCGATCTCCGGCCATTCGATGGGCGGTCATGGCGCGCTGACCATCGCGATGAGCTTTCCGGGCCGTTTCCGGTCGGTGTCGGCTTTTGCGCCCATTGCCCATCCCACCGCCAGCGACTGGGGCCGCAAGCAGTTCACCGCCTATCTGGGGCCGGATGAGGCGAAATGGGCGGGTCATGATGCGACGCTTCTGATGCGCAAGCGCGGGTTTGACGGGCCGATCCTGATTGATCAGGGCGCATCGGACCAGTTTCTGGACCTGCTGCGCCCCGAGGCTTTGGCCGAGGCGATGGTGGCCCGCCGCCAGAACGGCGCGATCCGGATGCAGCAGGGCTATGACCACAGCTATTTCTTTGTGGCCAGCTTCATGGAGGAACACCTCGGGTTCCACACGCAGGCGCTTTATGACTGAGACGCGGGTGTTCATCGACGCCGACGCCTGCCCCGTCAAGGCCGAGGCGGAACGGGTTGCGGTGCGGCACGGGGTAAAGATGCTGGTCGTCTCGAACGGCGGCATCCGGCCTTCGGTGCATCCGCTGGTGGAATCGGTGTTCGTGGCCGACGGCCCGGATGAGGCGGACAAGTGGATTGCCGAACGCGCCGGGCCGCGCGATGTGGTGGTGACGGGGGATATTCCGCTGGCAGCACGCTGCGTGGCGGCAGGGGCGCGCGTGGTCAAGCACAATGGCGAGGTGCTGAACGCTGCCAACATTGGCATGGTGTTGGCCAGCCGCGATCTGGCTGCCGATCTGCGGGCGGCCGACCCGTTCCGGCAGGGTGGCGGACGGCCGTTTGCGAAGGAAGACCGCTCGCGGTTTCTTGATGCGCTGGACCGTGCGATCCGGGCGGCGCGGGCGCAATAGCGGGTGTCGCGGGCAGGATAGACAGGGCGCGGAACAACCGATTTTCTGCCCCCGTGACCAGCGACCTTTCCCTCCCGCGCCGCCTTGCGCTGATCGGCATCCTGTCCGCCGTCGGCGCATCGCTGATGTTTTCGGTCAACGATGTTTCAATCAAGTTTCTTGGCGGCGATTATGCGTTGCATGAGGTCGTGCTGATCCGGTCATCCATCGGATTGTTGGTGGTGGTAGGTTGCATCCTGCCGTTCCAAGGCGGGTTTGCGGCGCTGCGGACTCGGCGCATTGGGAGCCATCTACTGCGCGCAGCCTTCGTCGTGGCGTCAAACATGCTTTACCTCCTTGGGCTGGCCGCGATGCCACTTGCGGATGCGGTAGCAGTTTTCTTTGTTGCGCCGTTGCTGATTACCGCGCTTTCAGTTCCGATCCTCGGCGAAAAAGTCGGACCGCGCCGGTGGTTTGCCGTCGGTCTGGGCCTTGTGGGTGTGGTCGTGATGATGCGGCCGGGGGCAGCTAGTTTTCAGGCTGCAGCTCTTTTCCCGCTGGCCTCGGCGTTTTGTTACGCGTTGATGCATATGCTGACGCGCCGCATTGGGGGTACGGAAAAGGCCGTGACAATGGTTTTCTATGTGCAGCTTTCGGTAATTGTTGTCTGCCTGATGATGGGCGCAGCAGTGGGCGATGGCCGCTTTGCCTACCAGAGCGATCCGTCGATGGCCTTTCTGTTTCGTGGCTGGACCGTACCACACCCGGGTGACTGGCCGATCTTTCTGGCCTCGGGTGTGGCTGCTGCCCTGGGTGGGTTTTTCATCGCGCAGGCCTATCGGTTGTGCGAAGCGGGGTTGGTGGCCCCGTTCGAAAATGTCTCGATGCCGATGGCGATTTTCTGGGGGGCGGCGGTGTTCGGCACCTGGCCCGACAGCACTGCATGGGCCGGGATCACACTGATCTGCGGAGCCGGGCTTTATACCCTGTGGCGTGAGTCGACGGTGAAACGGGGCGGCGCATGACAGACGTGCAGGCGGTGGTGTTCGACATCGGCAACGTGCTGATCGAATGGAACCCGGAACGCTATTACGATAGCCAGATCGGCGAGGCTGCGCGCCTTCGGCTGTTCGAAGAGGTGCCGCTGACTGCGATGAACTTGCAGATCGACGCGGGCGCCCTGTTCCGCGAGACGATCTACGAGATGGCTGACCGCCACCCGGCCTGGGCCGACCAGATCCGCTGGTGGCATGACCGCTGGATCAACATGGCGCAGCCGCGCATCGACCATTCGATCGCCTTGCTGCGGGCGCTGCGGGGGCGAGGTGTGCCGGTGTTCGCCCTGACCAATTTCGGTGTCCACAGCTTTGCCTATGCCGAGACGCAATACGATTTCTTCCGCGAGTTCGACCGCCGCTATATCTCGGGCGCTATGGGCGTGATCAAACCCGACCCCGCGATCTATGCGATGGTGGAACAGGATTGCGGCATTGCACCGTCGGCGCTGCTTTTTACCGACGACAAGCCCGAGAATGTCGAGGCCGCTGCGGCGCGCGGCTGGCAGGTGCATCTGTTTGACGGGCCGACGGGGTTTGCACAGCGCCTTGTGGCCGCCGGTTTACTCAACAAAGAAGAGGCAATGCCATGACAGTCGACTTCATCGGACCCGAGGCCGAGGCGCATCTTTCGTGGGGCGGTCTTGTCGATGCCCTTGTGGCGGGTCATGACCTGCCGCGCGCCCAGATCGGCGATACGCTGCTGTATCGTGGCGGCGACACGGTTCTCAGCCGGGCCGCCCTGATCGACGGGCTGGGGCAACTGGTCAAGACGGGTACGCTCTTTCCCGGCAATGCCGCCGTTGGCAAGGCGACCATCAACGGTGTGGTCACCCTGTTCAGCGATACGACGGGCGAGCTTGAGGCCGTCATCGACTTTCATCTTGTCACCAAATGGAAAACCGCCGGAGACAGCCTGCTTGCCGCGCGCCGCCTTGCCCGCCCTGACAGCCGCAATATCCTGATCGTAGGGGCCGGCACGGTCGCACGCTCGATGGTCGCGGCGTATCGCAGCGCCTTTCCGCAGGCCGTATTCACCTTCTGGAACCGCAGTGCTGCCGGGGCCGTGGCGGCCGCCGAGGCCACGGGCGCGCAGGCGACGACCGATCTTGAAGCCGCCGTGCGTGCCGCCGACATCATCGCGACCGCCACGATGTCGCACGAACCGCTGATCCGGGGCGAGTGGCTGCAACCCGGCCAGCATCTGGACCTGATCGGCGCGTATCGCCCCGACATGCGCGAGGTGGATGATCGGGCGGTGCAGCGCGCCCGCCTGTTCGTCGATGCCCGCGCGACGACCATCCATCACATCGGAGAGTTGATGGACCCGATCGCCCATGGCGTCATTTCCGAGGCCGATGTCATTGCGGATTTCTACGATTTGGCCTCGGGCGCCTTCGCGCGCCGCTCGCCGGACGAGATCACCATCGCCAAGAACGGCGGCGGCGCGCACCTTGACCTGATGACCGCGACCTACATCCTCGCCGCAGGGCGCAACCGCTGATTTTTCGGGGATTTATTGGTCGGAGCGAGAGGAGCTCCCACCATTACCTTAAGTGCTTGAGAACGGTCGATCCACTGAGTGCTGGTTAAGTGTCGTGTCGCACCTCTGTGTCGCACTTAGCGTAAAGCCGTGCAAGGGGGGGGCGAATAGTCCAGGGGTGCTGGATGCCAAAGAAGGGAATGGCAACGCGGACCTCTACGCTCTGGATCAGCTCGCAGGGATAGCATCAGCCCAAAATGGTATGGTGGGCGTCCCTAGATCGGCCACCATTCCGATAAGTGCTTGTTTTCGTGGTTTCTCGGAGCGGATTTAGGCGAGTGCGGCTTACCTCTGTGTCTCACTTGCGGGCAAAATCGGCTAACTTGCAAGTGGTCCGCAATTCTTCAAACTGTCGCGTCTTTGTAGAGCGCAACCTGCATCCGCCGGAACGCATCGCGAACTGATACCAACTCACCTCTCTTGCCTTTGCCGCACTCGAATTAGCTAAGCCCCGCTTTGCATTACGTCCCAAATGGTAATCATTCGGTTCAACGGCTCTGTCTTCTTGCCACTGGGTGTCACGAACAACGCCCCTACACGGGTGTATGGCCCCTGTACGTTGATCAGGTGGTCCAGCATTTCGTCTTCGGTCGTGCTCGGGCCAATGAAGCGAAACTCCTCAGTGTGACCTGCATCCAAGTGGCAATGATCCATGATGTCCCCGATCACTATCGTGTCATTCAACTCGATGATGGTTTGGGACATGAGGTAGTCAAAGACAGCCGCCTCGTTGAAGACACCGATAACTCGGCCCCGTTCGTCAAGAACCGGAACATGGGAATAACGCTTTTCCCGCATAATGGTGGTCACGGCGACCAGCTTAGTGTTCGTGGTTGCCGTGTACAGCGTGCCCACAGCAACGCCCACTTTGCTCGCAGTGCGAATAGATGCAATATTTTCGATTAGTTGCCGGGTGCGATTGATAAGGTCTGAGGTAACCACTACCGCAGGTCCGACGGAGTTTCGCCATGGATGGGAAATGATGTTTCGTACATCCTTCAGGTACTCTATTTCCGCCCGGCATTGCTGGACACGCTTGTTACGTCGACAGGCCCCGGCCAAGTCCATAACTAGTCCGGAATTTCCAGCAATCGTGTTGATCTGAACTTTCAGCGCTTCGAACAGGCGGCGCAGTTCCTCGTTGTTTTCGTCAATCCTATCCGTCAAGACGCGACTCGATTGCTTTTGGCCACGTTGCATGCCGGGCATGAAATTTGTCCGTTTGAAACAGTCGTTTTTCCACCTTTTGAGTATGGCACAATATGGTCAGCATGCCAGTCGCCCCACATCAGCCGCTCGCCACCGCAATGGGTCTTAATTTGGCAGACGCCAGCACTGCGGCGAAAGATGGCCAACCGTTGCTCTGAGGTAAAAGTTCGAATGGTGTCTATGGTTTCGATGTCGGGATAGGCATTGAAGAATAGCTTTTCAATGAACTCCAGACGCCCTTTGATCGACTCCTCCGCATCGGTGGAGTTGCTGGTCAGTCTGCGATACTCGACCAAGGC
>JANNWS010000138.1:0-1561 GCA_031408575.1 Rhodobacterales bacterium
GACGCCGCCTGAAGAAAGAAGATCAGCACATAGATCTGCCAGACCTGATCAACGAAAGGCAGGCAGGCGATCACGCCCGCTCGGATCAGATCCAGCGCCACCAGGAAAGCGCGCCGCGGCAAGCGTTCGGCCACAGCCGCAGCCACCGGAGCAAGCGTGACATAGGCAATCATCTTGATGGCCAGCGCCGTGCCCAGAACGGCACCGGCATTGTCGCCTGCCAACTGCCAAGCGAGTAGTCCGAGCGCCACAGTCGCCAGACCCGTACCAACCAGCGCCACCAGTTGGGCTGCGAAGAGGTGGCGGAAGGTCGGGTTGCGCAGGGTCTTCAGCACTTAGAGTAGCTTCGTCAGGGATTTGATTTCGGCAAGATCGTTTTCGCTCCCGGCCGTGACGCAGTGGTCGATGTGATCATGGATCAACGCCCGCTTCGCCTCGGCCACCGCGCGTTCAACGGCGTGCAGCTGTGTGGCAAGGTCAACGCACGGCCGCCCCTCCTCGATCATTCCGATGACCCGCCGCAAATGTCCTTCGGCACGTTTCAGCCGGGTGGCGATGGCAGGGTGGCTTGCATGGACATGAGGTTCTGACATAGAGAAGGCGTATCCCCCACGGGGGGATAACACAAGAAACAAGAACGGCCCTGCGAACAGGGTTTCGCCGAGGAGCAGATGCGCAGGTTGAACTGGGTCATTCGGCCGCTGGCAGTACTGATGCTGCTGCTGTCACTGGCGTCCGCCCCGGTGGTAGATGCACTAACCCATGGCCCCGGCACGCTGGCGGCTGAAGCGGATCACGCCGCCTGGCATGCCGAAAAGGGCGATGTCTGGCAGGCTGACAGCCACCAGCATCACGACGCCACCGACCACGATCACGCAACGTCCGTCATTTTGGCATCGCAGGAAGCCGCTATATTCGACACGAAGACGGCGGCCGAATTCGGCGATCTGCCTATACTGTCCGGGGCGATCCGGGATGGACCGCGGCGGCCACCCCGGGAAACGGTCTGAACACCTGAACCGGTCGGCGCAGTGGGCGCGCGGCCTTCCTCAGACCTTTCCATCACAGGACCCTATCATGACACGCACCACCCGGATGCCATCGCGCATCTGGTTAACCCTCGCCACGCTGGCCCTTGCCGTTCTGACGGCAGGCGCCGCCCTGGCCCATAACGTGACCGAAGGCGACGCCGGTTACGTGCAGGAGGTTTCCGGCTTCCTGCCCATTCCGTTCATCTATCTGGGCGCCAAGCACATGGTGACCGGGTACGACCACATCCTGTTTCTGTTCGGCGTGATCTTCTTCCTCTACAAGATGAAGGATATCGGCCTCTACGTCAGCCTGTTTGCCATCGGCCATTCGGTGACGATGCTTGCGGGCGTCTGGTTCGGCATCAAGATCAACAGCTACGTCATCGACGCCATCATCGGCTTTTCGGTGGTCTACAAGGCGCTGGACAATCTTGGCGCGTTTCAGCGCTGGTTCGGAGTCCAACCAGACACCCGGGCAGCGACGCTGGCCTTTGGCCTGCTGCACGGCTTTGGCCTTGCGACCAAAATCC
>JANNWS010000139.1:0-1733 GCA_031408575.1 Rhodobacterales bacterium
TCCGACAGCACTTCCAGCAGATAGGCCTCGAATTCCTCATCCGCCCGGTCGATCTCGTCGATCAGCAGCACAGGGGGAACGGGCTGCCGGATCGCGCGCAGCAACGGACGTTCCAGCAGGAACTCCTCCGAGAAGATGCGCTGCTCCACACTGCGCCCGGTCTGACCGTCTTCCGCCGCCGCCCGGATGGCCAGCAACTGGCGCTGGTAGTTCCATTCATAAATGGCCTGCGCGGCATCCAGCCCTTCGTAGCATTGCAGCCGGATCAACTCTGTCCCCCGCGCCTGCGCCAGCGCGCGGGCCACCTCGGTCTTGCCCACCCCGGCCGCGCCTTCCAGCAGGATCGGACGACCCAGTGAAATCGCGATATGCAACGCCATCGCAAGGTCGGCCGAGGCGACATAGCCCTGCGCGGCAAGATCGGCCTGTAGTTGGGCAAATGACATTAGTATCCGTCCCCCTTTGCACCCCCCGCCGGTCATCCGGTGGCCTGCCCCAGACCAGAACCGGGCGCTTGCCTCGGACTTGATCCGGGGTCTTCCCGCTCCCCGTGCGCTCGGTTGCCACACACCCGATCCGGGGCCTTCCCTCAGCCGCGCTGCAGGCCCCGGACCGGGTCCGGGGCTGCGTTGCGCCCCTCAGCCATGCAGCCCCAGACCATTCGCGATTTTCCAGACCCGCCAATGGTCATGCGGCATATGGGCGTGACGCAAGCCGAACGCCCGGAACGCATCATGCACCGCGTTGGAAAACGCCGGCACACCGCCCACGTTCGGGCTTTCGCCCACCCCTTTCGCCCCGATCGGATGGTGCGGCGAGGGAGTCTCGGTATAGTCGGTGGTGTAGTGCGGCGTCTCCACCGCGGTGGGCAGGAAGAAATCCATCAGAGTGCCGGTCTTGCAATTGCCGATCTCGTCATAGGCAATCTCTTGCCCCATCGCGATGGCCAGTGCCTCGGTCAGTCCGCCATGCACCTGCCCCTCGATAATCATCGGATTGATCCGCGTGCCGCAATCGTCCAGCGCATAGAACTGGCGCACCTCATGCGTGCCGGTATCCACGTCGATCTCCATCACGCAGATATAGGCGCCGAAGGGATAGGTCATGTTCGGCGGATCGTAGTAGCTGACCGCCTCCAGCCCCGGCTCGATGCCCGGAATGGCCTTGTTGTAGGCGGCAAAGGCGATCTCCTTCATCGTCTTGAACCGCTCTGGCGCGCCCTTCACCACAAAACGGTCGATGTCCCATTCCACATCGCCATCATGCACCTCCAGAAGGTAAGCCGCGATCATCTGCGCCTTGGCCCGGATCTTGCGCCCCGCCATCGCCGTGGCCGCCCCCGCCACCGGGGTGGAGCGTGATCCGTAGGTGCCAAGCCCGTAAGGCGCGGTATCGGTATCCCCTTCCTCGATGGTGATGCTGTCCGCCGGCAGACCAATCTCTGTCGCCAGAATTTGGGCGAAGGTCGTGGCATGCCCCTGCCCTTGCGAAATCGTTCCCAGCCGGGCTATCGCCGATCCCGTCGGATGGATGCGGATTTCGCAACTGTCGAACATCCCCATCCCCAGGATGTCACAGTTCTTGACCGGCCCAGCGCCGACAATCTCGGTGAAATGGGTCAGGCCTATTCCCATCAGCGTCCGCGTCTCGCCGCGCTTGAACGCCTCGACCCGCGCCGCCTGCTCGCGCCGCAAGCCGTCATAGTCCACCGCCGCCAGCGCCTTGGTCCAGGC
>JANNWS010000140.1:0-7070 GCA_031408575.1 Rhodobacterales bacterium
CAAAAGCTGAAAAAATGCCCTCACCGGACCGATATGCACGCCGATGGCGGGTTGCATGAACTCAAGCAGACAAAAAGACCTGCTGCGAACCCATCACATCGCAAGCTGCTCTTGGCGCGAGAGTTTCCACACAGCCTCGGCCGGGTGCGTCGCCCCCACTTGGCATGGTTCTTCCCCGGCCCTGTTTGTACGCTGGCGGGCGCGGCGTGGCACATCGCTAGCGTCAGTGCCGAATTTTTGGGAAGCCACCTCGCGTAGAACCCATCCCAGAATCCTGAAATAACATTATAAAACAGATTCTTATCCAGCAGACTCCAAGGTGGATACCTTGGACTCCAGAAGCCAGCCGGACCCCGCTGGAGTCCACCCCACCTGAGTTCACCACCGCGGAAGCAGGCGCACCCCACTTGTGACCGGCTGGTTCGAACCTTACCGATGGAACCAAACCGCTCCTGAGGCTATCTAGGCATGAGAACGGCCGAACCTATGCGGGCTCGAACGTCCGGCGGCTCCGCCGCCACGGCACGTGCAATTGCCAAAAGGTCCTGTCTGGCAGCGTGCAGTTTATCGATCAAGGCGACTACCACCGCCAAAGCAGCATCGTCCAGTTCAAGGTCTTCCGCCAGATTGCACAGCACCTGCATCCGCGCGACGTCGACCTGGCGGAAGACAAGAGCCGAGACGGCTCCGTCCTCCCGGCGCAGAGGAACGACGACCTCGGTCTCGATCAAGGAGATGAGACGTGTGCGAGTGAGACTAGGGACAGCGGCAATGACTTCATCTTCGGTCAGGTGTTCGTTCATGACGGGGCCTCGTTCAGCATTTCCGCGCGCGGGTCATAGGCATGTGTTTCGCGCCATTCACTCAGAAAATCGCGCAATGCGTCGTCGATCACTGGCGGCGCCACGATCCGCAGTTCAACGAGCTGATCGCCAGCGGTCTTGCCATTCGGTCGAGCCACGCCGCGACCGCGCATGCGCAAGATGCGACCGGAGTTGGTGCCCTTGGGAATGCTCAAGGTGACCGGCCCGTCAATCGTGGGGGTGACTACCTTTGAACCCAGCACGGCCTCGTCGATGGTGATCGGCAGGGTCAGCAATATGTCGTCTTGCTCGCGCCGAAACACGGGATGCGGGTGCACGGACAGCGCGATCAGGGCGTCTCCCGCTGGACCGCCGCCATAGCCCGGGCCACCCTTGCCGCGCAGACGCAAGGTCTGTCCGTCGTGTGCCCCTTGCGGGATCCTGACGGAAATGCCGCTACCACCAGGCAGGGTGATGTCAATCTGGCCGCCGCGCGCGGCATCCATGAACGGCACCTCGAGCGCGTAGTGTAAGTCGGGACCGGGGGCGACATAGGTCCCGTGGTCGCGTGGGTTGCCGTAGCTGCTGCCCCGTGTCCGTTGGCGCAGGATCTCGGCGAAGATATCCGCTGGATCGCCCTGCGCTTCGAAACCACGCCCCTGCTGATAGGGACTGCCGGTCGACTCCGCGAAGTCGCGATAGTACTGGCGCTGTGGGCGCTCCGCACCTGCGGCATCGATTTCGCCTGCATCGAACTTTGCCCGTGTTTCGGGGTCCTTCAGCAGGTCGTGGGCGGCCGAAATGGCCTTGAACCGGGCCTCGGCCCCGGCATCATCAGGATGCAGATCCGGGTGACTGGTGCGTACCAGTTTGCGGTAGGCCTTCTTGATTTCGTCTGCCGTGGCGGACTTGGTCAGGCCAAGCGCGTCATAGGGATCTGTGGTCATGCATCAAATTCCTGCCTGAGCTTCAACGGTTTCACCGTCCCGCGTCTACATATGATAACAAGGCCAGTGAAGATCCGCATCAACGCAAGATGGGAAGCCTGAGTGCCCGGTCTGACGAAGCCGCACCGCGGCGCCCCGACCGGACCGACCGGCCGCTTTGGGCCGCCCGGCGCAGTTCGCGCCGCGCGGCAAATCTTAGAGGTCGATGCCCTCCGAAAGTGTCAGCGCATCGTCGAGGTCTACCCCAAGGTATCTGACCGTGCTGTCCATTTTGGTATGGCCCAAGAGCAACTGCACCGCCCGCAGATTTCCGGTCTTCTTATAGATTTGGGCCACCTTGGTCCGCCGCATGGAATGCGTGCCGTAGGCACTCGGCTCGAGGCCGATGGAAGTGACCCACTCGCGCATGATGCGTGCGTATTGCCGCGTCGACAGGTGGGGGCTCTAGGCCACAAATACTCTGAGCCGATCATCTGATGATCCGCGATCCATCTTTCCAGCGATAGCTTTGTCGTCTCTGTGATTTCGAACCGAACGGGTTTTCCAGTTTTGCTCTGCGTGACCGAGGTCCGTTCCTTGACGCAACCAGCTGCAAACACGTCGCGCACCTTCAAACAGACGAGATCGCAGCCTCACAATTTGCTGTCGATGGCAGCATTGAACAAGGCCAGGTCACCTTGCTGTCCGCCATCTCGAGCCGAACTCGGATGGACCAGACATGCTTCGGTGCCAAGGGGCGTTTCTGCCCGATAATCCCGCCTTTGTTCCATGCTGGACGACGCGGGACGACGATTGGAAGGGTTTCGGTAGGCATAGGACGATCCTCCTGTCCACCAGCCCACCCAGTCTCCGGCCAGCCCGGCACCGAATGCGTAGCGCACCTCTTGCTAAGTAAGGGGCCCGGGGGCGGGTTACGGACGTTGGCCAAAGCGGGTCGATTGGGTGCCGGTCTACAGCACGAATGGGAAAGCAGTCTTTGGAAAGTGGCTGCTATTCCGGAAGCAGGATCACATCGCTGGCTGCAAAGCTGATCTCTGCCGTGCTGCCAACCGGCGGAGGAGGTTGGTCCGGGCGGTTGAAGGTATCAAGGGCCACCACCGTGCCTGCAACGCGCGCCCGGACGCGGATAACCGAGCCGAGGAAATGGACCTCGTCGATGGTTGCGGGCATCACGACATCGCGGCCCTCGGCGCGGCCAAGCCGGATCGCTTCGGGCCGCAGCGCCAAGGTGACAGTATCGCCCTTGCGCGCCGCAATTGGCCCCTTGGGCAGGACCACCCGTTGACCCGCAACGGTCAGCAGCCCATCCTCAGGGGCCTCCACCGTCGCGGTGAACATGTTCAGCGTGCCGACGAACCCCGCAACAAACCGGGTGCGCGGGTTGTTGTATATCTCGAACGGCGCGCCTGCCTGTTCGGCGATACCGCCGTTCATCACCACGATACGGTCAGAGATCGACATAGCCTCTTCCTGATCATGCGTCACGAAGATCGTGGTGATCCCCAATTCTCGCTGAATCTCGCGGATCTCGTTGCGCAGGGAGACGCGCACCTTGGCGTCAAGCGCGGACAGGGGTTCGTCGAGCAGGAGGACCCGGGGTCGAGGCGCCAGGGCACGCGCAAGCGCCACGCGCTGCTGCTGCCCGCCCGACAACTGGAATGGGAACCGCGTGGCAAGATCGGGCAGGCCGATCAGCCGCAGCATTTCCGTCACGCGGGCTTCGCGCTCCGTCCGGGGTACGCCCTTGACCTTCAGCCCGAAGGCCACGTTGTCGGCGACGGTCATGTTGGGAAACAAGGCATAGGCCTGAAACATCATGCCGATGGCGCGCTGGTTCGTGCGCTGGCCGGTGACATCCTGCCCGTCGATGAAGATGCTGCCCGACGTTGGCGTCTCGAACCCTGCCACCATCCGAAGGACCGTCGTCTTTCCGCAGCCCGAGGGGCCGAGCAGCGACACGAACTCACCTTTGTCGATGCCTAGGCTGAAATCCTTTACGACACGGTTCGCGCCGAAGACCTTTTCAAGGTTGGTCAGGTCAAGAAAGGTCATCAGACCTTGGCCCTTTCATGTTTCGAGAACCGGGTGACAAGCTGGATCAGCCCCATACAGCCCCAGGTGATCACAAAGGCGATCACGGCCAGAGCAGGCGGCTCGTAGGCCCGATTTGCCCCCAGCAGCTGCATGAACGGGCCGAAGGCGGGCCGATTCAGCAGTGCCGCCATGGTGAACTCTCCAATCACGATGGCCAGTGTCAGGAAGGCCCCGGACAGAACCGAGACCAACACATTCGGCAGGATGATCCTTGCAAGAATCGTGATCCACCCCGCCCCAAGGCTTTGCGCCGCTTCGGTCAGGGTGGCCACGTCAATGGTCCGCAGGCCGGTATCGACGGCGCGGTACATGTAGGGCAGTGCCAGCGTGGCATAACCCATCGTCAAAAGGAAATTGGTCCCCATCGCCGATCCGGTCAGCGGCAGCACCGATGACGTGTTGTAAAGCCGGATATAGCCAAAAACGATAACGATGGCCGGGATAACCAGTGGCAAAAGGGTGATGAACTCGATGATCGGGCGTGCCTGTGGCAGTTTCAGCCGCACCCAATAGGCGGTGGGCACGACCAGCAGCACGCCGAACACGATGGTCGCCCCGGCCAGGATCAGCGAGTAGCTGAAGGTGTCCCAGAACCGCTGATCCTCGAACACCCGCCGGTAGGCGTCGAAGGAGTATTCGCCGCGCCGCATCTTCAGGCTGAACTCTGTCATGCCGATCAGAGGCATCAGGAAAAACAGTACACCCAGCAATAACGCCGTCCAGGCGAAGAAGCGGATCATTTCAGCCACCGTTCCGATCGGGTCCTAAGCACGATGTACGTCACATTGGCCAGTCCGGTGATGACGATCATCCCGAAGGCGAGGGCATAGCCGAGGTTCGGGTTACCCAGCACATCCCCCCTGATCTGGGCGAACAGCTTGATCGGGACGATGTTCAGCTGCGGACCGGTCAGGGCAAAGGCCGTGGCGACGGCCCCGAACGAGTTGGCGAAAAGAAGTGCGAATGTCCCCAGCAGCGAAGGAAAAAGGATGGGCAGCGCCACCATCCGCCAGTATTGCGCGCCCGTGGCCCCCAGCACCTCTGCCGCTTCGCGCCATTCGCGCTTCAAGCCGTCAAGGGCAGGGGTGATGATCAAGATCATCAGCGGAATCTGGAAGAACAGATACGTGACGACGAGGCCCCAGAAGCTGAGCAGATTGAACCCCATGGCGCGCAGGTTGATGCCGAATTCGGTGCGAAGCCAAAGCGTTACCAGCCCTGCGGGACCGAGGGTAGCAATGAAAGCAAAAGCCAGCGGCACCCCTGCAAAGTTCGAGGCGACGCCGGAAAAAGTCAGCAGCGGCCCCCGGATGCGGTTTGGCAAGCCGCCGAAGACGACCGCCGCAGCCATTGCAAACCCCACGGCGCAGCCGAGCGTCGCCGAAATCAGCGACAGCTTGATCGAGGTCCAGTAGGCGCTGCGGATCGACGCGGTGTTGAGGTCGATCACGTTCTGAAAAGTGAAGCCGCCGTCGGGCGTCTGGAAGGCACCCACCACGATCTTCATCGTCGGCAGGATCAGGAACAGCAGGGCAAAGACCACGAACGGCAGGATGCCCAGCCATTCAAGCGGCAGGCGCCGGACCGGACGGCGGCGCGGGGTGGCATCGGGCATTGCGGTGTCCCTTGTCTGTCAGGCTCCCGGGGCGTCTTGCGGCCCAGGTGAGATCCCCGCCCCAGACCAGCCGGGACAGGGCATTTTTTGGGTCAGATCACTCGACGTTCGCGCCGACGACGGCGTCCCAGCCACCGGTGACGGCGACCTTGTTGGTGTCGACCTCTTCCAATGTCGGGAAATACGCGGCCTCGTAGGAGGCAGCCGGAGGCAGCGCGTCCAGCATATCCTGCGGGATCTTGCCGGCTGCAGCCATCGCGTTAAAGCGCGCCGGGTGGCAGTAGCCCTTCAGCCAGCCCAGCTGACCCTCGTCGCTATACAGGTACTCCATCCACAGTTTCGCGGCGTTGGGCTGTGGGGCATAGGCGCTGATCGCCTGCACATAGACCCCGGCCAGAACGCCCGACTTCGGCACCACGACCTCAACAGGGGGGTTCCCTGCCAGCGTGTCGCGCGCGGCAAGCGCGTTATAGTCCCACATGATGATGATCGGCGTGGTGCCTTGCGCCAGCGTGCCGGCCTTGCCGATGACCGGAACAAAGTTGCCGGCGTCGTTCAGCGCCTTGAAGAACTCCAGCCCTGCCTTGCCCGCAGCCTCACCGGGGGCAGCGCCGGTCGACATGCCCGCCGCTAAAACACCCAGTATCGCCTGGTTCGACGCGCGCGGATCGCCCGCCAGCGCCACCTGTCCGGCGTACTCCGGCTTCAGCAGGTCAGCCCAGTCCTGCGGCACGTTCTGAACCAGATCGGTGTTCACGATAAAGGACATCACTCCGTAATAGTCGCCATACCAGTGGCCGTCGGCGTCCTTGACGGCGTCGGGGATCTCGGCCCAGGTTGCAACCTTGTGGGGCTGGGTCAGCCCTTCTGCCTTTGCCGAAGGCCCGAAGGAAAGGCCCACGTCGATCACATCGGGCGCCTGCGGACCCTTGTTGTCCTTGTTGGCCTTGATCGCCTCGATCTCGTCGGCCGAGCCCGCATCGGGGTTCAGTTCGTTGACGGTGATCTCGGGGTACTTGGCCTTGAAACCGGCGATCACATCGCCATAGCCGCACCAGTCGTGCGGCAGGGCGATGGTCGTCAGCATCCCCTCCGCCTTTGCAGCGGACTCGATTTCGGCAAGCGACTGGGCGGAAACGACCGTGGCCGACAGCATTGCCACAAGGCTTGCCGTCATTCCAAGCGCAACTCTCATCATGATGCAGTATCCTCCTATGTTGACCGGCCTCCGAAACCCGTACGCGCTACAAGGAGGTCACATATTCCGTCTGGGTTTGCGGTTAGCTGGTACAACCTTGTTACGAGGGAGCAGCCGTGATTTCCAGTCTCACGTTCGATGGCATCAGGGCTTTTCCGAAAGCCGATACATGCAAATGCCATCCGTCGAGCGGTAGCAGCAGGTCCGGCAATAAGAGGCGCCATCAGACGTGTCGCTTCTGGCGCAAAAGTGATTGTCATCAGAACGGTAACCCCTCCCGAAAGTAAGGTGCTGCATAGGTAGAATTTTCTCGGCAGGATGAACGAGGAGATTTCGAATGAAGACAAGCAGATACACTGATGAAGAGGGGACCGTGGCCCCGGTGGGGCCGCGTAAGCCCCGATGAACAGATC
>JANNWS010000141.1:0-18528 GCA_031408575.1 Rhodobacterales bacterium
AAGAACGGAATCGCCAGCAGCAGATCGTTCGCCATGATGCCGAACACGCGGTAAGGCATCGCCTGCAGGAACGAAAAGTCGAAATATCCGACCTCGATCGCGATAAAGCCGAAGAACAGCCCCAGTGCAGACAACGAGAAGGTGACCGGGAAACCGATCAGCATGAAAACGACCAGCCCTGCGAACATCGCGGGCGCCATGAATCCGTACTCTAGCATTCTGCGGCCTCGAATATTTCAGGTGTCATTGCAACGGTTTTTCATAGGCGATGGTCAACTCGGCCTCGCCCCGCAGCGCCGCGATGCGCTTGGTCAGTTCTGACACCCCTTGCAGCAGCAGCAAAAAGAACCCAAGCGGCAACAACGCTTTCACCGGCCAAACCGGCAGGCCGCCCGCGTTCGACGACATCTCGCCCCGCACAAAGCTTGTATGGAAAAACCCCCAGCCTTCGATGCACATCATGATCGCGGCCGGGAACAGGAACAGCACGATGCCGAACACATCGACCCACAGTTTCTTGCGCTCTGAAAAACTGCCATACAGAATGTCAACCCGCACATGCTCATTTAGCCGCAGCACGTAGGGCGCCCCCAACAGGAAAATGCCCGCGAACATTTGCCACTGGATTTCAAGCCATGCGTTTGAACTTACGCTGAAGGCATAGCGTGATGCGGCGTTGCCAGCACTGATAAGGCAGCTAAGCAGCACCAGCACGGCTGCCATGACTGCAAAGCCCTTGTTGAGCTGGTCAATAAGACCAGACAGCGCCAATAGCGGTTTCAGGGTAGACCTCCCGGTTCTATTCTGCGGGCCGTCTTGCGCAGCCTCGTCCCTTAGTAGCGCCTTGCGGACACCACGCAACAAGTTTCAATGCGCGGCTGTCGCGACTATCCATTTGTTGCTGGGCGAAAATGACATCACCCGCACAAAATGCAAGCGTTTTGGTAACATTTTTTTACCAATTCAGGATTTTCTTTTGACCGGACGGTCAGGATATCCATTGCGACCGCCTGCATCGGCCAACCGTATCCAGCATTCCATGGAAGATCCGTGGTCTATGGACAAAGCAAGCAGGTCGGGGGATGAACGAAGGGCCAGATCAAAGGTACCTGCCCTGACCGAAGCTGATCGCCCTGAAGCCGGCCTTTCCGAACCCTATCAGCCAAAGACCGCCGCGCTTTGGATGACGGGTTCGATCCTGTCGTTTTCGGCTATGGCGGTTGCGGGTCGCGCGGTGGCACCGGTGCTTGACACGTTCGAGTTGATGACCTGGCGGTCGCTTATCGGGCTTGCCATCGTGGGGGTCGTTGCCGGTGCCATGGGCCGCCTGCGCGATGTCCGGTCTGACCGGCTAGGCACTCATGTGATCCGCAATGCGTTTCATTTCACCGGGCAGAACCTGTGGTTCTGGGCCTTGGGGGTCATTCCGCTGGCACAGGTCTTTGCGCTGGAATTCACCTCGCCGCTGTGGGTGATCGTGCTGTCCCCGCTGCTGCTGGCTGAACGAATTACCCGGACGCGGGCGCTGTCGGCGGCGCTTGGGTTTGTCGGTATCCTGATCGTGGCGCGGCCCGATCTGTCGCATCTGAACGCGGGCGTGCTGGCGGCAGCCGGTTCGGCGCTGGGATTTGCCGGATCGGCGATCTTCACCAAGCGCCTGACGCGGCATGAGGGGATCGTCTCGATCCTGTTCTGGCTGACGCTGATGCAGGCGGTTCTGGGCATTGCGGCCTCTGCCATTGACGGCAAGGTTGCGCTTCCGACAGCGGCGACAGTGCCATACCTGGTGATACTGGGGATTGCGGGCGTGCTGGCGCATCTGTGCCTGACGAAAGCATTGACGCTGGCACCCGCAACAGTTGTAATTCCCATGGATTTCGTGCGCCTGCCTGTGATCGCGGTCGTTGGGTGGCTTGTCTATGCCGAACCGCTTGACGTCTATGTTTTCGTTGGTGCGATAGTGATTTTCGGCGCAAACTGGCTGAACATCCGGAAAACGGGGGCGGCCATCGTGCGGCCGTAACGTCACAAACACGTTACGCGGGGTCACTAGTTGACCGATTAAGTGTGTGTACCTAGCAGCAAAACATCAAAGCCGCCGCGCAAGGTGGGCATGAGGGAGGAAAAAAATGGGCAAACTCATCTGGACGGCCGGGGCGCTGATCGCGTCGACCAGTGCCGCGATGGCCGGCGCAATCGATCGCAGCATGCAATCGACGGCGGTGATTTTCGAGAATGGTAACTATGTCGAACTAACGTTCGGTTTTCTGTCGCCAAATGTGGAAGGCACCGAAGTGCCGGCTCTGGGCGGACAATCCTCGGGCAACATGTACGGCGACTATACGACCGGCTCACTTTCGGTAAAAACGCAACTGCGCGAGGGGCTTGACGCCGCTTTCATCATCGACCGCCCCTACGGCGCAAATACCGATTATCCGGTCGGCACCGGCTATATCGCGGCGGGTACTACGGCCAACCTCGAGTCCACCTCCTACACGGCACTGCTGAATTACACCTTCCCGTCGAACGTCAGCGTGCTGGGTGGTATCCGCTATCAGACGCTGTCGGCGGATGCGTTCATTCCCTTCCTGAAGCCGCCGGGCAGTACAAAGCCTTATGAGGTGACCGGCGAACAGGACGGCGGCTGGGGCTATGTACTGGGCGTGGCATGGGAAAAGCCCGAGATCGCGGCCCGCGTGTCGCTCACCTACAACTCGGCCATCGATTACGAATTGCCGACGACCGAATCCTCGGTCTTCGGGACCAAGACTTCGACCAGCGATACCAGCACACCGCAATCGGTAAACCTGGAATTCCAGACCGGCGTCGCAGCAAACACGCTGCTGTTCGGCGGCATCCGATGGGTCGACTGGACGGGGTTCGAAATCGCGCCGCCATCCTATGCAGCACTCGCGGGCAACACGGCGCTTGTTTACTACAATGATGACGTGATGACCTATACGCTGGGCCTTGGTTACAAGTTCAGCGAGACATGGTCGGGTGCTGTCACCTACGTGCATGACACCCCGATCGGAGGCTATACGCTGAACCTGGGTCCGGTCGATGGTTACGATTCCATTGCCGTCGCTGCCAGCTACACGCAGGGCGCGATGAAAATCACAGGTGCGATCCGCTATTTCGCCCTTGGCGACGCCGAAACGGTAGTTGGACCCTTCAAACCGGCGGCGACGTTTGACGGCAACGACGCCATCGGCGTCGGCATCCGGATCGGCTACACCTTCTGATCCGGCACTGACCGGACCAGTCGCCCCCGCGCCGCAAGGCTCGGGGGCGTTTTGCTGCGGGAAACAGCAATTTCCGGGTCGCGCGTGCCGAGAGGCTTGGTTAGACCCGCATCATGACCCCGCAGAAAACCATCACGCCGCGCGCCTGGGCCGAATTGCTGCTGCTGTCGGCGATCTGGGGCGGCTCGTTCCTGTCGAACCGCATCGCGCTGAATGAGGTCGGAGTCTTGACCACAGTCGCGGTCCGCGTCGGCGGCGCCTGCCTGATCTTGTGGGCCTATGTCGCGTTCAAAGGCCTGCCCTTGCCGCGCAGCCCACGCCTTTGGGTGGCGTTCCTCGTGATGGGCCTCTTGAACAATGTGATCCCGTTCACCCTGATCACCTGGGGGCAACTGACGATCCCGTCCGGCCTCGCCGCGATCCTGAATGCCGCGACCGCCCTCATGGGGGTGCTTGTCGCCGCAGTGGCCTTTCGGGACGAACGCCTGACCGGCCAGCGCCTTGCGGGCGTGGTGTTGGGGTTCGTCGGTGTCACGGTGGTGATCGGCTGGCAATCGCTGACCTCGATCGACCTGACGTCGCTGTCCCAGTTGGCCCTTCTGGCCGCCGCATTTTCATATGCCTGCGCCGGCACCTGGGCGCGCAAAATGCTGGTCGGCTTGCCGCCGCAAGTAGCGGCTGCGGGCATGCTGACCGGATCGTCCGTGATCATGATCCCCACAGCGATTGCGCTTGAGGGGTTGCCGCTTTCGGGTCACGGGATAAACGCGTGGGCAGCCCTCGGCTATCTTGCGATCATCGCCACCGCCGGCGCGTATCTGCTGTATTACCGCGTCCTTGGCATGGCGGGGGCGGGCAATCTAAGCCTTGTCACGCTGCTGGTAGTGCCCTTTGCCGTTCTGCTTGGTGCGCTGGTTCTGCACGAGGCGTTGCCGCACCGCGCCTATGGCGGCTTTGCCTTGATCGCGGCGGGTTTGGCGATCATCGACGGGCGCATCCTGCGGCGCAAAGATTCCGCGTGAATTTCCCGGCGCAGACCGCTACCAAACGGCGTCAGACAGGGGCAAGCGCGAATGATCTACCAATCGGCAGCAGAATGGCAGGGAAGCGCGCCCAAGCGCGTGCTTCTGTTCGGCATGTCGGGCCTTGGCAAGACGCATCTGGCGAACCTGCTTCGCGACCACGACCACTGGTTCCACTATTCCATCGATTACCGCATCGGCACCCGCTACATGGGCGAATTCATAGCCGACAATTTCAAGCGCGAGGCAATGAAGGTGCCGCTGTTGCGTGAGCTTTTGATGACCGACTCGGTCTATATCGCGTCCAACATCACTTTCGACAATCTCGCGCCGCTTTCGACCTATCTCGGCAAGCCCGGCGATCCTGCCAGGGGCGGTGTTCCTTTCGTCGAATACCTGCGCCGCCAGTCGCAACACCGCGAGGCCGAAATCGCGGCCCTGCTGGACACGCCCCGCTTTATCGCTCGCGCGCATGACCTGTATGGCTATCACAATTTCGTCTGCGATTCAGGCGGGTCGATCTGCGAAGTGGTCGATCCCGCCGATCCTGCCGACCCGGTTATGACGGCGCTGGCCGACAACCTGCTGCTCGTCTGGCTCAAAGGCTCGGACGCGCACCGCGCCGAGTTGATCCGCCGGTTCGACCGCGCCCCGAAACCGATCTACTACCAGCCCGATTTTCTGACGCGCGTCTGGGCCGACTACCTGACCGAACAGAAGCTGCCCGAAGACCGCGTCGATCCTGACACCTTCCTGCGCTTTGCTTATGCGCGCCTTTTGGATCACCGCCAGCCCCGCTATGCCGCGATGGCGCGCTGGGGTGTTACCGTCACCGCCGAAGACGTGGCTCAGGTCCGCGACGCACCCGGCTTTTCCAACCTGATCGCCCGCGCCCTTGATCGTCGGGGCGAAGCGGCATAAACGACGCCCCGCTCCGGAGAACCCATATGCCCATCACCCTGCCCGCCACCCTGCCCGCCTTCGACGTCCTCAAGGGCGAAGGCGTCATGGTGATGACGCCGGAACGGGCGGCCACGCAGGAAATCCGCCCGCTGCGGATCGGACTGCTCAACCTGATGCCCAAGAAGATCCAGACCGAAAACCAGTTCGCCCGCCTGATCGGGGCGACGCCGCTACAGATCGACCTGCACCTGATCCGGATGTCGGAACATCAGACCAAGAACACCGCAGCCGCCCATATGGAGGCGTTCTATCGCCCGTTTCAGGACGTGCGCGATGAAAAGTTCGACGGCCTCATCATAACCGGCGCGCCGATCGAACACCTCGCCTTCGAGGAGGTGACCTATTGGGCCGAACTGCAACAGCTGATGGACTGGACGCAGACCAACGTGCAATCGACTTTCGGCGTCTGCTGGGGCGGCATGGCGATGGCCTACCATTTTCACGGTGTGCCCAAGCACATGCTGGCCGCCAAGGCCTTCGGCTGCTTCCGCCACGCCAATCTTGCGCCGACCTCGCCCTATCTGCGGGGCTTTTCGGATGATTTCGTGATTCCCGTCAGCCGCTGGACCGAAACGCGGCAATCCGACCTTGATGGCACCCCCGGCCTTGTCACGCTGCTGGGTTCGGATGAGGTCGGTCCCTGCCTGATCGAGGATGAGGGCCACCGCGCACTCTACATCATCAATCATTTCGAATATGACAGCGACACGCTCAAGCAGGAATACGACCGCGATATTGCCAATGGCACCCCGATCAACGTGCCTGCCAACTACTATCCCGATGACAATCCGTTGATGCGCCCGCTGAACCGCTGGCGAAGCCATGCGCACCTCTTATATGGCAACTGGATAAACGAGATTTACCAGTCAACGCCCTATGATATTTCGAAAATTGGCCACTAGTCTGATCCTTGCCGCCGTAACCGTCAGCGGTTGCGCTGCGGTGGCCAGCCGTGCAGGATCGCGCGAGGCTGCGGCAGAGGCGACGTATCCGCCGCGCGGTCAGCTTCTGGATGTCAACGGAAAGACGGTGCATGCTGAAGTGTTCGGCGCAGGTCCAGACCTCGTCCTGATTCACGGGGCCAGCGGTAACACCCGCGACTTTACCTTTGATCTGGTCAGCCGACTGCAAGACCGCTACCGCGTGATCGTGTTCGACCGCCCGGGTCTTGGTTGGTCCGAAAGTCTTGGCGACAACGGCATCAGTCCGCTGGTGCAAGCCGATCAACTGCGCGCGGCGGCCGCCCAGCTTGGAGTGCGCAATCCCATCGTGCTGGGCCACAGCTATGGCGGGGCTGTCGCCATGGCTTGGGCGCTGCGCGACCCCGGCGATATCGCGGCGATGGTCATCGTCTCGGGCGCCACGATGCCTTGGCCGGGCGATCTCGCCCCTTGGTACCGTGTCACGTCAAGCCGGATCGGCGGGGCCACAGTCATCCCGCTCATTTCCGCCTTTGCACCGATGTCCCGTGCCGAAGATGCGATCGGCAGCATCTTTGCGCCCGACCCGGTGCCGCAGGGCTATGCCAGCTATGTCGGCGCGGGCCTGACCCTGCGCCGCGCCTCGCTGCGCAACAACGCGCAGCAGGTCAACGCGCTCAAGGCACATCTCACGCTGATGTCGCAGAACTACGCCGCCCTTGATATGCCGGTCGAGATCATCCACGGCACTGCGGATACCATCGTGCCGGCCCCGATCCATGCCGAGGCGCTCGCGAAGCGCCTTCCGGACGGCAACCTTACGTTGCTTCCCGGCGCGGGCCACATGCCCCACCACAGCCGCACTCCCGAAATCATCGCCGCGATCGACCGCGCGGCCAGCCGCGCCGGATTGCGCTAATCGCCCCAATCGCCATACTGATCCGGCGAAGATCGGGGATATGACACGATGAAACTGCCTTTCGACGGCGCGATCAGCCGCCACCTGAAGAAAGACGCGCCCGAAGAGGTGCGCCGCGCCATAGCCAAGGCCGACAAGGACGACATCCTGTCGAAAACCTACCCCTACCGCGAAAAGCTGTCCAAGTCAGCCTACACGGACCATATGGACAGGCTGCAGATCCAGCTTGCCCGGATGCAGGCCGACATGCGGCTGACCGGCAAGAGGTTGGTCGTCGTATTTGAGGGCCGCGATGCGGCAGGCAAGGGTGGCACCATCGGGATCATGCGCGAGAACCTGAACCCGCGCTATGCCACCGTGGTGGCGCTGTCAAAACCTTCGGAACGTGAAGCCGCGCAATGGTACTTTCAGCGCTATGCAGACTGGCTGCCCGCCTCGGGCGAAATCATCCTGTTTGACCGCAGCTGGTACAACCGCGCCATCGTCGAGCATGTCTTCGGCTTTTGCACCCCCGCACAGCGCGAACATTTCTTCAACCAGTTGCCGTTCTTCGAAGGCATCCTCGTCGATGAAAGCATCGTGTTCCTCAAGATCTGGCTCAGCGTCGACCGTGCCGAGCAACTCAAGCGCATGCTCGACCGCGAAAGTGATCCGCTCAAACAATGGAAGCTCAGCCAGATCGACGTGGACGGGCTGACAAAGTGGAACGAATACACCGACGCCATCACCGACACCCTGCGCCGCACCCATACCCCGCGTGCGCCCTGGACGGTGATCCGTTCCGACGACAAATCCCGCGCCCGTATCGCAGCGATTCAAAGCGTTCTGCATGCAGTTGATTTCAAAGGAAAGAACCTCGACCTGATCGGAACGCCCGACTCGGCGATCTGCGGGGGGCCGGACATCCTGAATGTCTAAGCGCGGCTACCATCACGGCAATCTGCGCCAGGCCCTGGTCGAAGCAGCCCTCGCCCTGATCACCGAAAAAGGCCCGCAAGGCTTCACCCTGTCCGAGGCCGCGAAGGCCGCAGATGTCACCCCCGCCGCCGTCTACCGGCATTTTGCCGGCCGCGAAGACCTGATTGCCGAAGCCGCCCGGCAGGGGTACGAGATTTTCGCCGCCCTGATGGACTACGCTTACAACAACGGCCAACCCTCGGCACTTGCGGCATTCGAGGCGACGGGCCGGGCCTATCTTGCCTTTGCGCGCAAATATCCCGGTCACTATCAGGCGATGTTCGAAAGCGGCATTTCGATCAACACAAGCCCCGACCTCGCGATGGTCGCGGCCAAGGCGAGCGCCGTGCTGGAAAAGGCCGCAACCGCCCTTTCCGCCCATATTCCGCCCGAAAAGCGCCCCCCGCCCGCGATGTTTAGCGCCCATATCTGGGCGATGAGCCACGGTGTCGTCGAACTTTTTACCCGCGGACAGCCCGGCGCCCGCTCGCCCTTCGCCCCCGAAGACCTGCTAGAGGCCGGAATCGGCATTTACCTGCGCGGCCTGGGCCTGCTGCCCCCCGACAGATAGTGCCTACCCGCCACCGTTTTCTGTTCAAAAATATCCCTGCCAAAGGCAACCGAACATCCAACCGGAAAACCCGCCGGACACCGCAAACAGCCGCCGATTTTCTGTCCGGAAATATCCCCCGCGCGGGCAGCGCACGGGCGTGCGAAGGCATGCCCAGATAAATGGCTTGCGCGGCACGCGCTCAATTCAACTGGAAAGACCGAACCGGTTCAACGGAACAGCACCAGAGCGCCTGCACTCCACGCCACCCGCGTGCGGGTTCCGATATCCAGTACCGGCCGCCCGAACAGGTTGCGCATCGACAGGCGCACCGGAGTTTCGACCCCGTCCAACTTGACATCGTAATAGGTCATGTCGCCGTAGTAGACGACTTCCTCGATGGTTCCGGGCGTCTCGCGGTCGGTGGCGGTCTGGCCGTCATAAAGGATCGTCAGGGTCTCGGGGCGGAAGCCCACATTGACCGGCCCGCCTGTTGGTGCGCCGGCGGCTTGTGCGGCGGCCATCGGGCAACGCCCCAGCCCGGCCACATCCACTTCGAACCCTTCGGGGGTTTCCGTCATGACCGTAGCGGGCAGGAAATTCATCGTGCCGATGAAATCTGCGACCTGCCGTGATTTCGGGCGGCGATACAGCGTCTCGGGATCGTCCAGCTGTGCGATCTGTCCTTCGAACATCACCGCAATGCGGTCGCTCATCACCAGGGCTTCTTCCTGATCGTGCGTCACCAGAACGAACGTGATGCCGACCTGCCGTTGCAGCTTGATCAACTCCATCTGCATCTGCTCGCGCATCTTCTTGTCCAGCGCAGACAATGGCTCGTCCAGCAGCAGAACCTTCGGCTTCAGGATCAGCGCGCGCGCCAGCGCCACGCGCTGGCGCTGGCCTCCCGACAGGGCATGCGCCGCCCGCTTGCCAAAGCCCATCAGGCCTACCATCTCCAGCGCCTCGCCCACCCGGCGGCCCAGCTCATCCTTGGACAGACTGGCCCGGCGCAAACCAAAGCCCACGTTTTCCTCGACCGTCAGATGGGGAAAGATCGCGTAGGACTGGAACACCATATTGGTCGGCCGCTTGTTGGCCGGAATGCTCGCCGCATCCTTGCCGTCGATCAGAACCGCCCCGGACGAGATGCTCTCGAACCCGGCAATCGTGCGCAGCAGGGTCGTCTTGCCACAGCCCGACGGCCCCAGCAGCGAAAAGAACTCGCCCGCCCGGATCGAGGCGTTGATCCCGCGCAGTGCGTGATAATCGCCATAGTATTTCTGCACATCCCTGAACTCGATCATGGTTGGTTTCTCGGTCACAGGAAGCCTCCGGTATCTTTTGCGCCAGATCGGGCAAGCCCACGGCGGCGGAAAAATTCAGCGATCGACAGCAGCACGATTGACAACAGCACAAGGATCGTCCCCAGCGCCATGATCACAGGCACAGCCTGCGGAAAGCGGAACTGCGAAAAGATGTAGACCGGCAGCGTCGCCTGCGTTCCCGCAAGAAAGAAGGCGATGATAAACTCATCAAGGCTGATGGTGAACGAGATCAGCAGCGCCGAGATGATGCCCGGCATCACCAGCGGCAGGATGATCAGCCGGAACGTCGACAGCGGCGTCTCACCCAGATCATAGGCCGCTTCCTCCAGCGACCGGTCCAGCGACTGGAACGCCGAAGACAAGATCGCTATGCAGAACGGTGTGCAAACCAGCACATGTCCCAGAATTACCGTGAACAACGACAGGTTCACGCCGATCCCCAACAGCACCACCAAAAGCGATACGGCGACGATGATCTCGGGCAGCACAAGGGGAAGCATGATCAGCCCCATCAGGCCGGCCTTCAACGGAAAGTTGTAGCGGGTTGACGCGCGGGCGGCAAAGACACCCAGCGTCGTCGAAAGAATCGCCGTCGATACTGCGATGATCAGGCTGTTTTTGACCGCATTGTGCAGCGGCGGGTCGTCCAGCATCGCTGCGAACCACTTGGTCGAAAATCCTGACAGGGGAAAGGCGATGACGGTCGCATCGTTGAACGCAAACATTGGCAACAGGATGATCGGCGCATAAAGAAAGACCAGATAGCACAGCGCATATACTCTGAACCCGCCACCCTTCATCATTTCGGTCCCTTCAGGTAGCGTCGGTTCAGGAACAGGAAGATCAGGCTGACGATTGTCACGATCACCATTGCCGAGACCGCGATGGCCGATCCCAGCGGATAATTGTCCAGCTTGAGATATTGCAACTGGATCAGGTTCGCCACCATCCGCCCCTCGGGGCCACCCACAAGCTGTGGCGTCACATAATCCCCAATGGTCGGGATGAACACGATCAGCACCGACGCGATCACCCCCGGCATGGCCAGAGGCAGCGTCACCCGCGTAAAGGTCCGCCAGCGCGACTCGCCGAGATCCTGACCCGCTTCCAGCAGCGACCGGTCGATCTTTTCCAGTGCAACAAAGATTGGCAGGATCGCGAAGGGCGCATAGGCATGCGCCAGCGTGATTACCACCGCCCCGACATTATAGTTGATCCACTGCAATGGCTCGTCGATGATCCCGATGCCCATCAGGCCCGAATTGACCACGCCATTGTAGCCCAGGATCACTTTCCACAGGAACACCCGGATCAGGTAGCTGGTCCAGAACGGGATGGTGATCAGAAACAGCCAAAGCGACTTGCGCGACGGCTCGACATGGAACGACACGAAGTAGGCCACCGGAAACGCCAGCAGCACCGTGACCAGCGTGACCGTCAGCGATACCGCCAGAGAGCGCAGCATCACCGTGCGGTAAAGCTCGTTCGTCCAAGCCTCGACATAGTTGGACATCGTGAAAGTCCGCACGATCTCCAGATAGCCATCGGTCAGAAAGCTGTAGAGAATGATCGTTCCCAGCGGAGCTGCCAGCATGACGATCGCGTAAAGCGCGGTGGGGCTTATCATCGCAAGCCCGCTTGACGCTTCCGAGCGGCGCAGCCGGCTCAGAATACCTCCAGAACTCATCATGCCCCCCGTCGCATCGCTGCTTTACACTTTTGTCGCACAGCCCGAAGCCTGTGGAAAGGGGGCGAGAGTATTTTGATCAAATTATTCGAACCGCCCAGCCTGACAACTGGCCGAAAACATACTTGCGCCCGCCAACGCGGCACAAAGACGCGTCAACGGGCGGTTCCGGTCAGCGGATGACAGCCTCGACCATGATGGCGCGCTTTTTCAACTCGGCATAAAGCGCCGGAAGCACCCTGGTCTGATTGACCGCGCGCGACAGCGCTTCCGAAAGTCGACCCTCGTCGGTGATGGCCTGCGTCACGCGCCAGACCATCCGGCGCGCCACGCCGTCGTCATAAACGATCTCGGTGGCACCGGCGCGGTTCTTGCGAAAACCCAGAAAAACGCTGCCCCCGTGAGGGGCATGAAAGGCTGACTGTCCCATTTTGGGTTCTCTCTTTTATTTAGCTCGATAGAATAATGATGCGGATCTGGCCTGCACCCGTCAATGCAAGCCTTCTTAAAGATTGATCAAATCGACTTGATGAGTCCTCGGTGCAACATCGGCAAGGCCACGCCTAAACACTCAATTCCTGAGGCGGACTTGCCAAAAGGCGGGCCAGCGTGGCAATCGCCGCATCAAAACGCGGACGTGGCACGATGCCCGAAATCGCCAGACGCACCGCATTTGGGGCTCGGCCATGATTCAGCGCATAGGTATCGGCGGATCGCATGAGCACCCCTTCCGCCTCGGCGATCCGCGCAAAACTGGAGGCGCGCCACCCCTTGGGCATCCGCAGCCAGACGAACGGGCAACCCGGCTGCCAGGATAATTCAAACGCGCCCAGCGTGTTGACAGCGCTTTGCAGGCGCGGGGCCAGTTCCGCCATCACATCACGGCGAATCCGCAGCGCATCGCCGCTGGTCAAAAGCTCAAGGCACAGGTCCGATACCGGACGCGCCAGCGCAAAGAACGCGTGCTGTGCTGTCAGCCGCCCAGCCTCGCCCTGTCCCGTCGGGCAGACCACATAGCCAAAGCGCAACGCCGCCGAAACCGATTTTGACAGACTGCCGACATACCACGTCCGCTCGGGTGCAAGCGCGCGAACATGCGGCAAATCGCTGTCGCTGACCGAATAGCAATCATCCTCAAGAATTTGCAGGCCATAGCGCCGCGCGATACCGGCAATCTCGGCTCTTCGCTCTGACCCCATGCAAACCGCCGTGGGGTTTTGCGCCTGCGGTGTAATGCACAGGATCTGCGCCGTCGCATGCCGCCTGCAAGCCGACTCGAGCGCATCGGGGCGCACGCCCTGACTGTCCATCTCCAGCCCGACCGGTTCGGCCCGCATCAGGGCTGCGGCCTGGCGGATGCCGGGATAGGCCAGATCCTCTAGCAGCACGACCGGCTTTTCGCCGGAAAGGCAGGCCTGAAACACCAGCCCGATGGCGTTCTGCCCGCCGTTCACCAGCACCACGTCATCGGCGGCCACCGGCCCCATCACCCGATCCGACAACCAGTTAACCACTGCCGCGCGCAGCGGCGCTTCGGCGCTCTGGCTAGGATAGGTCAGCCAGTCCGGCCCCATCCGGTCGGCAATCCCGCGCAGCGCACGCGAAAACACCGCCCCCTGCCCGACATCCGGCAATTCGGGCGACCGCAGATCGACGATCCGCGCATCCGGCTCGATGTAAAGCGCCGGCCGCGGTCCGGACCGCGCCGCCCCGGTCGCCACAAACGTGCCGCGCCCGACCTCGCCCGACAACAGCCCCTCGGCTGTCACCATCTGATACGCCCGCGCCACCGTGCCGGGCGTCATCTTCAGCCGCCAGGCCAAATCGCGCACTGTCGGCAATCGCGCGCCCTCGGCCAGATCGCCGCCGCGCACCGCGTCGCGCAGCGCCCGCGCCAGCCCAAGATACTTTGGACCGTCAGATTGACTCAGATCAGGCTGCCAAATTGTATCGGTCACAAGTTTCCGCTTTCCCGATTGAGTCAGATATCGTATCAATACAATACAGAAACACAGACATTGTATCAACACAAATCAAAAAGGTGTCACATGCGCTCCCTGCCCCAACTCCTGTCCGCCGCCGATGGCCTGCAGGGCCGTCACCGCTCGCAGACCTCGCTGCTCGGTCTGGTATTGGGCTGGCGCACGCGACGCCGTTCGCGCCGCGACCTTGCCACACTGGACCCGCATCTGCTGCGCGATATCGGCCTGACCACACAGGAAGCCTCGTCCGAAATCTGCAAGCCTTTCTGGCGCGACTGACCGCGCCCTACCGCCACCGACCCTGATCGGTAACCCCAGACTTGGGCCGGACGTAAGTCCGGCCCTTTTTTTACTTATCGCCACAGTAAACCTGTCCACCAAAACAAAAAGGCCCGCACGAATGGCGGGCCTTTTCGAAAGTGTCGCGGTACTCAGCGCTTCGAGAACTGGAAACTCTTGCGGGCCTTCGCCTTGCCGTACTTCTTGCGCTCGACCACGCGGCTGTCGCGGGTCAGGAACCCTGCGGCTTTCAGCGCGGTCCGCAGACCCGGCTCATACAGTTGCAACGCTTTGGAGATGCCATGCTTCACCGCTCCGGCCTGACCGGACAGACCGCCACCGGCGACCGTGGCCATCACGTCGAACTGGCCTTCGACGCCGGCAACCGTGAAGGGCTGGCGCAGGATCATCTGCAGAACCGGACGCGCGAAATACTCCGGCATCGTCTTGCCGTTGACTACGACCTTGCCCGAACCCGGCTTGATCCAGACGCGGGCGACCGCGTTCTTGCGCTTGCCGGTTGCATAAGCGCGGCCCAGCTTGTCGCGCATCGGCTCACGCGGGGCTGCGGCGAGAACCACGGGTGCGGTTTCAACAACGGCCGTTTTCAGATCGTCGAGGGATTTGATGTCAGCCATGTTCAGGCGCTCCGCGTATTCTTCGGGTTCATCGACGCAAGGTCCAGAACGGTGGGCTGCTGCGCCTCATGCGGGTGCTCGGCACCGGCATAGACCCGCAGGTTGGTCATCTGCACGCGGCCCAGACGGTTGCGAGTGATCATCCGCTCGACCGCTTTTTCGACCACACGCTCGGGGTGCGCGCCTTCCAGAACCTGGCCCGCGGTGCGGAACTTGATCCCGCCCGGATAGCCGGTGTGCCAGTAATAGCGCTTGTCGGCCCGCTTGTTGCCGGTCATCTGGACCTTGCCAGCATTGATGACGATCACATTGTCGCCCATGTCCATGTGCGGTGTGAAAGTCGGCTTGTTCTTGCCGCGCAGGATACTGGCGACCGTGGTCGCGAGGCGCCCCAGAACGATGCCTTCGGCGTCGATCAGGATCCACTTCTTGGTGATATCCGCCGGAGTAGCGGTAAAGGTTTTCATGGTCGGACTCTCGTGATGGGAAAGGGCGCAAGGCCCCGAAATCTCGGATGCCGGTGTATCCCGCAAGCAGACGATACAGTCAAGCGTCGCTTTCTGGTAATTTTCTAATGTTTTCCGATGATTGCAAAATAGGTATCATAATACCCCATAAAACTGTCACCGCAAGATGGGCGGGCGTGACGGATCGCTCCCCGGTGCTGGCGCCACCCCCTTCTCGGATTGCACGACCTGCGGCAGATCAAACCGCAGGGCCACCCGCGCCATCGCCCCCAAAGCCGGATCGTCCGCCGCCAGAAACGCCACATCCATCTCGCCCGCCTCGACCCCCGAAAACGTCAGCGCTTCGGCGGCAGCACGCGCCAGCGCAGCCTCGGCCCCCGGCGCGGCCCCCACAAACACCAGCAGATGCCCCCGCCGCCCGCCTTCATAGGTCACGCCAGCCAGCAGCGCCGTCACCGCAAGCCCCCCGGCCCGTGCCAGTTTGGCATCCAGACCGGAAATCAGCGCCTCGGGCAAACCACCCGGCGCATGAAAGCCCAGCGGCTTTGCCTCGACCTGCACAGGCGCATGCCCCAGCGTCATAGCAAACCAGTCCACCGCCTCTGCCGGGATCAGGAATGAGGACGGGGCCACCCCAAGGTTCAACCCAAGGCCAATCCCCTGCCCCGCCAGTTCCACCGCAATTACCCGCCCCGGCAGGGCGGCATAGGGCGACGGCCGACCAACGAATGCCGCCAGCCGGTCCTCGCGGTCAAAGGCCAGCACCACGGGGCCATCTTCCAGATCGAACACCTTCGGCGTCACCGCATCATCGTCGGCCTCGGTTTCCAGCAGCAGGAACAATTCGCCATCCGCGACTCGCTCATAAAACCTTAGCCGTGCCGCGTCATCCTCGGGTGCTGCCGCCATCGCGTCGTAAGCCGTATCCAGTGCCGTCATCTCGCGCGCTCCAGTTCCGTCCGCACAGCCGCGCGCAGGGCGGGGACAAGCTCTGCCTCAAACCACGGATTGCGCTTCAGCCAACCCGTATTGCGCCAGGACGGATGCAGCAAGGGGAACACCCGCGGCGCATGATCGCGCCAAGCGGCCACTGTCCCGGTCACCCCGCCCCTCGTCCCAAGATGCCACCGCTGCGCCGCCCCGCCGACCAGCAGCGTCAGCCGAACCTGTGGCAGCGCCGCCATCATCCGCGCGTGCCAGGTCGCGGCGCAGATCGCGGGTGGCGGCAGGTCCGCCCCCTTGGCATCATAGCCCGGAAAGCAGAACGCCATCGGCACGACGGCCACCCGGTCGCGGTCATAGAATTCGGCCTCGTCGACCCCCATCCAACTGCGAAGCCGATCCCCGCTCGCATCGCGGAACGGCTCGCCCACGGCATGTACGCGCGCGCCCGGTGCCTGCCCGGCCACTAGGATTGAGGCGTGCGCGCGAAACCACACCACGGGGCGCGGATGATGCGCGGTCACGGTGGCCGCGAACCGGTCGGCACACAGCCGACAGCCCGAGATTTCGGCGCCAAGGCAAGCGGCTGATTCTGTCACCGGTGGCCCCCGCAGCGGAACATCATTGTCAGCCACCCCAATATTCCGACATAATAGCGCCTGAAAGCCGCGATAAGGCGATATGTTAAGAATAATCCCGTAGCGGGAACCGAGGCACCACAAGACGCACGCGCCGATGCGACCTCTCACCGCGCGCACCCTCAGACGAGGCAGGGATGATCGAGTTCGATAATGTCAGCAAGTCCTTCTGGACCGGCACGCAGCGCAAGGTGATCCTTGACCGCGCCTCGTTCCGGGTAGAGCTTGGGCGCTCGCTGGGCATCCTTGCGCCCAACGGCGCGGGCAAGACCACGATCATCAACATGATGGCCGGACTGGAAAAACCCGACGAGGGCCGTGTCACCCGCAACGCCCGCATCTCGTTTCCGCTGGGCTTCATGGGAGGTGTCGTCAACCGCCACAGCGGCACCGAGAATGTCCGATATATCGCCCGCCTTTACGGTCTCGATCCCGATTATATCGAAAGTTTCTGCCGCTGGCTCTGCGGGATCGAGGAGTACTTCGACATGCCTGTCGGCACCTATTCCTCGGGCATGCGCTCGCGGTTTTCGTTCTCGCTGATGCTGGCACTGGAATTCGACATCTACCTGATCGACGAAGGCATGCCCGCCACCACGGATGCCGAATTCAACCGCAAGGCCAGTGGCCTGCTGCGTGACCGATTGAAGAACGCCACCGTCGTCATCGTCTCGCATCAGGCCGAAACGCTGGAAAAGTTCTGCCGTCAGGCAGGTGTGCTGAAAAACGGCCAACTCTACATGTTCGACACCCTTGAAGAAGCGAAGCGCGTCTATGATTACCAAACCTAAAGCCAAGCGGTTCCGCATTCGCAGGGCAGAGGATGCCGCCGCCCAACCCGCGCCGACAGCGCCTGCGACGCCCACCGCGCAAGTCAGCGACGGGTTCGGCGCGGACCGCTTTCCCACCGCAGCACCCCAGACGCCACCCGTCCGCACCGAAGACGGGTTGGCAACCGAGATCGACAAGATCCGACGCGAAGGTCTGACCGGCCGCCAGCTTCGCCTCGCCCGGCGCGTGGCGCAAAAGAATGACCTTCCCGCCACATCCGATTTCGACGCCGTGCGCCTGTTGCGCAAAGCGGGGATCGACCCGTTCCAACGTTCCAGCATGCTGGAGCTTGTCACTTCCGAAGGCGTTCCCGCGCCGACCGCGTCGCGCGAGTTGAGCCTCGCGCCGGGCCAGCGCCTGCCCCAGACGGTTCGGCCGGCCGCCCTGCCCCCGCCCGACCAGCGCGCGGAAATGAACCATGCCGCCGATATTCTGCAGATCCATCGCGACCTTGCCCGCCGCCGCCGCCGCAAAAGCATCGCCCTTGCCGTCCGTCTGGCCTTCTTCGTACTGCTGCCGACGATCATCGCGGGCTGGTACTACTACATGGTCGCGACCCCCCTGTACGCCACCAAGTCCGAAATGGTGATTCAGCAGGCCGACGGTACCGTCACCGCAGGTGGCCCGCCCGGTATCGGATCCATGCTGGGCGGCGCACTGGAGGCGAACAAGGACAGCATCGCCGTACAAGGCTTTCTGCAATCGCGCGACGCAATGCGCGGCTTGGTGGACGATCACGGCTTTCGCGCCCATTTTTCCGACCCCCGGATTGATCCGGTGCAGCGCCTGGCACCCGATGCCAGCAACGAAGCGCTTTACAAGCTGTATCAGAGCAACGTCAAAATCGCCTACGACCCGACCGAAGGCCTGATCAAGATGGAGGTGATCGCCGCCGACCCCGCCACCTCGGGCGCGTTCAGCCGCGCGCTTATCAGCTATGCGGAACAACAGATCGACCATCTGACCCAGCGCAAGCGCGAAGACCAGATGCGCGACGCCCGCGCCAGCTTTGAAGACAGCGAGGCCAAGATGCTGGCCGCGCAGCGCCGCGTGGTCGAATTGCAGCAACGCTATCAGGTCATGTCATCCGAAGCCGAGGTCAGCCTGATCACTCAGCAGATCAGCGCGCTGGAAACCCAGTTGACGCAGGAAAGACTGTC
>JANNWS010000142.1:0-9601 GCA_031408575.1 Rhodobacterales bacterium
CTGCGCCAGATGGTCGATGCCTTTGACGCCATACATGTCGCCGGCCGCGATGGGGCTAAGGATAGTCAGATCACGGGGGTGGCCTTCGGTCGAAAACCGCTCGCCAATGGCGCGCAGCACAAGGTCAGGGCAACCCAGGGCCGATGACGACGACACCGTCACGACAGCCCGGTCGGCAACGCGAGCGGCGGCATCGGCGGAAGAGACGACCTTGCCCATCACGCCCCACCATAGTTGACGGTGGTGCGCTGGCCGCTGCGCGCAGCGTCACCCACGGCCAGCGCCACGGCTAATGATTTCACGCCGTCCATGCCGCTGGCGGCGGGGTGGCCCTGCCCCGCTGCGGCGGCTTCGAATTCGCGCACCCCAGTGGTGTAAAGATCGTGGTCGGAAAACCGCACGGACTGACGCCCCGCTGCGGTGACCAGTTCAATTTCGCCGACGGGCTTTTGCGTCATCACCCCGTGGGCAAAGATCGACCCCTCGGTGCCATGCACCTCAAGACCAGAGCCTGCGAAACGATGGGTAAAGCTTTCATGCGCCATGACCATGGCACCCGACGGCAGACGCCAGACCGACATGACCGAATCCTCGACACCGTCACCCATGCCGGACACGCCAGCCTGCGCGACCACATCGACCGGGTCTTCGCCGGTCAGAAAACGCACGGTATCAGCGTCGTGCACCGTGATGTCCGCAATCACACCCCCGCCATTCGGATCATTGATCCGCCAACCCCGCAGGTGCGGCGGCAGATGCACGGCATGATGCAGTCGAAGCGACAAGACCCGCCCGATCCGCCCCGACGCGATCAGATCGCGGATTGCGCGGTGGCTGCCGGAACAGCGAAGGTGATGGTTGGTGGCAAAAGCCCGACCCGCCGCTTGCGCGGCTTGCACCATCTGGTGCGCTTGCGCCGTGGTCAGGGCCAACGGCTTTTCGCACAGCACATGCTTTCCCGCAGCCAGTGCTGTCATTGCCTGTGCAAAGTGCTTGTCGTTGGTAGACGAGATATAAACCGCGTCGACGTCGTCATCGGCCAGCATATCGTCCAGTGACACGCTCCACTGCGGGATCCGGTGTTCGGCGGCATAGGCTTGCGCATGGTCGCCAGTTCCGCTGACGACCCAGGCCACGCCGCCTTCCGGTTGCGCCCGAAAGGCCCTGATCATGTGTTCGGCACCGATCGTGCTGGCCCCGCACATCCCCCACTGCATTCTCGAATCTCCAACTTGGATCGTTCCAATTAACTATATGGAACGATCCAAAACTGTCAATCGATTTAACGGGTTCGTCAATCGACGAAGGGTGCGGCGACTGCTGGGGTCAATCAGGGCGCTCTGCCGCCGCTTCAGACGGCAGCCAAATCCGCGCTTTACGCAGCCTCAAAGCTGATGCGGTGCTTCAGAAACTGCGTCGCCTTGTCGGACACGCGGGCCGGATCGCCGGTGGTGAGGAACTTAGTTTCTGTCCCCTGCCCGACAAACTCGGGCCGGCGCTGCAAATAATCTGCGAGCGACTCGGCGACCAGCGCAGCCTGCGAATAGACCTTAACACCCGCGCCCAAAGCCTCGATGAAAACCCCCTCCATCAGCGGGTAGTGGGTGCAGCCCAGCACCGCGGCCTGAGGGTGGGGCATACGGCGCTTCAGCGCTTCGACATGGCTCCGCACAAGCGCCTCTGCGAGCATCTCGTCGCCCGCCTCGATCGCGTCCACCACGCCGCCGCAAGGCTGCGCCTCGACATCAACACCGATGGCGCGGAAGGCAAGTTCGCGCTGGAAGGCACGCGACGACACGGTGGCAGGGGTCGCAAACAGGGCGACGTGTTTGACGGCGACCTCGCGCGGCGGGGAATTGTCGCCCCACTGGCGTTCGGTCAGCGCCTCGATCAGCGGCACGAAAACGCCAAGCACGCGCTTGTTCGGTGGCACCCAGCTTTCCTGCATGCGCTTCAATGCCGCGGCCGAGGCGGTGTTGCAGGCAAGGACAACCAGATCGCAGCCTTCGTCCCAGAGCCGTTCGACGCCGACGCATGTCAACGCGAAGATGTCGTCAGGAGTCCGGGTGCCGTAGGGTGTGTTGGCGTTGTCGCCGTAATAAACGAACGGAATTTGCGGAAGGCGTCTCGTCAGCGCCTGATGGACGGTAAGGCCACCAAGGCCGCTATCGAAAACGCCTACTGCCATTGCCCCTGCCCTTTTGCCGGGCCTGACTGCGACCCCGTTACTGCGCGCGGTATTTATCTTCGAATTCGTAGCCGTAGTCATAGGACTTCAGCGGATCGGGGGAAAGGGCGTAGGTGGCGTGACGCAGATACTCCATCATCGCCTTGGGGTCTGATTTAAGCCGGGCAAGATCGGTAGAGGGCAACGGCTCGCCCACCACGATCCGGACCGGCTCGTCAATGCGCGATCGGAATTCCTTGATCAACAGGCCGAGGCGCAGGTTCGAATGCAGGTGACTTGCCAGTTGGAACAGGCGCGAGTTGTGACCATGAAAGAAGATCGGCACGACAGTGGCGTTCGATTTGGCAATCATCCGGGCGGTGAAGTTGCGCCAGCCGGGGTCCATCGGGTGCGAGAACGGCTTGGCGGCGGTTGACACGGTGCCACCGGGAAAAACCCCGATGGCCCCGCCGTCGGCAAGGTATTTCAGCGATGTGGCGCGGGTTTCGATGTTGAGCTTGATCGCCTCTTTCGTCTCGTCGAACGAGATCGGGAGCAACACCTTGTTCAGCTCTTCGGCGCGGCGAAAAACCGAATTGGCAAGGATGCGGAAATCGCCGCGCACCTTGTCCAGCAGGTGGCCCATCATCAGGCCATCGAGAATGCCGTAGGGATGGTTGGAGATCACGATGAGCGGCCCGTTGGCCGGAATGTGGCCCAGCGAGCCGCCGATCACATCAAGGCTGAGGCCGTAGCGTTCAACGATGACATCCCAGAATGACCGGCCGCTGGCCACGTCATGCTCATACCCTTCGGCGCGGCGGATCAGCGATAGGCGTCCGGTGGCGTTTTCCAGCACGCGGATCAGGGCGCGGCCCGAGGCCGAGCGCGCCGATGTGGCATAACTGATATCGCGCGTGACCTGACTTTTCCCCATATGCGAGCGCCCCCCGGTACATTCGATTACTTTACCCGTAAACGCTGAGTCTGACCAGAAAAGATGACGGCTCGGTGACGATCTGACTGCGGATACGGCGGGATGACACCAAAGCGGCACAGGGCCAATGCATTTCAAGCCATGTTTGCATTGCAACGCTGCTATGCCGTGCGTAAGTGAATGCGGATTGCCGTATTCCTACAGCACAGAGTGACGCGATGGACTGGGACAAGTTACGGATTTTTCATGCTGTGGCCGATGCCGGCAGTCTGACCCATGCAGGCGAGGTGGTGCACCTGTCGCAATCGGCGGTCAGCCGCCAGATCCGGGCGCTGGAGGAAAGCCTGAACACCACGCTGTTCCACCGCCATGCGCGGGGGCTGATCCTGACAGAGCAGGGTGAATTGCTGTTTGATGCGACGCAGGCGATGGTCAAGCGGCTGGATGCCGCCGCCGCCCGCATCCGCGACAGCGAGGACGAGGTATTCGGCGAGTTGCGGGTGACGACCACTACGGGTTTCGGCACCTTGTGGCTGGCCCCCCGGCTGACCAAGCTTTACGAGAAATATCCCTCGCTGAAGATCGACCTGATGCTGGAAGAGCGGGTGCTGGACCTGCCAATGCGCGAGGCCGATGTCGCGATCCGGATGAAAGAGCCGTCGCAGGCCGACCTGATCCGCAAGCGTCTTATGAACATCCGGATGCGGCTTTATGCATCCCCGGCCTATCTGGAGAAATCCGGCGCGCCCGAGCGCCCCGAAGATTTAAGCCAGCACCGCCTGATCAGTCAGCACCCCGGCACGCCACAGGTGGCGGCGGGCGCCAGCCTTGTGCAGGATCTGATGCGCAACGACATCCCGTCCACGCTGACGGTGAACAACTATTTCGGGGTGTTGCAGGCGGTGCTGAACGATCTTGGGATCGGGGTTTTGCCGGATTATCTGACCGAAGATTTCCCTGACCTGGTGCATGTCCTGCCCGAAGTGGAATCGGGGGACGTGCCGGTGTTTCTGGCCTATCCCGAAGAGTTGCGCCATTCCAAGCGGGTCGCTGCCTTCCGCGAATTCGTCACGGAAGAGATTTTTGCTTATCGAAAACGCAAGCAGGGCTGACGCTTTTTGTGGGTAAAGACCTGCAACCTGTGGCAGAGATAGCGCAAACAGAAGCCATGCATCAACGGCATAGCGGCCATGACCCGGTTTGGGTCACTTCTGACTTGAACTGATCAGTGCAGCCGCCTACTTCGTCTTATGAAGGTGGCAATTGAGATTTCTTTTGTTGCTTTCATACCTCCCTGTTGGACTTAGGCCGAGCTTTTGCTCGGCCTTTTTTTTGCTGTTTCAGCTTTTCGTGCTGTCTGCTCGTGATTTGAACAGGCTGGCCCGACGTCTGCCAAGAAACGCAGCATCGGCGGAAGTCGCGGCCATGGCGATCGCGCGCTCGAATGCCTTGGCCGAATCGGTGTATTGCCCTTCCCGGCACAGCAGGTCTGCGCGCGCCGCATGGAACGGCTGGTAGTCGTCCAGCACGACTGCCAATGCCTCGATCTCGCGCAGGGCAGCGCTTTGATGTCCGGCTTCTGCCAGGGCGACTGCGCGGTTCAGACAGACCACAGGGGATCGCTCCATCTGCAGCAGGCGGTCATAAAGCAGCACGATCTGGTGCCAGTCGGTTTCGCCCACGGCGGCGTTGACATGCAGGGCTGCGATGGCCGCCTTGATCTGAAACGGGCCCGCAGTGCGACGCGCCACGGCGCGGTCGAGAATGTCGGTGCCTTCGACAAGCTGGGCTGTATCCCAAAAAGTGTGGTCTTGCGCCTCAAGCGGGACGACACCACCGTTGGGACCAAGCCGGGCGGCACGGCGTGCATGGGTCAGCAGCATCAGGGCAAGCAGACCTTCGATCTCGGCCTCGCCGGGTCGCAGATGATCGACAAGACGGGCCAGAAAGATCGCCTCTTCGCACAGGGCGGCGCGCAGCGGCACCTCGCCAGCGCTGGCGGAATATCCTTCGTTGAAGATGAGGTAGATCACGGTCAGCACCGATTCCAGCCGCTCGGCCCACAGTTCTGGCCCCGGAATGGCAAAGGGGATGCCAGCCGCCGCGATCTTGGCCTTGGCACGCGACAGGCGCTGACCCATCGCGGTGTCAGTATCCAGAAAGGCGCGGGCAATCTCGGGGGTGGTCAGCCCGCCAAGGGTTCGCAGGGTCAGGGCAACGCGGGTTTTCGGCTCCAGCGCGGGATGGCAACAGGAGAAGATCAGGCGCAACCGGTCATCGGGGATCAGGTCAGGGTCGGTTTCGGCCGCTTCATCGACGGCAAGGCGGGCAAGATCGGCGGCCTTGCGGGTGTCGCGCGCGCTGCCGCGCAACCGGTCGATGGCCTTGCGAAGGGCGACCCGCAACAGCCAGCCTTGGGGTGACGCGGGCAAGCCTGACCGCCCCCAATGCACAAGGGCCGACATTGCGGCCTCTTGCAGGGCCTCTTCGGCCAGTTGGAAATCGCGCAGGCGCGCGATCAGGGCGGCGATCAGCCGCCCCCGGTCGTCACGCATCACCGCGTCAAGCGCGCGGGCGACGGCTTCGGCCTGCGGGGCGGCCGTCATGGATCAGCCCTGATCCGGGTTATAGTCCATTAGCGGGCGCACCTCGATCGTGCCGTAAAGCGCCGTTGGGATCATCGCGGCATAGCGCAGGGCGGCGTCAAGATCGGCTACCTCGATCACATAGTAGCCGCCCAGCCGTTCCTTGGTTTCGGCAAAGGGGCCGTCCATGGTTTCGGCTTTTCCGCCGCGCAGACGCAGCGAGGTGGCGGTTTCAACGTCTTGCAGCCCTTCGCCGGACCATTTGACGCCGTCGCCTGTCATTCTTTCATTGAAAGCCCCGTACCCGGCCATCATTTGTCCGAATTCGGGCGTGCCGTAGGCGGGTGCAAGGGCGTCGTCACCATAGATCAGCAACATGTATTTCATAATCGTCTCTCCTTGGAATTGGGCTCGAGGGTCAGATACCGGTCACGATGCGGGCAAGGGCTACCACGAGGATGGCCATAGCCAGCAGGTTGGTGCTGTTGCCGACGATCCGCAGCGGATGGGCCGCATTGTCGATCTTCAGCCCGAACGGATGGGCGATCCGCCCGATCACAAGGAGCGCACCCGAGATGTGAAGCCAGAGCGCGCCGGCCCCCTGCGCCTCGGCCAGAATCATCAGGATCAGCACGAACGGCACCCATTCGATGAAGTTGCCGTGGCGGCGGATTTTCAGCAGCAGGTCCATGTTGCCCGCATCGCCGATGGCGCAGTTCAGGCCCGACCGGGTAGAGGTCACGCTGATCCACAGGATGAAAAAGATCACGGCGAGGGGAAACACATAGAGGGTGGTTACGTCGAAAGTCATGGTACGCTCCGTTGCTTTAAGGTTTCGATATCCCAAGGACGCCTGAGGTTTAGCGTTTTCGACATCGATGCCGAAAAAAATCCGTCAGCCGTGAAGTTTTTTTTCAGACGACTGCAAAAACCGAGCACCGTCCCTGCCCCGGCTTTCCATGACGCGCGCCTTGGCCTATGACGCAGGTGACCCCAGATTCAGGACCGCCTCATGACCGAACCGGCTATCACCCCCGACCTGATCGCGGCGCATGGGATGAAGCCCGACGAATATGCGCGCCTTCTGGACATCATCGGGCGCGAGCCGACCTTTACCGAACTGGGCATCTTCAGCGCGATGTGGAACGAGCATTGTTCCTATAAGTCGTCGAAGAAATGGCTGCGCACCCTGCCGACCACCGGGCCACAAGTGATCTGCGGGCCGGGCGAGAATGCAGGCGTCGTCGATATCGGCGACGGGCAGGCCGTGGTCTTCAAGATGGAAAGTCACAACCACCCCAGCTACATTGAGCCGTATCAGGGGGCCGCGACCGGCGTGGGCGGCATCCTGCGCGATGTGTTCACCATGGGCGCGCGCCCGATTGCTGCGATGAACGCGCTCAGTTTCGGCGACCCGTCGCATCCGAAAACCGCGCATCTCGTGAAGGGTGTGGTCGAGGGGGTCGGCGGCTATGGCAACGCCTTTGGCGTGCCGACCGTGGGCGGCGAGGTGCGGTTTCACCGGGCCTACAACGGAAACTGTCTGGTCAACGCCTTTGCTGCCGGGTTGGCGCAGGCCGATCAGATCTTCTATTCGGCGGCGTCGGGTGTGGGGATGCCGGTGGTCTATCTGGGGGCCAAAACCGGCCGCGACGGGGTTGGCGGGGCCACGATGGCCAGTGCCGAATTCGACGACACGATCGAGGAAAAGCGCCCCACCGTGCAGGTCGGCGATCCGTTCACCGAAAAGCGGCTGCTGGAGGCTTGTCTGGAACTGATGGCATCGGGGTCGGTGATTTCCATTCAGGACATGGGGGCGGCGGGCCTGACCTGTTCGGCGGTGGAGATGGGCGACAAGGGCGATCTGGGCATCCGGCTTGACCTTGACCGGGTGCCGGTGCGCGAGCGCGGCATGACCGCCTATGAAATGATGCTGTCGGAAAGCCAGGAGCGGATGCTGATGGTGCTGCGCCCCGAAAAAGAGGCCGAGGCGCGGGCGATTTTTGTGAAATGGGATCTGGACTTCGCCATCGTTGGCGAGACGATCCCCGAGGACCGGTTCCTTGTGATGCTGGGCAATGAGGTGAAGGCCGATCTACCGCTGAAAGCATTGTCCGGCAATGCGCCGGAATATGACCGCCCGTGGGTGGAAACGCCGAAGGCAGCGGCGTTGGGACCGGTGCCGGACATTGATCCGATCGCGGGTCTGCGCGCGCTGATCGGGTCGCCCAGCTATGCCCACAAGGCCTGGGTGTGGGAACAGTATGACAGCATGGTGATGACCGATACCGTGCGCACGCCCGGCCTTGGCGCGGGCGTGGTGCGGGTGCATGGCACGGGCAAGGCGCTGGCCTTTACCAGCGATGTGACGCCGCGCTATGTCAAGGCGAACCCCTTCGAAGGCGGCAAGCAGGCGGTGGCCGAGGCGTGGCGCAATCTGGTGGCAGTGGGTGCCACACCGCTGGCCGCGACCGACAATCTGAACTTCGGGAACCCGGAAAAGCCCGAAATCATGGGGCAACTGGTGGGGGCGATCAAAGGCATCGGCGAGGCCTGCCGGGTGCTGGAGTTCCCCATCGTGTCGGGCAACGTGTCGCTTTACAATGAAACCGACGGCACGGGCATCCTGCCGACGCCAACGATTGGCGGGGTCGGCTTGTTGGCGAGCCTTGATGACCTGATCTCAGGACGGCCATCCGACGGTCATCTTGCGCTGGTGATTGGCAGCACGCTGGGCCATTTGGGGCAATCCGCCCTGTTGGCCGAGATGTTCGGGCGCGAAGAGGGCGACGCGCCACCGGTGGACCTTGCCGCAGAGCGGCGCAACGGGATGTTCCTGCTGGCGCAGCGCAAGAACGTGGCGGCAGCTACCGACCTGTCGGATGGCGGGCTGGCGCTGGCGGCGTTCGAGATGGCGGAAGCGGCGGGTCTGGGTGTTACGCTTTACGCGCAAGGTGCGGGCGCCCTTTTTGGCGAGGATCAGGCGCGCTATCTGGTGGCCTGTGCGCCGGATCAGGCGGCGGCGCTGATCGCCGCAGGTACCGCGGCGGGGGTTCCGGTGGCCGAAGTCGGTGCGTTCGGCGGCGACCGGGTGCAGTTTGGCGCGGTCTCCGAGGCGCTGGCAGTCTTGTCGGAGCTGTATCGGACGGCCTTTGCGCGGCATGTCGGGGGCTGAAGGCGGGGGATTTTGCAACACTGCGGCGGGTCAGCCGCCATCGATATTCAACCAACAGGTGAAATCTTGTCACGTATCTGTTAATGAAAGGCTTTGGAGCTACTTTTGACGGAGGTTGCCGTGAAGCTGATCCTAGCCTTGATCGCCCTGATCGCCGCCCAAACACCCGCATTCTCGTCCACCGTAACCGTGACATTCGACGGTCCCTCTCTGAGCGATGATGGTCAGACCGTCGTGTCGCAAAGTCAGGGGTTCCGCTATTGGTCGAGCAGCCTTTACGGATCGGGCCAAGATTTATCGCTACACGACGACTTCGGCATCACCCACACCAGGATTTTTCGCCCTGATGGCCGCCTGTTTACCCCGACGGCAATTGATGTTGCAGCGTTCAGCCGGATTCACCGCACAGGAAACACCCTGCCACCCAAGGACGATGATAAGTTTGAGGGCTGGACCATGGCGGGCGAGGCCTTGCAGCCGATCTTCACCTTTCTTGGCTTTTCCACTGCACACGACGCGGTGAAAGTCAGCTTTGGCCCGAACGACCTGAAAGAGGTTGAAGGACAACTGGTGTTCAGCGAGAAATTTGCCAATATCTCGGCACTTTGGATCGACATCTCGTTCCCCGAAGGCCTGCCCAGATCAGAAGGCGGCGACCTCGTCCATACCTTGTATACTTCGGACTTGAGCGAGCCCGACACCAACTGGTGCTTTGAGTATTGCGCCGAATTGCGGAT
>JANNWS010000143.1:0-29065 GCA_031408575.1 Rhodobacterales bacterium
TGCAAGGGGTATCAGAACTTATCAAACGGGTCGCGGGTCTGACCGGGGCAATCGAACTGATGCCTGCTTACGAAAAGCCGCTGCAATGAGCGTGTCATGCTAGACTATGGAATCCTTGCGCCGACGATGTTCGCCGGGCTGATCGTGTTCTTGCTGATCGGCTTTCCGGTCACGTTTTCACTGTCTGCGCTAGGCCTGTTCTTTGGGATGATCGCGATACAGGTCGGCTACTTCGACCTCATTTTCCTGCAAGCCCTGCCCTACCGGGTCTACGGCATCATGTCGAACGACCTGTTGTTGGCGATTCCGTTCTTTACCTTCATGGGGGTGATTCTGGAACGCAGCGGTCTGGCCGAGGATCTGCTGGAAGGTGTGGGACAAGCCTTCGGGTCGGTACCGGGCGGACTGGCCTACGCGGTCATCATCGTGGGGGCAATTCTGGGCGCCATCACCGGGACAGTGGCAGCCAGCGTGATCGCGATGGGCATGATCAGCCTGCCGATCATGATGAAATACGGCTACGACATGAAGATCGGCACAGGCGTGATTGCCGCCTCCGGCACTATCACGCAGGTCATTCCGCCGTCTCTGGTGCTGATCGTGCTGGCCGACCAGTTGGGTGTGCCGGTGGGCGACATGTATCTGGGGGCGTTCGGGCCGTCGTTGATGCAAGTTTCACTATTCATGATTTTCATCTTTCTGGTGGCGACGTTCCAGCCACACAAGGTGCCCGCTCTGCCGCCCGAGGCCCGCACTCTGCACGGCTGGGCGCTGGCGTCGAAAGTGGCCTGGGGGATGGTGCCGTCGCTTGTGCTGATCTTCCTCGTGCTTGGAACGATCTTCATGGGCCTTGCGACGCCGACCGAGGCCGGGGCGATGGGCGCTGTCGGTGCGATCGTGCTGGCTGTGCTGCACCGCCGGTTCAGTCTTGCCCTGTTGTGGAGTGCGATGGATCAGACGATGCGGATCACCGCCATGGTCCTTTTCATCCTGATCGGTGCCACGGTGTTCAGCCTCGTGTTTCAGGGGGTGAATGGCGGGCGCTGGATCGAGCATTTGTTGGCGGGAATTCCAGGCGGGCAATTGGGATTTCTGATCTTCGTCAACATCTTTATCTTCTTTCTGGCGTTCTTTCTGGACTTCTTCGAGATCGTTTTCATCGTGGTGCCGCTGCTGGTGCCGCCTGCGGTGGCGCTGGACATCAACCTTGTCTGGTTCGGGGTGCTGCTCTGCGTGAACATGCAAACCAGTTTCATGCACCCGCCTTTTGGTTTCGCGCTGTTTTATCTGCGCGGTATCGCGCCGCCGGAAGTGAAAAGCCGCGATATCTATCTGGGATCCATTCCATGGATCGGATTGCAGTTAATTCTTGTGGCAGTCCTGATCTTCTGGCCGGAATCGGTGACCTTCTGGCTGGGCAACGATGTGCTGCTGGACGACGCGACTGTCGGCCAGGCTCTCGACGCGCTTCCGATGCCGGATATCGAACTTCCGACACTGGATCTGGGCATCGACAACTGACGACAAAAACCAACAACCGAAAGTAATCCTTGGGAGGATGACTATGAAAAGACGGAACTTCCTGACTACCGCTGCCGTTGGTGCTGCCGCTGGAGTGCTGGCTGCGCCTGCACTTGCCCAGAGCATGCCGAAAGTATCCTGGCGTCTGACTTCGGGTTTCCCGAAGTCGCTCGACACGATCTATGGCGCGGCAGAGGTCTTTGCCAAAGCGGTATCCGAGGCGACCGACGGCAATTTCGAAATCCAGCCCTTTCCGGCCGGCGAGATCGTGCCGATGCCCGAGGCATCGGATGCTGTGGCCAATGGCGTGGTCGAGATGGCCCATACCGCATCTTACTACTACTGGGGCAAGGACCCGGCATTTGCGCTTGGCACCGCAGTTCCGTTCGGCCTGAATGCGCGCGGCATCAACGCCTGGCACTATCATGGCGGCGGCATCGACATGATGAACGCTTTCTATGCCAAGCAGGGCCTCTATGCGCTGCCCGGTGGCAATACCGGTGTGCAGATGGGCGGCTGGTGGCGCAAGGACATCAACTCGGTGGCCGACCTTGCCGGGGTGAAGATGCGGATCGGCGGCATGGGCGGCAAGGTGATGGAAGCACTTGGCGTCGTGCCGCAGCAGATCCCCGGCGGCGATATCTACCCGTCGCTGGAGCGTGGCACGATTGACGCGGCGGAATGGGTCGGCCCCTATGACGATGAGAAGCTGGGCCTGAACAAGGTTGCTCCGTATTACTACTATCCGGGCTTCTGGGAAGGCGGTCCGAACCTGGGCTTCATGTTCAACCTGGCGAAATGGAACGAGCTGCCCGCCAGCTACAAGTCCATCGCCACGACCGCAGCAGCGCTTGCCAATGTGGACATGATGGCCAAGTACGACGCCCGCAACCCGGCAGCACTTCGCCGGCTGGTCGCGGGCGGCGCGCAACTGCGCCCGTTCCCGCAGGACGTGCTTGAAGCGGCGCTGGCGGCGGCGAACAAGCTCTATGCCGAAATCTCTGCAACGAACGAAGACTTCAAAAATATCTGGGCCAATCAGGAAGCCTTCCGCAACGAGGCGAACTTGTGGAATCAGGTGGCGGAATACACCTTCGACACCTTCCAGATCCGCAACCGCCCCAAGGGCTGAAAAGCTGATCCAGCAACGACAGGGGGCCGGGTCGCAAGACCCGGCCCTTTTGCCGTTCGGGGCGATGTCAGTCTTCGGTTATGGTGAAAGACCGGGCGATGCCGCATGTCGCGCGGAACCAGTTCGAGGTGCTGGTGCGGGCCTGATGGGCGTCGAAGGCGGCCCTGTCGGCAAACGCCTCATCCACCTGCCACATCAGCGAATTTGTGGGCGTCACGTCGAACAAAAGGCATTCCGGTTCGGCGCGGGTCAGCCGGATATGGTCCGGCAAATGTTGATGGACGAGCGCCGCTTCGTCCTCGGTCATGCAGGTGAGTTGGCCCGAGAGGCGGACTATTCCCACTCGATCGTGCCGGGGGGTTTTGACGTGATGTCGTAGGTGACCCGGTTGATGCCGCGCACCTCGTTTATGATGCGGGTCGCGGTTTCGCCGAGGAAATCGTGGGTGAAGGGGTAATAATCGGCGGTCATGCCATCGACGGATGTGACCGCGCGCAACGCGCAGGCATAGTCATAGGTGCGCCCGTCGCCCATCACGCCCACAGTTTTGACCGGGAGGAGGGCGACGAATGCCTGCCATATCTCGTCATATAGGTCATGTTTGCGGATCTGGTCGATGAAGACGGCATCGGCCTGCCGCAGGATCACAAGCTTTTCGCGCGTGATCTCGCCGGGGCAGCGGATCGCAAGGCCGGGGCCGGGGAACGGGTGGCGGCCGATGAAGCTGGCAGGCAGGCCAAGCTCGCGGCCCAGGGCGCGCACCTCGTCCTTGAATAACTCGCGCAGCGGCTCGACCAGCTTCATGCCCATTTTCTCGGGCAGGCCGCCGACATTGTGGTGGCTTTTGATCGTAACCGACGGGCCTCCGGAAAAGCTGACCGACTCGATCACGTCGGGGTAAAGTGTGCCTTGGGCCAGAAACTTTGCCCCGCCGATGGATTTTGCGTGCTTGTCGAACACGTCGATGAACAGCCGACCGATGGTCTTGCGCTTTATCTCGGGGTCGGACACGCCGTCCAGCGCGTTCAGGAACAGGTCGACCTCGTCGGCATGAATCAGTGGCATGTTGTAATGGTCGCGGAACATGGTGACGACCTGTTCGGCCTCGCCCTGCCGCAGCAAGCCGTGATCGACGAACACGCAGGTCAACTGATCGCCGATCGCCTCGTGGATCAGGACGGCGGCAACAGAGCTGTCAACGCCGCCAGACAGGCCGCAGATCACCTTTTCCGAACCGACCTGCGCGCGGATCTTTGCAATCGCATCAGCGCGGTAGGCGCCCATCGTCCAGTCGCCTGTAAAGCCCGCGAGCCGCACAAAATTCTCATAAAGTTTGGCACCCTTGGGGGTGTGATGCACTTCGGGGTGGAACTGCACGGCGTAGAAGTGGCGGGCGGTATCGGCGGTTATGGCAAACGGCGCATTGGGCGAGGTGCCATAGACCTGAAAGCCGGGGGCAATGGCCGACACATGATCGCCATGGCTCATCCAGACCTGTTCGCGGCCATCCGCAAACCAGCCGTCAAGCAGGGGGAGTGTCTCTGCCCCCGGTGTCACAAAGGCGCGGCCGAATTCGGCGGTGCCGTGGCCGCGTTCCACCCGCCCACCCAGAAGGTGCATCATAACCTGCTGGCCATAGCAGATGCCAAGGACTGGCACCCCTGCGTCGAACGCCGCTTTCGGCGGCATCGGTGCGCCGTCGTTGAACACCGACGCGGGGCCGCCGGAAAAGACGATCGCCTTTGGTGCGAAATCCGCAAGGAAGGCGTCGGTCACCTTTTGAAACGGATGAATCTCGCAATAGACATTCAGCTCGCGCAGGCGGCGCGCGATCAGCTGGGTTACTTGCGATCCGAAGTCGATGATGAGAAGGCGATCATGCATGGTCATGGTCGCGGGATATTTGGAAGCGGGCCGGTTCGCAAGGGGGTGGAGGTGCGGGTGGAGCGCGCCGGGGTGGGGCGCACCCCCGTCGTCCCGGCCCGGCGACGGGCAGGGCGTTCTGGTGGCAAGCGCCGGGGGTTTCACACCCCTGGTCCCCCGTGGGATATTTCTGCAAAGGAGAAACCGGAAGGAAAGGAAGCGACATGGCGCGATGTCGGTTTTGCCTCACATGCGACGATTCCGGGGGGCGTATGGCGGTGGTTTGGCAGCATAAGAGCCACAATCACGGAGGATTGCACGATGAGCGATGTGGCATTGGCAGGGCGGCGGGCGCGGGGCGGTGGCGGTACGGCACGGCGGGCACATCGGACGGCCGTCAGCTTTGACGTGGCGGGTTACATCCAGCGCAATATCCCGAACTTCGAGATCCTGAACGAAGAGGCGCTTCAGATCATCGAGTGGAACGCCGAGACGGTGCTGGAAGAAATTGGCGTAAATTTTCTGGACAACCCGGCGGCGCTTGACCTGTGGCGGGCTGCCGGGGCCACGGTCAAGGGCGAGCGAGTGCATATTCCACGCGGGTTGGCACGCAAGCTGTGTGCCACAGCGCCGTCAACCTTTACCCAAGCTGCCCGCAATCCGCTGCGGAATGTCGAGGTGGGCGGGCGCAATCTGGTGCTGGCGCCGGTTTACGGCCCGCCCTTCGTGCGCGATCAGGCGGGCGGGCGACGCTATGCGACAATCGCCGATTTCCGCAACTTCGTGAAGCTGGGCTACATGTCGAAATGGCTGCACCATTCGGGCGGCACGGTGTGCGAGCCGACCGATGTGCCGGTGAACAAGCGCCACCTCGACATGCTGCACGCGCATATGGAGCTTTCGGACAAGCCGTTCATGGGGTCTGTGACCGAGCCATCGCGCGCGCAGGATTCGGTCGAAATGTGCGAAATTCTGTTCGGGCGCGACTTCGTGCAGCAGAACGTGGTGATGACCAGCCTGATCAATATCAACAGCCCGCTGACGTTTGATTCGACCATGATGGGCGCGCTGGAGGTGTATGCGCGCGCAGGGCAGGCGACGATCATCAGCCCGTTCATCGTGGGCGGTGCCATGGCCCCGGTGACAGTGGCGGGGACCTTGACGCAAGTGCTGGCCGAGGTGCTGGCGGGGGTGGCCTATAGCCAGTTGATACGCGCAGGCGCTCCGGTGATTTTTGGCGCCTTCGTGACCAGTATCGACATGAATTCCGGTGCGCCGACATTCGGCACACCCGAGGCCGCGCATATCACCTACGGCGCGGGGCAGTTGGCGCGGCGGTTGCGCTTGCCCTACCGGTCTGGCGGGGCGTTCTGCGGATCGAAGTTGCCAGACGCGCAGGCGGCCTACGAGACGGCGAATTCGCTGAACATGGCGCTACTGGCCGGGGTCAATTTTATGCTGCATGCCTGTGGCTGGCTGGAAGGCGGGCTGGTCAGTTCCTACGAGAAGTTCGTGATGGATGCCGACCAGCTTGGTACGCTGCACCATCTGGCCAAGGGCATCATCATGGATGAGAACGGGCAGGGGATGGACGCAATCCGCGAAGTTGGCCCCGGCGGCCATTATCTGGGATGCGAGCATACGCAGGCGAACTTCAAGACCGCATTCTGGCGCAGCGATCTTTTTGACTACAAGCCGTTCGAAACCTGGGACGAAGAAGGCGCGCGCGACACCGAAACGCTGGCGGCCGAGCGGGTGACCAAGATGCTGGGTGACTATCAGGCCCCGGCGCTGGACGAGGGCATTGCCGATGGGCTGCGCGACTATGTGGCGCTAAAGAAAGAGTCGATGCCGGACGCGTTTGTCTGAGGCGATACGGGCCGCCCCACTGGGACGGCCCGGAATCTGTCAGGTCGGCAGATCGCGGGGCAGCAGCCGCGCTTCGGCCATCAGCGCAATCAGCACCTCGATGTGCCGCGCGATGCTGTAGCCGGCATCGCCGGCACAGCGAATTGTTTCCAGATGCGCCTCTTCAGACAGCAGGCGCGGTACCGAAACCTGCGGCGCGGGGGCCGTCGTCACGCCGATCAGACGCCGCAGATCACGCTCGCGGTGATAGTCGATCATCCCGTGACGGGCCGCACGGATCAACAGGCGCGGGCGTTGAAGGCGGGAAAGCAGGCTGCGTAGATCGGTCATTGTGGGTCTCCGGCTGTGAAGCGACAACAGTGACCTGCTACAACCCGGCGTTGCATGGTTGCTGCATCCGGCGCGCGGAGGTTTCAGATTAGTTTATGTTTTGGAAACAATTATGAGGAAATTCTTTGCCATTAACGAAGCGGTAAGAAATGCCACCCAAGGTTGAATTCGTTGGAAGCAGGGCAGAGCCGGTCAACCGGCCGGGGCGTGGATTGCGCGGATGACAACGAATATCAGTGCAGATGTCCGTTTGCCGACATGGCTGCCCGAGGCCGTGCGCCTTTACCTCGATCACACCGAAGACGGCCTGTCGTTGCGCGCCCTTGCGCGGCGCGAAGGCTGCGCCGCCTCGACCGTGATGCGACAGGTTCGCCGCTATGAGAACCGCCGCGATGATCCCTTGGTGGATGAGGCGCTGGCCGCTTTGGGCCGGGTCCATGCCACCCGCGCTTTTACCCCCCAAGAAGAGGATGCCGCCGATATGTCAGCCCCGATCCGCGCCCGGACCCTTGTGATGGATGATGCCACGATCGGTCAGGAGGCACGCCGTATCCTGCGCCGCCTGACTGAACCGGGTGCCGTTCTGGCCATTGCTCCGGATATGGAAAAGGCCGCTGTGCTGCGCACCTTCCCGGACGGGCGCACGGCGCGGACCGGCGTGGTAGAGCGGGCGGTAGCGCAGGCCTTTGCGCTGAAGGACTGGATCGTTTGTTCCAAACCGGGGCGGGTTGCGCGCTATGAAATCACCGGGCCGGGACGGGCGGCGCTGAAACGATTTCTCGATGCCGACATGCGCGGGATGGCCGAGGCGGCGACGCCCTTTGGGGATCAACACCGTGAGTGGTCTGAGCGCGATATCGAGGGCGCGGACGGCCCGCGCAAGCTGCGCTACAATCTGGCCGAAAGCCCCGTGTCATCGCTTGGCCGGCGGCGCGACAAGGACGGAAAGGCGTTTCTGGAGCCGGAACTTGTCGATGCGGCCGAGCGTCTGCGCGAGGATTTCGAACTGGCACAGATGGGGCCGCGCGTCGCACAGAACTGGGACCGCTTCCTGACTGGGGGCGACCGGGGCGGCTTTCGCGGTGACGCAGGCCAAGCCGAAGGCCCGCGCGCCGCGCGCGACCGTGTCGCATTGGCGCTGCGCGATCTGGGGCCGGGCCTGGGCGATATGGTGTTGCGCTGCTGCTGCTTTCTGGAGGGTCTGGAGACGGCCGAAAAGCGGATGGGATGGTCGGCGCGATCGGGCAAGATCGTGCTGCGCATCGCGCTGCAGCGCCTGAAGCGGCACTATGACGAAGCCTACGGCAAATCCGGACCGCTTATTGGGTGAGGCGCGCCCGGAAAACAGTCCAGTGGACTGTTTTCAGCGCCGAACGCGCGCCCTGTGGGCGTGCCGGAGCGCAGGGAACAGAAGCGGTCCAGTGGACCGTTTCCCCCGCGAACGGGCGGCCCGTGGCCGCCCCGGCAGGCGCGCCCGGACAACGGTCAGATCGGCTATTTCAGTGCCGAAGGGGTGGCGCGCTGCCCGACGGACCACGCGCCAAAGGATCAGTCGTCGGCGCGGGTGATGCCGGATTTGTAAAGTACACCGGCCAGCGCGCCGCCCGCCAGCGGGGCCACGATGAACACCCAAAGCTGCGATAGTGCGGTTCCGCCGACAAAAACCGCCGGGCCGATCGACCGTGCCGGGTTCACCGACACGCCCGTCACGTTGATGCCGACAAGATGGATCGCGGCCAGCGTCAGGCCGATGGCAAGGCCCGCCATTGCCGCAGGCGCGCCCTTGTGGGTGGCCCCGAGGATCACAGTCACAAAGATGAAGGTCATCACGAATTCGAACACCAGCGCCGCCATCAGGCTGTATTCGCCCAGATAGCCCGGCCCGAATCCGTTCTGCCCCAACCCACCTGCCGAGGTGGCCACATCAAACCCCGCCTTGCCGCTGGCGATCATCAGCACAATGCCAGCGCCAAGGATGGCACCGATCACCTGCGCCACCGCATAGCCGATGAAATCACCGATGGTCATGCGCCCGGCCGTCACCATGCCCAGCGAGACCGCCGGATTCAGGTGGGCGCCCGAAATGGCACCAAGACCATACGCCGCCGCGACAATTGCCAACCCGAAGGCCAGCGAGATGCCCAGCATTCCGATCTGCGCGCCCATCAGCACTGCCGATCCACACCCAAAGAGAACGAGGATCAGCGTTCCCAGTCCTTCTGCGATCAATTTCTTCATGTTGTACCCTCTCCGCGGCGGGCTAAGGCTTGATGCCGTTTGACCCCGCCTGTTCTGGCTCATTCCGGGTGTGCGATTGCGTCCCGTTGCCCTTTGGCAAAAAAGAACCTATTTGCGTAATAAAGGTTTGTCAGCGGGAATCCTCTCATGCGCGATCTGAAAACTCCTGATCAGCGACACCCTGAAAAGGCCCATCGCGCCGATGGCGTCGTGATGAAAAAGCCGGGGTGGATCCGGGTCAAGGCCCCCACATCTGAAGGTTACAAGGCAACGCGCGACATCATCCGGTCGCAAAAGCTGGTGACAGTCTGCGAAGAGGCAGGTTGCCCGAACGTTGGCGAATGTTGGTCGCAGGGGCATGCGACGATGATGATCATGGGTCAGATATGCACGCGCGGCTGCACGTTCTGCAATGTGGCGACCGGCAAGCCGCAGACGCTTGACGCGTTCGAGCCGGGGCGCGTAGCCCATGCCGTGGCGCAACTGGGGCTGAACCATGTGGTCATTACCAGCGTGGACCGCGATGATCTGGCCGATGGCGGGGCGGAACACTTTGCCCAGACGATCCGCGCGATCCGACACCGTGCGCCCGCCACGACGATCGAGATCCTGACGCCCGATTTCCTGAAATGTGCGCCGGCGGTGCTGGAACTGGTCGTTGCTGCGCGCCCCGATGTGTTCAACCACAACCTTGAAACCGTCCCCGGCCTTTACCCCGAAGTGCGCCCCGGCGCGCGCTATTTCCATTCGCTGCGGCTGCTGCAACGGGTGAAGGAACTCGACCCCGCGATGTTCACAAAATCGGGCATCATGCTGGGTCTGGGCGAGGATCGGCAGGCGGTGCTGCAGGTGATGGATGATATGCGCGCGGCCGATGTCGATTTCCTGACCATCGGGCAGTATCTGCAACCGACGCCAAAGCACCACCACGTTGCCCGCTTCGTGACGCCGGACGAGTTTAAATCCTACGAGACGGCGGCCTATGGAAAGGGGTTCCTGATGGTATCGTCCACCCCGCTGACTCGGTCATCCTACCACGCGGGCGACGATTTCGCGCGGCTGCGTCAGGCACGGATGGCCAAGCTGGGGCGCGGCTGAGAAAACCTGTTCCTTGATTTGGGTTTTTCGCTACTCTGTCATGACGCCAACATGGCGTTGCGGCGGGGAGGCCGGGTTGCATGTTAATTCGCAGCACAAGGGCCGATGTTGTCATTCCCGGCGTCAGCATTTCCGAACTGGTGTTTTCCGGGCTGCGGGGGCGTGAAGCTGCCGCCGCATTGATTGATGGTGTCACCGGTCGGGTCATGACCGGCGCCGAGTTGATTGAGGCCTCATATCGTCTGGCAGGTGGTCTTGCCACGCGCGGTATCGGCCCCGGCAAGGTAATTGCGCTGATGGCACCGAACTGTCCGGAATTCGCCATTGTGTTTTATGGCACCTCGCATGCCGGGGCCACGATCACCACCGTCAATCCGGCCTATACCGCGCATGAGCTGCACTTTCAGCTGGTTGACAGCGGGGCGGTGCTGCTGATCGTGCCGCCTGCGCTTTTACCGATAGCGACCGAGGCCGTTGCAGGGACAAGCGTGACCGAGATTGTTGCACTGCCGGGTGACAACGGGGTTGCGACGCCTTGGGACGCCCTGATTGCCGACCCGATGGTAGCGCCTGTGCCGCTTGACCCCGCCACGGCAATCATCGTGCTGCCCTACTCGTCAGGCACCACGGGCCTGCCCAAGGGCGTGATGCTGACGCACCGCAATCTTGTTGCCAATGTCGTGCAGATCCAGGGCAGCCGCGACATTCGGGCCGGCGATGTGACGGTCGCAGTCCTGCCCTTCTTCCACATCTATGGCATGGAAGTGCTGATGAATGTGGTGCTCGCCAGCGGTTGCACAGCGGTGACGCTGCCACGCTTTGATCTGCCTGCGGTGCTCAAACTGATCGAGACGCACCGGATGCGGCACCTCTACATCGTGCCGCCTGTTGTGCTGGCACTCGCCAAGCATCCGCTTGTCGATCAGTATGATCTGTCTTCGCTGGACCTTATCGTCTCGGGTGCGGCACCGCTTGGACCCGACCTTACGCGGGCCTGTGCTCACCGGTTGGGCTGTGAGGTGGCACAGGGCTATGGCATGACAGAATTAAGCCCGGTCAGCCACATGTCGCGCGAGTTGGGCTCGCCGCCCGGCTCCTCGGGCGAACTCGTTCCCAACACCGAAGCGCGAGTCGTCGATCCCGAAACCGGGCGCGACGTGGCACCGGGCGCCGAGGGCGAGATTTGGGTGCGCGGCCCGCAGGTGATGTTGGGCTATCTCAACAATCCCGAGGCTACGGCCCGTACGCTCGACGCGGACGGCTGGCTTCGGACCGGCGATCTGGGGCGGGTAGATGCCGACGGCAATCTCTATATCGTTGACCGCGTCAAGGAACTGATCAAGGTCAAGGGCTTTCAGGTCGCCCCGGCCGAGCTTGAGGGGCTGCTGCTGGGCCACCCGGCCATTGCTGATTGTGCCGTCATAGGGCGGCTTGATGATGAGGCCGGCGAGGTGCCGGTGGCTTTTGTGGTTTTGCGCGCCGGGGCCGCGCTGACCGAGGCCGAGGTGCAGGCCCATGTTGCGCCGCAGGTGGCAACGTACAAGGCGTTGCGCGCGGTGACGTTTATCGATGCCATCCCGAAAAGTGCGTCGGGTAAAATCCTCCGCCGGATGCTCCGGGCGGGGGCGTAAGACGCCTTAGCCGCGTTTTACATCCGGCAGGAACACCGCCAGCACCCCGATCAGCGGCAGGAACGAGCACAGCCAGAACACATAGGTGATCGAGGTTGCATCCGCGATCATCCCGATGCCTGCCGCCCCAAGCCCGCCCAGACCGAACGCGAGGCCAAAGAACAGCCCCGCCACCAGCCCGACTTTGGCTGGCATAAGATCCTGCGCGTAGACGATGATGGCAGGGAAGGCCGAGGCAAGGATCAGGCCCGCCGCGGCACTTAGCCCGATGGTCGCGCCCAGCCCCACATGGGGGATCAGCAGCGCCAGCGGCGCCACCCCGAGGATCGACGCCCAGATCACCCGTTTGCGCCCGATCCGGTCGCCGATGGGGCCGCCGATGATCGTGCCGACGGCCACTGCAGCAAGGAACAGGAACAGGCAAAGCTGGGCATCGGTGACCGACAGCTTGAAGCGGTCAATCAGGTAGAAGGTGTAATAGCTTGAAAACGCTGCCATATAGACAAACTTGGAAAATGTGAGTGCGATCAGGACGATGATCGCCAAGCGCACGCGCCCGGCAGGCAGGCTGGCCGCGCGTGTGCGGCCCCGCGCCGCCGTCATCCGCACTACGCCTTCGGAGCCGTACCACCGCCCAACGATCCAGAGCACACCCATGCCCAGCAGCGCCACACCCGCAAACCATTCGACGCTGATCTGGCCGAACGGCACCACGATGAACGCCGCCAGCAACGGCCCCAGTGCCGAACCGGCATTGCCACCGACCTGAAACACCGATTGGGCGAAGCCGGGCCGCTTGCCGGCCGCAAGCCGTGCGATCCGGCTTGATTCCGGGTGAAACACCGACGATCCGCAGCCGACGAGTGCAACTGCCGCAAGCACCATTCCAAAGCGTTCCGCATGCGCCAGCAAGACCAATCCGATCAGTGTCAGGCCCATGCCCGCCACCAGCGAATAGGGCAGCGGGCGGCGGTCGGTATAAAGCCCGACCAGCGGTTGCAGCACCGATGCTGTTCCCTGAAACACGAAGGTGATCAGGCCGATCTGGCCGAACGTCAGCGCCAGTTCCGATTTCAGCACCGGATAGATCGCCGGGATCAGCGACTGCATGAGGTCGTTGAGCATGTGGCACAGGGCAATTGCTGCAATGATCGGCAGAACCGTCGCCTCATGTGCCTGTGGGGCCGGGACAGGTATTTCGGTCTGATCAGTCATCGGGATACCGCGCTTGCCGACATCATCCTAGTGCGCGCCACGGCCAGAGTGTCAATCGGCAAACCCGGCTGCATGGCAGCCATGCCCTCGCCGCAACCCTTATTCCAAAGAAGGCACAATCGCCAGATACGCGGCAATCGCGGCGCGGTCGCTGTCAGGCAGATGCGCGATGTTTTCCACGACTTCACCCATCGACCCGCCGACGACATCGAAGTCGGGCGTAAAGCCCGACTTCAGATACGAAGCCACCTCTTCCGCCGACCATGTCAACTGTGCCGGAGTGATGTTCGGGATACGACCTGGCCCATCAGGGTTCGGTCCGCCTGCCAGCCAGCGTGCCATGGTGCGCCCGCCAAGCGCATTGCGCGGCGTGTGACATTCACTGCAATGCCCCAGCCCTTCGACCAGATAGCGCCCGCGCGCTTCATCAGGCGCAAGATCGCCGTCGATCACCCAGCTGTCGGATGCGAACAGCAGCTTCCAGCCGCCCAGAAGGATGCGCTGGTTGAACGGGAACCCAACCTGATGCGGTTCATTAGCGCGGTCGGACGCGGGCAGCGTATCCATGAACGCTTTCAGATCGGCCACGTCCTGCGGCAGGGCATGTGTGTAGGAGGTATAGGGGAACGCCGGATAATAATGCTCGCCCTCGGGCGAGGTTCCGTGCCGCATTGCTGTGTCAAGATCTGCAAGGCTCCATCCGCCGATGCCCTGGGCCAGGTCGGGCGAGATATTGGGGGCAAAGAAGGTGCCGAACGCGGTGGCAAAAGGTCGTCCCCCCGACAAGACAAGGCGGGCGTCCCCCTCGGCCCCGGCGGCGCTGTGGCAAGAGGCGCAGCCAGCGGCCCAGAACACCTGTTCGCCGCGCATCTCATCTCCGGCCAGCCCGGCAAGTGTGGCGGCATCGCTGCGAACCGGGCGGGTCAGCAGGCCAAAACTCAGCAGCCCCGCCAGACCGATGACAAAAAGACCGATGAAAACACGTCTCATCTGAAATACCTTTCCGGTTGCATACCGCTGACACTATCACCTGAGTGACCTGATCAGTCGATGTTAGCCCGCGTCATGTCGGTCACAAGCCCTTTGACCGCCTTATCAGGGCCGGAACGGCCGCGCGCCGCCCCCGCTTACCGTCAGCCAGGCGGGCCAGCCGATCACCTTTTCGATCACGACCAGTGCGACGCACAGCGCCACCACGCCCAGCACCAGCTTCACCCGCCCCGGCGACGGCGGGTTGCGCGCCCAGCGTGCCATGCGCAACATCCAGTTCATGTCGGCGCATCGGTAAAGCGTACCTTGCCGATATAGGGCAGGTTGCGGTTGCGCTGTGCAAAGTCGATACCGTATCCCACGACGAATTCATCGGGTATCTCGAACCCGGTCCAGGTCGCGCGGATGTCGATCTCGCGCCGCGAGGGTTTGTCGAGCAAGGCACAGACCTCCAGCCGTGCCGGACCGCGAGAGCGCAGCAGGTTCACCACATGGTGCAGCGTGAATCCGGTATCGACGATATCCTCGACCACCAGCACGTCGCGCCCGGCAATCTCGCCGCGCAGGTCTTTTAGGATGCGGACCTCGCGCGACGAATGAGTGGCGTCGCCGTAAGACGAGGCTTCCAGAAAATCGACCTCGACCGGCAGGTCCAACTCGCGCACCAGATCGGCGATGAACACGAACGATCCGCGCAACAGGCCGACCACGATCAGCTTGTCGGTGCCCGCGAAATGGGCGGTAATTTCGCGCGCCAGTGCCTCGACCCGTGCGGCGATGGACTTTGCCGAAATCATCCGGTCTATCACATACGGTCTGTGCGGCATGGCGGCCCCTTGATTTCTGCAGCCGGTTTAACGAAAAGCCATGCCGAAGTCACGCGCACTGGAACCAAAGCGATGCCGACGCATCAGGAAACCAAGATCCTGCCTTATTCGGCCCAGCAGATGTACGATCTGGTGGCAGATGTGGCCCGTTATCCTGAATTCCTGCCGTGGAATTCCGCGGCCCGTATCAACGCACGCAGGCCCATTCCGGACGGCGAGATAATGGAAGCGGATCTGGTGATCTCGTTCAAGGTGTTCCGCGAGAAGTTTGCCAGCCGCGTGACGCTTCGGCCCCGGATCAAGCGGATCGAGACAGAGTATCTTGACGGGCCGTTTCGCAAAATGGAATCGCACTGGCTGTTTCGCGACCGCGCCGAGGGCGGCTGCGAGGTTGAATTTTTCGTCGACTTCGAATTTCGCAACGCGATCCTGCAAGGTATCATCGGCATGGTATTCAACGATGCGATGCAGCGCGTCGTGCGCGCGTTCGAGCGGCGGGCGGCGGCGCTTTATGGCACTGCCGGCCACTGACGCGGAAATGGACAAGATTGAATTGTCAGGGCAGTGGCCGGGACGCACAGATCCCCGAGCCTGCCAAGGGCCGGGCGTTCTTTGCTGAGACTTTCGACCGGAGTGTTCATTCACACGCAGCTTGCTGTGGGGGATATGGTTCAAAAAGGGGGTATTTAAGCCGAAAAGAAGCACAATTTGAGTTAAACTGCAACGATCATGGTTTCCGGTGACAAGCGATCCGGCAGTGCCCGTTCATTCTCGGGAATCGGCGCAGGTGGCGATGCCGAGGCGAACAGTGCTGATCCCTATGCTGCGGTGTGTCTGGACCGCGTGACGCCTCAGTGGTGCGGCGGGCGGGCGGGTGGTCTTGTCGCGTCACCCCCCCCTCGAAGGTGCGTTCAACGAAGCGCCGCCAGCATCAGAGCCAGCGCATGGTCTACCGTCGCGCGGCGCACGGCACCGCGGCCAATCGCCCCGAATTCTACGGTTTCGATCTGCGTCGAACCGCCCTTGATCGCCAGCCCGAAACAGACCCGCCCCTCGGGCTTGTGGTCCGATCCGCCCGGCCCGGCGATGCCGGTGACGGCGACCGCCAGCGAGGCCGCCGAACGTTTGAGCGCGCCCTCGGCCATCTCGCGCGCAACTTCTGGCGACACAGCGCCATGTTTCAGGATGGTGGCCGACCGGACGCCCAGCATTTCGCGTTTGGCGATGTTGGAATAGGTCACGAAACCACGGTCAAACACGTCCGACGATCCCGCCACATCGGTAATCGCCGCTGCAATGCCCCCGCCAGTGCAGCTTTCCGCCGTGGCGATCAGCACCGTGCGTGCCCGTGCCGCCGCCAAAAGCGCTTCGGCCGGTGTCACATCAGCACCCCATGCGCGATGCCCGCCGCCACCATTACTGCAAGACCCGCGAACAACCCCGCCCAGAGGTCGTCGAGCATCACGCCGACGACACCCTGACGCCGGTCTGCTTGCCCCACCAGCCACGGCTTCCAGATGTCGAACAGGCGGAAGAACAGGAATGCCGCGACCCAGCCGGGCCAGGGCATCCACCCCTCCCAACCGCGAGACCAGAACGCCGCCGCCGGAAACAGCAGGGCCAGCCATTGCCCTGCCACCTCATCAATCACGAACTCGGGCGGATCCGCACCCGGTCGGGCAGCCAGTTCGCGCCCGACGGCCCAGAACCCCAGCGCCGTCACAGCAATCGTCGCCAGCACCAGCACTGGAAACCCCAGCCAGCGATCAATCGCAAGCCCCAGCCCGATGGCCAAGGCCGACGCCCATGTGCCGGGCGCGGGGCGCAGCAACCCGATGCCGAAAAAGATGCAAAGCCAACGCGTCATATCGCCACCAAGGTGGCCGTGGCCAGAGCTGCAATCCCTTCCTCGCGCCCGGTGAAGCCCAACCGTTCAGAGGTGGTCGCCTTGACGCTGACCCGGTCCAGATCCACCCCAAGTATCCCGGCCAGTGCAGCCCGCATGGCAGCCGCATGCGGCCCGACCTTGGGGCGTTCACAGATCAGCGTCACATCGGCATGGCTCAGTTGAAACCCCCGCGCCGCTGCCCGCCCCACGGCATGGCGCAGGAAGATATGCGATGCCGCCCCCTTCCACTGATCGTCCGAAGGCGGGAAATGCTGCCCGATATCGCCCTCGGCCAATGCGCCATAGATCGCATCGGTCAGCGCATGCAGGCCCACATCGGCGTCGGAATGTCCGACCAGCCCGCGCCCGTGCGGCACAGCCACGCCGCACAGCCAGACACGGTCGCCCGGCCCGAAGGCATGCACGTCAAATCCGTTGCCCACCCGAACATCCATGCTGCGTCCCTTCAAGACCCGCTCTGCCCGCGCGAAATCGCCAGGATAGGTCAGCTTCAGATTATCCTCATCGCCTGCGACAATCCGCACGTCGATGCCTGCAGCCCGCGCGACCTGCACATCGTCCGCCGCGCCGCCCGGATTTGCCCGGTGTGCCGCCAGTATCGCTTCGAACCCGAAGCCCTGAGGCGTTTGCGCCCGCCAGAGCTCTGTCCGGTCCTGGAATCCCGCGACCAGCCCCGCGTCGCCGCGCCACAGTGCATCCGTGACCGGCACCGCCGGGGCAGCACCCGCAGCGTCGTCCAGCGTCGCCAGCACCCGCGCAATCAGCGCCGGCGTAACCAATGGCCGCGCCCCGTCGTGAATAAGCGCGCGCATGACACCCGATCCTGCCAGCGCCTCCAGTGCGGCCTTGACCGATGCATCGCGCGTGGCCCCGCCTTCGACCAAGTCCACCACTGACCCCAGCGCCTCGGCGCGCGCCCGGTCTTCGGGATGGATCACCAGCACAATCCGGTCCACCACCCCGGCAAAGGCGGCCAATGCATGGGCAACCACAGGGCGTCCCGCCAGCAACTGCCATTGCTTGGGCGTCTCGCCCCCGGCGCGCGACCCGCGTCCGGCGGCCACGATGATCGCGGCGACTGTCATGGCCCCTCCGTCTTCCTGCGGCATCTGTCTAGGCCAAGGTCCGATGCGTGACAATGCAGTGAAACCTTCGGGCAATAGTGCCTAAAATTTGCGCATATGCTGTATTCCGATACATTCCGGGCGTCGTTGAATTGCGTTCCGACACCCGGAGGCCTACTTCGGTGTCGACGCACAAGGAATAATCAGTTGGCCATTCTACTGGCATCTCCAGGATCAGAGACGCGGATCGACCCGCCTGTCTTGCTGGCACCGCTGGCCGGGATAACCGATCTGCCGTTCCGCCGCCTTGTCGCGTCGTTCGGCGCGGGACTTGTGGTCAGTGAAATGGTCGCCAGTCAGGAAGTGGTTCAGGCCCGACCATTGGCGCGTGCGCGCGCCGAGCTTGGCTTTGATCAGGCGGCAACATCGGTACAGCTTGCAGGGCGCGAGCCCTATTGGATGGCCGAGGCCGCCAAATTTGTCGAAGGGCAGGGCGCCCGCGTGATCGACATCAACATGGGCTGTCCCGCGAAAAAGGTGACAAACGGCTATTCCGGTTCGGCGCTGATGAAAGACCTCGACCATGCGCTGACCCTGATTGACGCGGTGGTGGCGGCGGTCAAGGTTCCGGTCACGCTGAAAACCCGGCTTGGCTGGGATGATGCGGCCTTGAACGCGGCCACGCTGGCGCGGCGGGCAGAAGCGGCGGGGGTGCAGATGGTGACGATCCACGGCCGAACGCGCTGCCAGTTCTACACGGGGGCTGCCGACTGGGCAGCGATCAGGACCGTCACCGATGCGGTGAGCATTCCTGTCATTGCCAATGGCGACATCACCGACGCCGCCACGGCGACCGCAGCACTGCGCCTGTCCGGGGCGGCAGGCGTGATGGTCGGGCGCGGGGCGCAGGGCGCGCCGTGGCGATTGGCACAGATCGCGGCGGCCCTGTTCGGCACCACGGCTCCGCAGATTCCGCAGGGCGACGCTTTGGCCGATCTGGTGGTCGGCCACTATGAGGCGATGCTGGGTTTTTATGGGCTGGAACTTGGCCTCAAGGTCGCGCGCAAGCATCTGGGTTGGTATCTGCATGATGCGGGTTTGGCCGCCCACCGCGCTCCGATCTTGACCACCGATAGCCCCGCCGCGGTGATCCGCGCGTTGCGCGCCGCCTTCGGTGACCAGCGGCTGGCGGCGGCATGACGGCCTATCGCTCGCCCTATCCGGTTCCCGGTGTGATCTGGGCATCGCTGCCCGTGCCGGCCTTCCTGATCGACGCCGCCGATAAGATAGCCGAAATCAATCCGGCTGCCGAGACGTTTTTCAACGCCTCGGCCAAGGCAATGGCAGGCGTTCCGGCGTTCGACCGCCTGCATATTGACGCCCCCATGGACGAGGCGCTGGCCCGCGCCCGCGCCAACCAGTCGCCGCTGTTCATCAACGATGTCGATGTGACGACCGGCGAACGCGCCCCGGTGCAATGCAACATCCAGATCGCGCCCATGCACGACAACCCCGAAATCGTGCTGTTGCTGATCTCGCCCCGCGAGATTGCCGACCGGCTTGGCCGATCCATGCAGGTGAAATCGGCGGCGAAGTCGGCCATCGGCATGGCGGAAATGCTGGCGCATGAAATCAAGAACCCACTTGCCGGCATTTCCGGTGCGGCCCAGCTTTTGTCGATGGGGATCAGCGTTGCGGACCGTGAGTTGACCGACCTGATCGTCGAGGAAACCCGGCGGATCGTCAAACTGCTGGAGCAGGTCGAACAGTTTGGCAATCTGCGCCCTCCCGAATGTCGCGCGGTCAATATCCACGACGCGCTGGACCGTGCGCGCAAATCGGCACTGGTAGGCTTTGCCGCCCACATGACGATCGTCGAGGACTATGACCCCTCGCTGCCGGCGACCTTGGCCGATCCCGACCAGTTGATGCAGGTGTTCCTGAACCTGATCAAGAATGCGTCCGAAGCGGCAGGGCGCGAAGGCGGCGGCACGATCCGGTTGCGGACATTTTACGATCTGTCGCTGCGCCTGCGTCGCAACGATGGGCCGGGCCGGGCGCTTCCGTTGCAGATCGAGGTTATCGACGATGGCCCCGGCGTTCCGCCCGGCATCGCCAACGACATTTTCGAGCCGTTCGTGAGCGGGCGCGAAAACGGAACGGGCCTTGGTCTGGCGCTGGTCTCGAAGATCATTTCAGACCATGGCGGGTGGATTGCGGTCGATTCGGTGCCGGGTCGCACCGTGTTTCGCATCTCGCTTCCCAGGGCACCACACGACATCGCTTAGACGTTGAAACAGGAGATCCGGCACGATGGATGGCACAGTTCTGGTCGCAGATGACGATCGTACAATCCGCACAGTGCTGACTCAGGCGCTGACGCGGGCGGGGTGCAAGGTTCATGCGACATCGTCGCTGGTAACGCTGATGCGCTGGGTAGAGGAGGGCAAGGGTGATCTGGTCATCTCGGACGTGATCATGCCCGACGGCAACGGGCTGGAGGCGCTGCCGCGCATCAGCAAGCTGCGTCCCGGCCTGCCGGTGATCGTTATCTCTGCCCAAAACACCATCATGACCGCCATTCAGGCCGCCGAGGCCGACGCCTATGACTATCTGCCCAAGCCGTTCGATTTGCCCGATCTGATGAAACGCTCTGCCCGCGCGCTGGACCAGAAACGCCGCGTCGTGACCCGCCGGGTGGAACCGCGCGAGGCAGTTGACGATCTTCCCCTTGTCGGGCGAACGGCGGCGATGCAGGCGCTGTACCGGCTGGTCGCACGGGTGATGAACACCGATCTTGCGGTGTTGATCACCGGCGAATCCGGTACGGGAAAGTCTCTTATCGCGCGGGCGATCCACGATTTTTCCGATCGGCGCACCTTGCCATTTGTAGTCGCGCAAGCGGGCGATCTGGCGGGTGTAGATGGCCCTGCAACGTTGCTTTCAAAAGCGCGGGGCGGCAGCCTGGTATTCGATGAGGTGGCCGATTTCGACGAAGACGCGCAGGCCCGAATCGTGCGGATGCTGGACATGCTGGGCGATCAAGCACCGCGCATCATGGCAACTTCACAGACCGATCTTGCGACGCGGTTGGAATCCGGGGCTTTCCGGCAGGATCTGTTCTATCGCCTCGGCGGTGTCAGTCTGCATGTGCCGGCTCTGCGCGAACGGGTCGATGACATCCCGCTTCTGGCCGAACACTTTCTGGCCAAGGGCGAGCGGGATTTTGCCACGCTGCGCCGCCTGTCCAACGAGGCGCGCGATCTGGTGCGCGCCTACTCCTGGCCCGGCAATGTGCGGCAACTGGAGAACACGCTGCGCCGCCTGATGGTGACCTCGGCAGAAGCCGAGATCACCCGTGCCGAAGTCGAGGCGGTGCTGGGCAATCAGCCCGCGATGGAGCCTTTGAAGGGCGGCGGTGAGGGCGAAAAACTCAGCGCATCGGTCGCCAAGCACCTGAAGCGGTATTTCGATCTGCATGGCGGCTCGCTGCCCCCCGCCGGCGTCTATCAGCGTATCCTGCGCGAGGTGGAATTGCCCCTGATCGAGATCGCGCTGGATGCCACCGCGGGAAATCAGGCGAAATGCGCCGATCTGCTGGGCATCAATCGCAATACCTTGCGCAAGAAGATCACCGATCTGGATATTCGCGTGACACGGCGCCGCAAACTGATGTAAAACCGCCACAGGAAGCGTGGCACGGCGGCGTCAGCCTGTCAGAAGGCCACCAGATTTGGCGGTAGGGTCGCGGCGCGGCCTGATGTGAAGGGCAAGCGACTTGCAACCTGCGGCGCGAGGCAACACCTGGCTTCGGCTGAACCGTCTGCGAAAGCAGAGGCGTGTGCAGACATGGGCGACATTCGGCCTTGTCATGCTGGGGCCGCTGCTGGCGATTGCCACGTTCCTGACGCTTGGGCCGTTCAATCAGTCGGCCAGTTCCCCTGCGCTGCGGCTCGTGCTGCTGGCGGACCTGATCTACATTCTGGTCGTTGCCACCCTCGTGCTGGCCCGCGTTGCCCGGATGATTGCGGCGCGCCGCGCCAAATCAGCCGGATCACGGCTGCACCTGCGGCTGACCGGGGTTTTTGCGCTGGTGGCATTGATCCCGACGATTCTGGTCGCGATCTTCGCCGTCCTTACGGTGAATGTCGGCCTTGAGGGATGGTTTTCAGACCGGGTGCGACAGGTTGTGGGTTCTTCCCTGACGGCTGCGGAAGCCTACCGGGGCGAGCATCGCCGCGATTTGACAGAAGATGCCGAAGCACTTGCGGGTTACCTGAACTTATCCCGCCAAGCCAATGTGTTTATTGACGATGGTGACCTGCGTCAACTTCTGAGTCAGGCGCAGGCACAGATTCAGCGCGGCCTGCGCGAGGCCTATGTGATCGACAGTTCGGGCGAGATCCGGGCGCGGGGCGAAAATTCTTACCTCTTCGACTTCGAACGGCCCGATGCCACGCTGGTCGATCTGGCCAACACCGGCGAAACCATCGTGATCGAAGATTGGGCGAATAACGAGTTTCGCGCCCTGATCCGGCTTGATGCGTTCTCCGACAGGCTTTTGCTGGTGACACGCACCGTTGACGGCTCGCTTCTGGGCTTGCTGGATGAAACGCAGGAGACCGTGCGCCTGTACCATCAGCTTGAGTCAGACCGCGGCCGCCTGCTTTTCGAATTCGGCCTGCTTTACATCGGCTTCGCGATCATTCTTATCCTCGCAGCGGTGTGGCTGGGCCTCTGGTTTGCCGAACGGCTGTCACGTCCAGTTGGCCGTCTTGCAGGTGCAGCGCAGCGCGTGGGCGGTGGTGACCTGGACGTGCAGGTTCCCGAGGAAGAAGGCGACGACGAGATTGCCATGTTGGGGCGCCTGTTCAATCAGATGACACGCCAACTTAAAGGCCAGCGCGAGGCATTGATCGATGGGCATGATCAGACGGAAAGCCGCCGACGCCTGTTCGACTCGGTGCTGTCGAGTGTTACCGCAGGTGTGATCGGCCTTGATGCAGAGGGGCGCGTCGATTTCATCAACCGCGCCGCCTCGCGCCTGCTTGATCTGGCCGATGGCCACGCCGATGGCCCGCTGGTGGCGCTGGTACCCGAGTTTGCGGCCCTGTTCGACCGATTGCGCGTCAATGACGGGGCCGCTGTGCAGGAAGAGGTGCGGCTGTCCCGGCGGGGCAAGCTGGAAAGCCTGCTTGTAAGGATGAGCGTTCGGCGCAATGAGGAAGGTCTGCCAGAAGGATACGTTGTGGCCTTTGATGATGTGACCGATCTTGTGTCGGCGCAACGGATGGCCGCCTGGGGCGACGTCGCCCGTCGTATCGCGCATGAGATAAAGAACCCGCTGACCCCGATTCAACTTTCCGCCGAACGGATCAAACGCAAGTTCCGGCCGTTGGTTGGTGATGCGGCAGCTGACCTTGACCAATATACCGACGTCATTGTGCGCCAGACCAATGACTTGCGCAGGATTGTCGATGAGTTCTCGAAATTCGCGCGGATGCCCGAACCCGACCGGCGCGAGGAGGATCTGGTAAAGATCGTGCGCGATGCGGTGGTATTGCAGGAAAGCGGCCAACCCGGTGTGCAGATCAGCGCGACTCTGCCCGACGATGCGCTGCTGCTTGACGTAGATGCGACGATGATCTCGCAGGCCTTGATCAATCTGATCAAGAATGCAGGTGAAGCAATTGAAACAAGGCAGGAAAAAGGTGTACCAACCGATTTTGTCCCGCAGGTGCGGGTCAGCCTTGAGGCGTTGCCTGATGCCGTCGTCATCCGCATTGCCGACAACGGGATCGGCCTGCCCGAGGACCGGGCGCGTCTGTTTGAGCCATATGTGACGACGCGCGAAAAGGGTACCGGCCTGGGCCTGCCCATCGTCAAGAAGATCATCGAGGAGCATGGCGGTACGCTGGCGCTTCTCGATGCCGATCCATTTGAGGGTCAGTCTCATTGCGGGGCGATGGCCGAAATCAGACTGCCCCGCAGTCCGCGCTCCGCGCGCGGTGCGCGCGGGGCAAAAAGCGCGGCTCGGTGATGGCCGGAAGGGCACAGAAATGACAAGTATTCTGATTGTGGATGACGAGCGTGATATTCGCGAGTTGATCGGGGATATTCTTCGCGATGAGGGCTTTACGGTCCGCCTTGCAGGTAATTCTGACACCTGCATGGCCGAAATCAATGCAGAGCCACCAGCTCTGATGATTCTGGATATCTGGCTGAAGGACAGCCGGATGGACGGGATCGACATTCTGAAAACGGTGAAGCGGTCAAACCCGGATGTACCGGTCGTCATCATTTCGGGCCACGGGAATATCGAGATTGCCGTCGCGGCGATCAAGCAAGGTGCCTATGACTTTATCGAAAAGCCTTTCAATATCGACCAGTTGATGGTTGTTGTTACGCGCGCTATGGAAACGTCGCGCCTTCGCCGCGAAAATACCGATCTGCGCCGGCGCGAGGTAACGTCGGCCGAGATGCTTGGAAATGCTCCGTCTTTCAAAGGCTTGAAGGCGCAGCTTGAAAAGGTCACAAAATCGAACGGTCGCGTGATGCTGACCGGGCCTGCCGGATCCGGCAAGGAAATGGCGGCGCGATTCATTCACGCGCAGTCAAACCGTGCGACCGCTCCGTTCATTTCGGTTTCATCGGCCACGATCGAGCCGGAGCGCATGGAAGAGGTTTTGTTCGGCCGTGAAAGTGCCGATCGCGGAATCGAGCAAGGCCTGCTGGAGCAGGCACATGGCGGCGTGGTCTATTTTGACGAGGTTGCAGAAATGCCGCTTGGCACGCAATCAAAGATCTTGCGCGTGCTGGTCGAGCAGCAGTTCGCCCGTGCCGGAGGCACCGACAAGGTGCGCGTCGACCTGCGCGTCATTTCGTCTACCACCCGCGACCTCAAGACCGAGATCGCCACGGGTCGCTTTCGGCAAGAGCTTTACGACCGCCTCAACGTTGTGCCGATCCCGGTTCCAGCGTTGGAGGATCGGCGCGAGGATATTCCTGAACTCGCGCGCCATTTCATAGAGATGTTCCACCGCACGCAGGGCCTGCCCGCGCGGGATCTGACGCCCGAGGCCGAAGCGATGTTGCAGACCATGCACTGGCCCGGCAACGTGCGCCAACTGAGAAACGTCATGGAACGCGTTCTGATCCTTGGAGAAAGCTCTGGCCCCATCGAGGCACGAGAGCTTCCCGGCCGGGATGAAACGACCGAAGGTGAAGGCCGGATCGTGCTTGGGGGCGCGCTTGCGACCTTGCCGCTTCGCGAAGCGCGCGAGTTGTTCGAGCGTGAATACCTGCTGACGCAGATCAACCGGTTTGGCGGGAATATCAGCCGTACGGCAAGCTTCGTCGGGATGGAACGCTCGGCGCTGCACCGTAAATTGAAATCGCTGGGTGTCGTGACCACGTCCAAGGCCGGGGCGCGGGTGGCCCATCTGGAGGACGAGGCCGACGATACGGCCGATGACTAGACGACCCCGCGATTGACCGCGCCCGGCGCTTCTGCCATGTGAAAGGCCACGGCGCAGGGGGACGCTTGCATGAAGGTCATCATCTGCGGTGCGGGTCAGGTTGGCTGGCAGATCGCACGCCATCTTTCCGGTGAAAAGAATGACGTGACGGTGGTTGACAGCAATGCCGAACTTGTTCGTCGCGCCACCGATACGCTTGATGTTCAAGGGGTTACGGGCTTTGCTTCGTACCCTGACGTGCTGGAGCTGGCGGGTGCGCGGGACGCTGACATGATCATCGCCGCAACCCATTCAGATGAGGTGAACATGGTCACCTGTCAGGTCGCCCATTCCGTATTCAACATCCCCCGCAAGATCGCGCGCCTGCGCGCCACAAGCTATCTTGATGCGATCTATGACGATCTGTTTTCGACCAAAAACCTGCCCATCGATGTCGTGATCAGTCCGGAGCGCGAGGTGGCCGAGGCGGCGCTTCAGCGCCTTGCAGCGCCCGCGGCGTTTGATACGGAAAGCTTCATGGGGGGCCGTGCGCAACTACTGGGCATTGCTCTGGATGAGGATTGTCCGGTCCTCAACACACCGCTGCGCCAGTTGTCAGATCTGTTTTCCACGCTGCGGGCTATCGTTGTGGGTGTGCGCCGCGATGACCGCCTGTTCGCGCCCGATCCCGATGCCCAGCTTTTCGCCGGGGATCAGATCTATGTCTTTGCTGTCACCGAAGACGTGAACCGCACCCTTGAAATCTTTGGCAAGACGACAAAAAAGCAGGAACGTATTGTCATCATCGGCGGGGGTAACGTGGGTCTGGCCGTGGCCCATGCGCTGGAAACCCGGACAGACCGCGTGCGCGTAAAGATCATCGAACGCGATCGCCAGTGTGCTGAACGCGCCGCCGACACGCTGAGCCGCACCATCGTGCTGCACGGCGACGGCATGGATATCGACATTCTGATGGAGGCGAATATCGACCGCGCCGATGCGGTGCTGGTTGTCACCGATGATGACAAGACCAATATGCTGGTTGCTGTTCGCGCCAAGTCCGCCGGCTGTCCGATGGCCATTGCACTGGTCAACGACCCCACGCTTGTTCCGCTGATGGGGCCGCTGGATATCGACGCCTACATCAACCCGCGTGCCACCACAGTCAGCTCGATCCTGCGCCATATTCGTCATGGGCGCGTCCGGGCAATCTATTCGATAGGCGACGCCGAGGCGGAAGTGATCGAGGCGCAGGTTCTGTCCACCTCGCCATTGTCGGGCCGGCTGATCCGAGACATCGAATTTCCCGAAGGCGTCCTTGTCGGGGCGATCCTGCGCGCCGACAAGGTGCTGAAGCCCACCGGAACCCTGCGGATCGACGAAGGTGACGTGATCGCCCTGTTCGCAATGGCCAAAGACGTGCCAGAGGTGGAGCGGTTGTTGCAAGTCTCCATCGACTTCTTCTGACACGAGATGCGGCGCATCCTTGATCTGCCGTTTCTGGTGATCCTGATGGGGGCAGGGGCGCTGGCCATGCTGCTGCCCGCTGCGCATGCGTTCATCCTGCGCGACCTGCATACTGCACGCAGTTTTTTCTACGCCGCCGCGCTTTTTCTGATGCTTGCAGCGATGATCGGGATCGCGACCGCCAACTGGCGACCGCGAAACCCGGCACGCAGCCATTTGACAGCCCTTGTTGCGGCCTATCTGGTTCTGCCAGTGATCCTTGCCGTTCCGTTCGATCAGGCGCTGGCGGACACGACATATCTGAACGCCTGGTTCGAGATGGTATCGTCCTTCACAACGACCGGTGCCACGCTTTATGACGATCCGGCCCGTCTGCCCGCCTCGCTGCACCTGTGGCGTGCGCTGGTCGGATGGCTGGGCGGCTTTTTTGTGCTGCTTGCGGCGGTTGCCATTCTGGCGCCACTGAACCTTGGCGGGTTCGAGGTGGTGTCGGGGGGCGCCGTGGGGCGCGGGGCCACCGGAGCGTCGCAGATCACCCGTATCGCCGATCCGGCCGAGAGGATCATCCGCTACGCGCTGGCGATCTTTCCGGTCTACGGCGGGTTGACGCTGGCGCTGTGGCTGCTGCTGCTGCTGGCCGGTGATAGCGGTCTGATCGCGCTGTGCCACGCGATGTCAACGCTTTCGACTAGCGGTATTTCACCCACCGGCGGTATCGCTGGCAGCCCTTCGGGACATTGGGGTGAGGCGGTGATCTTCTTCTTTCTGATATTTGCCGTCACCAGACGGGCCTATTTTGATAAAGCGCTGTCAACCGCACCCGTCGCCCTGCACCGCGACCCCGAGGTGCGAATGGCTGTTGTCTGCCTTGCGGCCCTGCCTGTGGTGCAGTTTCTGCAACACTGGACGGGTGCCTACGGCGACGATCAGGTGCAGAATATCCTGCTTGCGGCAAGCGCGTTCTGGGGGTCGATCTTCACCACGCTGTCGTTCCTGACCACCACGGGGTTCGTGTCGCAGGACTGGGCCGCAGCGCGCAGCTGGGCCGGGCCGGGGTCGTCCGGGTTGCTTTTGCTGGGTCTGGCGCTGATTGGGGGCGGCGTTGCGACCACGGCGGGCGGGGTCAAGCTGCTGCGCGTCTATGCACTTTACAGGCACGGCCAGCGCGAACTCGAGCGCTTGATTCACCCCCATTCGATCGGCGGTGACGGGGTTGCGGCGCGCAGGTTGCGCGGCGAGGGGGCTTATGTAGCCTGGATATTCTTCATGCTGTTCGCTATTTCCGTCGCACTTGTCATGGCCGCGCTTACCTTGACCGGACTTGCGTTTGAACCGGCAATGGTCTTCACCGTCGCGGCACTTTCGACCACCGGACCGCTGGCCGGTGTCGCGTCCGGCACGGCGTTGAGCTATGATACGCTGGGGTCTGCGGCAAAGGTCATCCTGGCTGGTGCGATGGTGCTTGGCCGGCTTGAGACGCTGGCAATTCTTGCGCTGCTGGCGCCAGACAACTGGCGGCGCTGAGAGATCTCGGCCTCACCGACGCGTCGCCCTATTTTTTGGTCTGGAATCTCCGCCTTTCCCGCTCCATAGTCCGTAAATCCACCTTCTGACGTCAGCCGAGGGGGGGTGGACCACACGGCAACGAGAAAAACACGACAAGAACAAGGGTCAAAAAACCGATGGCTGCCGATAAACAGAATTTGCAGGATGCGTTTCTCAACCATGTCCGGAAAGCAAAAGTCCCGGTCACGATCTTTCTGATCAACGGGGTAAAGCTGCAAGGCGTGATCACCTGGTTTGACAATTTCTGCGTGCTCTTGCGTCGTGACGGGCAATCGCAACTTGTTTACAAGCATGCGATTTCCACCATCATGCCGGGTGCGCCGATCAACTTGTACGAGGGCGAAGACTGACCTCTGATCCACAGGGAACGGCAAAGGCGGCAATGCGCGCCTATGTGTTGCATCCCGACCTGAAATCCGACCGCGACCGCCGCCACCCCGAACACGGGCTGGCCGAAGCCGTGGCACTTGCCGCAGCCCTGCCCGAGATCGAGGTAGCGGGGGCCGAAGTGGTGCGCCTGCAAAAACTGCATCCCGGCCTTCTGTTCGGCACGGGAAAAGTGGCAGAACTTAAAATCCACATGAGCGAGCTTGATGTCGGCCTCGTGCTGGTCGATGGCGCGGTCAGCCCGGTGCAGCAGCGCAATCTGGAAAAGGAATGGGGCGTCAAACTGCTCGACCGCACCGGGCTTATCCTCGAGATTTTCGCCGACCGGGCGCGCACCCGTGAAGGTGTCATGCAGGTCGAACTGGCCGCCCTAAGCTATCAGCGTACCCGCCTGGTGCGGGCCTGGACCCACCTTGAGCGTCAGCGCGGTGGTTTTGGTTTTGTCGGCGGCCCCGGCGAGACGCAGATCGAGTCCGACCGTCGCGCGATCGACGATCAGGT
>JANNWS010000144.1:0-27313 GCA_031408575.1 Rhodobacterales bacterium
CGCCGGTCAGCAGCTCGGTCGCTTCGGGCGAATGGCGCGGCTCACCGACAAACTCGGCATAGTCCGCGAATTCGTCCCAGTCGCAGCGGGTGCGGATGAACGCCTCATCAAACAGCCCCTCGGTCACGATCACATGGCTGATCGCCGTGACCACAGCCACGTTGGTGCCGGGCCGCAACGGCAGGTGATGCGACGCTTCCACATGCGGGGTTTTCACCAGATCAATCCGGCGCGGGTCGATCACGATCAGTTTGGCCCCCTGCCGCAACCGCTTTTTAAGCCGCGAGGCGAACACCGGATGTCCGTCGGTCGGGTTCGCCCCGATCACGATCACCACATCGGTATGCTCGACGGAATCGAAATCCTGCGTCCCGGCACTGGTCCCGAACGTCTGGCCCAAGCCGTAGCCGGTTGGCGAATGACAGACGCGCGCGCAGGTATCGGTATTGTTGTTCATGAAAACCGCACGGGTCAGCTTCTGAACCAGATAGGTTTCCTCGTTCGTGCAGCGCGATGAGGTGATGACCCCCACCGACTGGCGCCCATGGGCCGCCTGAATGCCCTTCATCTTGGCGGCGGCGAAAGACAGCGCCTCGTCCCAGGACACTTCCTGCCACGGGTCGCTGATGGTCTCGCGGATCAGCGGGTTCAGGATGCGGTCGCTGTGGCTGGCATAGCCATAGGCAAAGCGCCCCTTCACACAGGAATGGCCCCGGTTCGCCTTGCCGTGCTTGTAGGGCGTCATCCGAACCAACTCGTCGCCGCGCATCTCCGCCTTGAACGAACAGCCCACCCCGCAATAGGCGCAAGTGGTGATGACGGCGCGTTCCGGCGTGCCGATGTCGATGATCGATTTTTCCTGCAGCGTGGCCGTCGGGCAGGCCGCCACGCAGGCCCCGCAAGACACGCAGTCAGACGTCAGCGCCGTATCGGTTTTCGCCCCGAAAGACACCCGGCTGTCGAATCCCTTGCCCTCGATCGTCAGCGCGAAGGTTCCCTGCACCTCTTCGCAGGCCCGCACGCAGCGCGAACAGACAATGCATTTTGCGGGGTCATAGCTGAAATAGGGGTTGCTGTCGTCCTTCGGCATCCATTGCGGATTGGTCTTGCCTGACGTGTCCTTGGCGCGGAAATGGGTATCCACCGCCTCATAGCGTACATCGCGCAGGCCGACGGCCCCCGCCATGTCCTGCAATTCGCAATCGCCGTTTGCCGAACAGGTCAGGCAATCCAGCGGATGGTCGCTGATGTAAAGCTCCATCACCCCTCGGCGCAGGGTCTTCAGCTTGCCCGTCTGGGTATGCACCTTCATCCCGGCGGCTACCGGGGTCGTACAGGACGCGGGCGTGCCATTGCGGCCCTCGATCTCCACCAGACACAACCGGCACGACCCGAAGGCATCGACCGAGTCCGTTGCACACAACTTTGGCACCGAAATGCCCGCCTCGGCGGCGGCGCGCATCACTGACGTGCCTTCCGGCACCGTCACGTCAAAGCCATCGACATTCAGGGTGACCATCACCTTCGACTTGGCCGCCGGCGTCCCGAAATCACGATCGGGGATGATGAAGTCTTTCATTCGGCGGCCTCTTTCATCGGGGCAAAATCGTCGGGAAAATGCGTCAGCGCCGACATCACCGGATAGGGCGTGAACCCGCCAAGCGCACAAAGCGAGCCGGATTTCATTGTCGCGCACAGGTCTGTCAGCAACGGAATGGCCGACGCATCGCCCCGTGCGATCCGGTCAACGGTTTCAACGCCGCGCACCGCGCCTATGCGGCAAGGCGTGCATTTCCCGCAGGACTCGATGGCGCAGAACTCCATCGCGAACCGGGCTTGTTTCAGCATATCCGCGCTGTCGTCAAACACCACGATCCCGGCATGCCCGATCAGCCCGTCCTTTGCGGTATATTCCTCATAGCCGAAGGCGGTATCGAACAGCGCTCGCGGGAAATACGCTCCAAGCGGCCCACCCACCTGCACCGCTTTCACCGCCCGCCCGCTTGCCGTGCCGCCCGCGATGTCATCGACAATCTCGCCCAGCGACAACCCGAATGCAGTCTCGAACAGCCCGCCATGCTTCACATTTCCCGCGATCTGCAGCGGAATGGTTCCGCGCGACCGCCCCAGCCCGAAATCCCGGTAAAATGCTGCCCCACGCTCGAAGATCACCGGCACGGTCGCCAGCGAGATCACGTTGTTCACCACTGTCGGCTTGCCAAGAAACCCCTCAAGCGCCGGCAGCGGCGGCTTTGCACGCACCACCCCGCGCTTGCCCTCAAGGCTGTTCAGCAGCGAGGTTTCTTCACCGCAGACATAGGCGCCAGCACCGACACGCACTTCCATGTCAAAGGCAGGACCAATGCCCAGAACCGATGCCCCCAGCACGCCGTCCGCTCTGGCCAGACGCACCGCTCCGATCATCACCGCAATCGCATCGGGGTATTCCGAACGGATATACACATATCCCCGCGTTGCCCCGACAGCGACTCCGGCAATCGCCATCCCCTCGATCAATGTAAAAGGATCGCCCTCCATGATCATCCGGTCGGCAAACGTCCCCGAGTCGCCCTCATCCGCATTGCAGACGATGTATTTCTGGTCGGCTACCGCCCCGGCCACGGTCTTCCACTTGATCCCGGTCGGAAAGCCCGCTCCGCCGCGCCCGCGCAGGCCCGACTCTGTCACCTCTGCCACAACCGCCTCGGGCAGCATCCCCAGCGCCCGGCGCAACCCCACCAATCCGCCATGCACCTGATATTCGGCCAGCGACAGCGGGTCGATCACGCCGCAGCGCGCAAAGGTCAGCCGGGTCTGCCGTTTCATCCAGGGCAGGTCGTCGGTGAACCCCAGCGCCTTGGAATGCACCCTGAACTCCGCATCAAACAGCCCCGCCACATCCCGCGCGTCAACCGCGCCAAAGGCGACACGTCCGGCATCTGTCGCTACTTCAAGCAGCGGCTCCAGCCAGACCATCCCGCGCGATCCGTTCCGCGTCACAGTTACATCCAGCCCGCGCAGCGCTGCCTCGGCGGTCACCGCCGCCGCAACGGCATCGGACCCCAGCGCCTTGGCCGCCGCATCACCGGGAACGAACACCCTCATGCAAGCACCTCGTCGATCAGGGCATCAAGCCGAACCTCGTCCACCCGCCCCACAACACGACCGTCGATCAGGGCCGCAGGCGCGCAGGCGCACAGCCCCAGACAGAACACCGGTTCCAGCGTGATCCGGCCATCGGGCGTCGTGCCGTGCCAGTCCACGCCAAGCCGCGCCTTGGCATGTGCCGAAATCCGGTCCGCGCCCATTGCCTGACAGGCCTCGGCCCGGCACAGTTTCACCACATGCCGCCCCGCCGGTTCCTCGCGGAAATCATGGTAAAAGCTCATCACGCCATGCACTTCGGCGCGCGAAATGTTCAGCCTTAGTGCGATGACCGGCAGCGCCGCTTGCGGCACGAAGCCATAGGATGCCTGAACCGCATGAAGGATGGGCAGCAAAGGCCCCTCCAGACCGACATGCGCGTGCAGGATATCTCCCACCCGTGCCGCGATTTCGGCGGTTCCTGACGTCATGGCTGCACTCCGGTTGGCTACTGCCATATTGCGCCAAACGATAGGTGAATCAATATCGATAACCCGTCATGCGATAGACATGATCTATCGATCACCTACCCGCTCGGCCTCGGCCAAAAGGGCCGCCAGCATCGGTGTCATCGGGTCGCGCCGTGCCGTGATCAGACCCACCAGATGTTCGACTTCCGGTTCCACGATCGGCACGGCGCGCAGCCCGCCTGCCACGAACATCTCGGCCAGCTTCGTTGGCACCACAGACCCCCACCGCCCGGTCAGCACATGGGAAACCAGTGCGATGGATGAGTTGCTTTCGACCTGCGGCGTCACCGCCGCCCCGGCTTCGGCCAGATGCTGGTTCACGATGCGCCGATTCTGCATGTCGGATGTCAGCAGGCACAATGGCTGTTCAGCCACTTCGGCCCATGTCACCTGTACCCGTTCGGCCAGATCAGCGCCCGGCGCGCACAAGAACCGGTAAAACTCCGCATAAAGCGGCACCTGAGTGACCCGGCCCAACGGCTCGTTATCCAGATAAGTAATCCCTGCATCCAGCTCCAGGCTTTCGATCCCCGCCAGAATTTCTGCCGAGGTGCGCGACAGCACCTGCACCCGCACATTCGGATGCCGGGCAATGAAGGGCGCGGTCAAGTCGGCCACCATAGCCAAAGCGGTCGGAATGACCCCGATCCGCACATTGCCCGACAGCCCCGACCGGACCACCCGCATCTCGGCCTTCAAGGCCCGCATGTCGCCCACGATCCGCCGCGCCCAATCCAGCACGCGCAGCCCCTCGGGTGTCAGCCCCTGAAACCGCGATCCGCGAAAGACAAGCTGCACGCCAAGCTGATCTTCCAATTGCCGGATGGCAGATGAAAGCGTCGGCTGCGTCACCCCGCACAACGCTGCAGCGCGGCCGAAATGCCGCTCGTTCGCAAGGGCTATGAACATCTCCAGCTTGTCGATCATCGCATCGTCATCGCAGCAAAATGCACCTGCGGCAACGCTGGCCACGGTTCAACCTTGTTGACCGGTGCCACCTGCCCTAAATTCACTGGTATGAGACGTTTCATCCCCTTCCTAAAGAAACACCCCACCGTTCCGGTGATCCGCCTGCAAGGGACCATCGCCTCGGGTGGTCGCGGCAGCCTGAATGACGCGGCCCTTGCCCCGTTGATCGAGCGGGCCTTCAGCCGGGGCAAGCCTGCGGCAGTCGCCCTCATCATCAACTCGCCCGGTGGCTCTCCGGTGCAATCGTCGCTGATCGCCGCCCGCATCCGCCGCCTTGCCGCCGAGAAAGATGTCGAAGTCCACGCCTTCGTCGAAGATGTGGCGGCCTCGGGCGGATATTGGCTTGCTTGCGCCGCCGACCGGATCTGGGTCGATGAAAGCTCTATCGTCGGCTCTATCGGGGTGATCTTTGCCAGCTTCGGGTTCAACGAACTGATGGCGAAACAGGGCATCGAACGCCGCGTCGTCACCGCAGGCCGATCCAAAAGCCTTGCCGACCCGTTCCTGCCCGAAAAACCTGAAGACGTGGTGCGACTCAAAGCCCTGCAAGAGCCGATCCATCAGGCATTCATCGCCCATGTGCAGGCCCGCCGCGGCAGCCGGTTGAATGCGGCCGCCGATCTGTTCAACGCCGACATTTGGGTTGGCAGCGCCTCGGTGAATGTTGGTCTGACCGATGGGGTGTCGCACCTTGTTCCCAAGATGAAAGAGTTGTTCGGCGACAAGGTTAAACTCGTTTCCTACGGTCAGCGCCGGTCGCTGTTCCAACGCCTTGGCGCGCAACTGACCGGGTCCGCGATGGCCGAGGTTGAGGATCGCGCACTTTGGGCGCGGTTTGGCCTTTAGGTATGCTGGTCAAGGTCACCTTGCTTTTCTTGCTGGCGATTGTCCTTGTCGGAATGATTGGTCGCGCGCTGTTCCCGGCTGTGCTGCGGCGCGGCACCACGCGCCGCCGCGCTGGCAAACCCGAATCCTGCCCGAACTGTGGGCGGTTTCTGATCGGCAAAGGCGGCTGCGACTGTGCCGCCAGCCGAAAGGCATAAAAGATGCAGCACTCAGCCCCAAAACGCGCGCTCGTGACCGGTGCCGCCCGTCGCCTTGGTCGGGTTTTGGCGCTTTCTCTGGCCGAGCGCGGCCATGACGTGGCCGTCCATTACGCAGGCTCGCAAGCCGAGGCAGACAGCGTCGTGGCGGAAATCCGGGCGCTGGGCCAAAAAGCAGTGGCGCTTCAGGCGGACCTTCTGGTCGAGGCTGAAACCGAAACTCTTGTGGCCCGCGCCGCCGAGGCGCTTGGCGGCCCCCTCACCACTCTGGTCAACAACGCCTCGATCTTCGAGCATGACACGCTGGCCAGTGCGACGCGACAAAGCTGGGACCGGCACATCGGCTCCAATCTGCGCGCGCCCTTCGTTCTGACGCAGGCTTTCGCAGCGCAGGCCCCGGCGGCGCTGATCGTGGACGGCGAGCCGGTGGCGCAGGCCCTTGTCCTCAACATGATTGATCAGCGCGTGTTCAAGCTGACCCCGGAGTTCATGACCTACACTCTGGCCAAGATGGGCCTCTGGGCGCTGACCCGCACGGCGGCGCAGGCGCTTGCGCCCAACGTGCGGGTCAACGCCATCGGCCCTGGTCCCACGCTCAGAGGAGCGCGCCAGACCGAGGCGCATTTTGCTGCCCAACGTGCCGCGACCGTGTTGGGTCGGGGGGCGGATTGCGCCGACATCACCGCCGCTCTGGGCTATTTCCTTGAAGCTCGCGCTGTCACAGGGCAGATTCTTTGTGTCGACGGGGGGCAGCATCTGGTCTGGAAAACTGAGGACATTCTGGGTGTTGAGTGAACGGGCGTTCGGGTTTTCAGGCCGCTTTGACAGGCGCGGGCAAAAAGTTTTCCACTTTTGGTCTACGCATCATGCAAATGTCTTATTTCCTTTATGATTATCAGGGATTTGCCGAGTGAGATATATTTTTATATTTTAAAACAATAGCTTATTAAAACGGCTAAAAAACAGGCAAAGTAACGAACTCGTCAGAATCCAAGGGAAAAACCGGCCTTCCGGAATGTTTTGCGCAGAGTTATCCACAGAAAAGGTGGACAGCTTTCTTCTTGCTCCGCGCGACATATCATTGCAGCAAGCCGGGGGAATCGATGATGCCGCAAAATGGGGATCATGCTGTGGATACGGGCGCCGGCACGACAGATCAGGCCCTCACCGGGCATGAGGTGATTCAGGCCTATCTCAAGACGCTTGACGCCTCGCCGGGCGTCTACCGCATGCTCGACGCCCAGTCGCAGGTGCTTTACGTCGGCAAGGCCCGCAACCTGAAGGCGCGCGTTTCGAACTATGCCCGCCCCTCGGGTCATTCCGGCCGCATCGGCCGGATGATCTTTGAAACGGCTTCCATGATGTTCCTGACCACGCGCACCGAAACCGAGGCGCTGCTGCTGGAACAGAACCTGATCAAGCAGCTAAAACCCCGCTACAACGTGCTTTTGCGGGATGACAAAAGCTTTCCCAATATTCTGATCGCCAAGGATCACGCCTTTCCGCAGATCAGGAAGCACCGGGGCAAACGGTCCGACAAGGGCACCTATTTCGGTCCCTTTGCCAGCGCGGGGGCTGTCAACCGCACCCTGAACCAATTGCAGAAGGTGTTTCTGCTGCGGACCTGCACCGATGCCGTGTTCGACGCCCGCACCCGCCCTTGCCTGCTGTTCCAGATCAAACGCTGCGCCGCTCCCTGTGTCGGCAAGGTCGGCGCGGAGGACTACAACACCCTTGTGCATGACGCCGAACAATTCCTGCAAGGCAAGACCACGACCGTTCAATCCGACCTCGCCAGGTCCATGGCCGAGGCTTCCGCGCAGATGGAGTTTGAACGCGCCGCCGCCCTGCGCGATCGCATCCGCGCGCTGACCCAAGTGCAATCCGCCCAGGGCATCAACCCCAAAGGCGTGGCCGAGGCCGATGTGATCGCCCTGCATCTGGAGGGCGGCCATGCCTGCGTGCAGGTGTTCTTCATCCGCGCCAATCAAAGCTGGGGCAATGCCGATTTCTACCCCCGCACCGGGGCAGGGGCCGAAGAGCCCGAAATACTCGAAGCGTTCCTTGCCCAGTTCTACGACGAAAAGGAACCACCCCGACTTATCCTATTGTCCCACCCGGTCGAAAACGAAGATCTGGTCATCAACCTTCTGTCCGAACGCGCCGGCAGGCGGGTGGAACTTGCGATTCCCCAACGCGGTGAAAAGGCCGAACTGGTCGAGAATGCCGCGCGCAACGCCCGCGAAAGCCTCGCCCGCAAGATGGCCGAAGGGGCGACCCAGAACAAACTTCTCGCCGGTCTGGCCGACGCGTTTGATCTTGAAGCGCCCCCGAAACGGATCGAGGTCTACGACAACAGCCATATCCAGGGCACCAACGCGGTCGGCGGCATGATCGTCGCCGGTTCCGATGGCTTTGTGAAATCCCAATATCGCAAGTTCAACATCAAGTCCGACGCAGGCGCAAACAGCGACGATTTCGGCATGATGAAAGAGGTGCTGACCCGCCGGTTCGAGCGTTTGCTGAAGGAAGACCCCGACCGCACCTCCGAGGCGTGGCCCGACCTCTTGCTGATCGACGGCGGTGCGGGGCAGGTCAGCGCCGTGGCGCAGATCATGGCCAATCTTGGTGTCGACGACATCGCCATGATCGGCGTTGCCAAGGGCGTTGACCGCGACGCGGGCAAAGAAGAATTCCACCGCGCAGGTCAGCACCCAAAGGCGCTGCCGCACACTTCGCCCGTTCTATATTTCGTCCAGCGTCTGCGGGACGAAGCGCATCGCTGGGCCATCGGCGCGCATCGCGCCAAACGTGCCAAAGCCATCAGCGCGACACCGCTTGACGACATTCCCGGTGTCGGAGCCGGTCGCAAAAAGGCCCTGCTCGCGCATTTCGGCAGCGCCAAGGCCGTCGCCCGCGCGGGTCTGTCAGACCTGACTGCGGTTGACGGCATTTCAGAAACCCTTGCCCAAAGCATCTACGATTTCTTCCACGCGCGCGGGTAGCTGATGGGCTGAGGCCCCGAAACTGACGCGGCCATGTTCAACGACGGCGTGGGAAGGCGTTGTTGCAAATCCTGAACAGGTTTCAGGATCAAACCAGCCGTGGTTGCAATGGGTTCCGAAAGCAGCCCCCCCCCTGCCTTTACCCTACTATGTCCGCAAGCGCCCGCGCCAGAACGGGCACGGTGGCGGCATTCAGGCCTGCGATGTTCACGCGGCTGTCGCCGACCATGTAGATGCCACGCTCCAGGCGCATCCGCGCGACTTCGGCTTCGGTTGCACCCAGAAGGCTGAACATGCCGCGATGGCGCGCGATGAAATCCCAGCGATCAGAATTTGTGATGCAGCGCAACTCGTCGGCTAGGCTCTGGCGCAGGGCAAGCAGGCTCAGGCGCATCTGCTCCAACTCGCGCTGCCAGTCGGTGGTCAGGGCGGGGTCTTGCAGGACTGTCGTGACCAGCCGCGCGCCATGGTCGGGCGGGAAAGAATAGTTCTGCCGGTTCAGCCAGGCGAGATTGGCCTGCGTGGTGGCGCGCCCCTCGCCTGTGCCAAGGGCGATCAGCAGACCGGTGCGTTCGCGGTAGATGCCGAAGTTCTTTGAACAGGACGTGGCGATCAGCACTTCGGGGCAGATGGCGGCGATCAGGCGGGTGGGCGCGGCATCGGCATCCAGCCCGTCGCCGAAGCCCTGATAGGCAAGGTCGATGAACGGGATCGCGCGCTTCGCGTTGATCAGGTCAGCCACCGCCGCCCATTCGGCGAGGGTCAGGTTGGCTCCGGTGGGGTTGTGGCAGCAGCCGTGCAACAGCACCACATCACCCGGTTTGGCATGGCCGAGGTCGGCCACCATGCCTTCGAAATCAACGCCGCGTGTTTCGGCGTTGAAATAGCGATATTCGGACGTTGCCATCCCAAGATAGCGCAGGATCGACGGATGGTTGGGCCAAGTCGGGTTCGACAGCCAGACCGTGGCAGCGGGGCTGGCCAGCTTGATCAGTTCAAGGGCCTGCCGGATCGCGCCCGTGCCGCCGATGGTTGCAGCGGCTGCGATGCGGTCTTTTGGCACGCTGTCGCCAAGGATCAGGCCAGACAGCGCGGCGTGGAAGGCAGCTTCCCCCGCAAGGCCGGTATAGGTCTTGGTGGTTTCGGTGTTCAACAGGTGCCGCTCGGCAGATTTGACAGCGCGCATGATGGGGGTCAGGCCGGTCGCATCCTTGTAGACGCCGACTCCGAGGTCGATCTTGTCGGTGCGCGGATCGTCGCGGAACATCTGGATCAGTTGCAGGATCTTGTCCTGCGGCTGAGGTTTGAGGGCGTTTAGCATGGCGGAGCCTTTCGGGCGGGGCGGTGGAAGTCTTGTGGAGGGAGGCAAGACCCATGTCAGAGCTTCATCAGTTCGTGTGACCGCTGTGGATTTGTGGACCAAGGCAAGCCCGGCGGGCTTCCGGGGGAAGCCTGCAAGCGCCTTTCAGCCCGGCGGCGTATGCCAAGGGCCGAGTGGAACGGTCGTGTTTGGTGCAACGGCGGGCTGCGCCTGAACTGGCTGGCGCAAATCCGCGCCTGCCGGTGGGGCGATGCGCGAACAGACGCCTTCCGGTGGAAGGGTTCCGCGAAGAACGCCGGGCCCGTGGCCCGCCCGTATGGCAGGCGCAGCCCGACTTGCTATGGCAGACGGGAAGAACAGGGGCTTACCCGAGGGGCGGGACGGTTCATACCCATTCAATTGCCGCCTAGCCCTTGGCCACCTTCAGATCGTCATACATACCCCATTCCGCCCATGAGCCGTCATAAAGCGCATGGTTGCGGTGACCGATGCGTTCCAAGGCAAGACTGAGGATCGCCGCAGTGACGCCCGATCCGCAGCTTGTGATCACCGGCTTGGCCAGATCGACGCCCGCCTCGGCAAAGACGGCGCGCAGGGCGGGGATGTCTTTCATCGTGCCGTCGGGATTCAGGACGGTCGAATACGGCACGTTGTGCGAGCCGGGGATGTGGCCTGAGCGCAGGCCGGGTCGGGTTTCGGCCACCTCGCCGCGAAAGCGCGCGGCTGATCGGGCATCGACGATCTCGGCGCCGGCCAGCTTGCTGGCACGGGCCACCTGCGTCACGTCTTTCACAAGCACAGCCTGACGCTGCACCGTCATGTGTCGATCCCTCACCACAGGAGGCAAATCCTCGACAGGGCGACCTTCGGCCTGCCATTTCGCAAAGCCGCCATCCAGAACGGCTACATCGGTCTTGCCCATCAGCCGGAAGGTCCACCAGACGCGGGCGGCCGAAAACAGGCCCGCCGTGTCATAGACCACCACCTGATGCCCGTCGCCGACGCCCATCGCGCGCATCCGGCTCATGAATTTTTCGACGGGGGGGGCCATGTGGGGCAGGGCGGACCGTTGATCGGAAATCTCGTCGATATCGAAAAAGCGCGCACCCGGAATGTGGGCGGCACGGTATTCACCCTTCGGATCGCGCCCGGCATCGGGCAGATACCACGACGCATCAAGCACCCGCAGGTCGGGGTCCCTCAGATGCGCGTCAAGCCATTGGGTCGAAACGAGTGTCTTGGGATCGTCCGCAGCCATGCCAGCCCCTCCGTCAAGCTACTTCACCCATAACGGGGTGTGGGGGGCATCGGCAAGACGGCTTGGCAGTCAAGCCGGGTGCGTTTTGGCAACACCCCCGGCTTGTCGCTTTGATTCAGGACTTGGACATCGCGTTCTTGATGATGCCGACAAGCACCATGACAATGCCGCCGCCCACGCCGCCCGAGGCGATCGACGAGATGAACGAGCCGATGTCGAGGCCACCTGTCGCAGCCCCGGTGCCGAGCACGGCTGCAAGGATCTGGCCGCCAATGCCGCCGCCGACGATGCCGGCGATAGAGTTGCCCAGAGTGCCGAGGCTGTGGTTCTTCATGATGCCGCCTGCCACGTTGCCGCCGACAGCCCCTGCAATCAACTGGATGATAAGTTCCATGGTTTATTCCGTTCCCTCTGGCCTGTGTGTTTAATGTGCCGATCAGCTGGCCTTGGCCGCCGGATGACCTGATTATGCGACAGTCTTGGAAAAATGTCAGCGAAAAAGCTGGTTTATACGCCTTGCTTCAACAAACGTGCTTTCTGCCGGTCCCAATCCCGTTTGGCCTCGGTGGCGCGCTTGTCGGCCAGCTTCTTGCCCTTGGCGACGCCCAGCTTCAGCTTCACGATGCCACGGTCGTTGAAATACATCGCGATGGGAACGATCGTCATGCCTTCGCGGGCGGTGGCGTTCCACAAGCGCGACAGTTCTTTCTTGCTGACCAGCAGTTTACGGCGGCGGCGTTCCTCATGTCCCCAGGTCTTGGCTTGCAGATAGGGGGCGATGTAGCCGTTGATCAGCCACAACTCTCCGCCTTCGACAGAGGCGTAGCTTTCGGCGATGTTCGCCCCGCCCTTGCGCAGCGATTTCACCTCGGACCCAAACAGCATGATACCGGCCTCCAGATCGCTTTCGATGGCATAATCGAACCGTGCGCGGCGATTTTCGGAGATCAGCTTGGAATTGGGATCGGATTTTTCAGCCATGATCTTGCCGAGATAGGCGAGGGGGGGGCAACTGTCCAGTCGGGCCGGCCGATTGCCGGGTGTGGGCTGCGCTGTTAGCGTAGTCTGGATTGATGCGGTATGGCTGTGATCCGACCGACCGGGGGTTTCATAGCCCCGGACCCCCGTGGGGTATTTGAGCCGAAAAGAAGCCAAATTTGAAACAAATTGAAATGACCTGATCCGACACACCATCATGTCAGGGGGGCAGCGGATGCGCGAGATCGAGGCCAATGGCAGGCTGGAGCAGGCGCTGCTGCGGCGGTCGGTGCTGATGCTGGTGGGTGTGGCGGGTGTCAGCGCGAGTTTCGGGCTGCTGACCGGATCGTTCGCGATCCTGTTCGACGGGTTCTATGCGCTGATCGACGCCGCGATGGGCAGTCTGGCGCTGCTTGTGTCGCGGCTGATTCTGGGCGACGCGATGCGGCGCGATGAAAACCAGCCGGGCCGCGTGCGCTATCAGTTCGGGTTCTGGCATCTGGAGCCGATGGTGCTGGCGCTGAACGCGACGCTGCTGACGGTGGCGGTGCTTTATGCGTTCGTCAGTGCGGTGATGCTGCTGCTTGATGGCGGGACCGAGCCGGATTTCGGTTGGGCGGTGGTTTATGCGGCGGGCATGGCGGCGCTTTGTTTTTTCATGGCGTGGCGACAGGGGCGGCGCAACCGGATGCTGCAGTCGGATTTTGTGGCACTTGACGTGAAAAGCTGGGCCATGTCGGGGGCGATCACGACGGCGCTGCTGGTGGCGTTCGCCGTAGGCTGGGGCATGACGGGAACGCGGTGGGAGGCGTGGCAGCCCTATGTCGATCCGGCCATTCTGGCACTGGTCTGTCTGACGGTGGCACCAATGCCGTTTTCCGATCTGCGTTCTGCGCTGTCGGATGTGTTCCTGCTGGCCCCCGCAGAACTGGATGAGCAGGTGATGCAGGTAGCTGCGGTGGCGGTGGCGCGGCATGGGTTGGCAGATTCCTATACCTATGTGGCGCGGGTGGGCCGGTCGGTGCTGATCGAGATTCATTTTCTGGTACCGCCGGGATGGAAGGTGGACAGCATCGCGCAACTGGATGCGATCCGCGATCAGGTGGGGGCCGAGATCGGCAACGAGGGGCCAAGCCGCTGGTTGACGATCTGCTTTACCGAGGATGCCGAGTGGGCATTCTGAAGGATCACGCCGCGCGGTTCTGACGCAGCAGCGCGAAGATGCTGCCGGGGGTCCGGGGTTCGTGCCGGACGACGGGGCCAGAGTCAGGCGTGAAGGCGTTCTGGCGCAGCAGGGTCAGGGCGGCATGGCGGCCAAGCACGGTGAAAAAGCCGTCCGCAGGGGTCGCCCCCGGCCCGTCGGCGATGCCGGGGCAGTGCAGCAGCAGGCCGCCATTGGCGTAGATGACTTCCTCTTCGGCAAAAAGTGGGGTTATCACCTCGACAGGCGCGGTGATGGTGTGGCGGGTGCTGCCGTGCAGGCCAGCCAGCGCCTCGGCGGGGATCAGGGCGGTGACGGCGGTGATGGCCGCGTCCCAGGTGTCGATCATCAGGTGCTGGCCGGGCAGCAGCGCAAGATCGGCGCAGTTGTTCAGCGCGCCGCCTGGCAGGCGGATCAGCGTGGTGTCGCAGCCGGGCATCAGCCAGTTGTGATCGATCGCCACAACTTCGCGCAGGCCCCCATCGAAGGTTTGCAGCAGATCGCCCCGGCGCAGGGTTTCGACAATGCGCCATCCGGTGGCGGTTTCGACCAGAGTTCCGGCCACAAGCCCGGTCTGAACCGGGGCGGCCAGGGTGCGGGCCGTCAGGATGGTGGCATCGGCGGCGAAGCGGGTGGCGTCTTGCATGAACATGGCGGGCTCCTTGTTGATTAACCTATGCGGCGGCCTTGGTGGCCATCTGCCCAAGAAGCACCCGGATTTCGCCATTTTTTCGTCACGCTTGCGGCGTGGTCGGGGCATCGGACCCGGCCTTTGAACAATCGGATTCAACCTGTGGCAGCGTTTCGGGAAAGCTTGACCATTATCAGTTGGTAAAGGATGAAATCCGCACGCCGTTTGGGGTGGTCGCGATGGCAGGCGCATGATTCGCGGGCGTCAGCCGACGCGGCGCGATCGGATCAGCGTGTAGATGCCGCTCGCCACGATGACGGCGCTGCCGAGCAGGGTTGCCGCGTCGGGGCGTTCGCCGAACACAGTCGCCCCGAAGATCAGCGCGAACACAAGGCGGGTATAGCGGAACGGGGCGATGACTGACACATCGCCCATCCGCATCGCGGCAGTCAGCGCGTAATAGCCAGCGACGCCCACGGCGGTAGCGGCGGCCAGTTGGGTGGCCGCAAGCGGCGAGGGCATCACCGTCCCGCTTGACCAGACCAGCAGGGCGGCCCCGGTGGGGACCATCATCGCAAAGCCGTAAACGCCAAGCTGCATGTTCGACAGCACCGGGGGGGCGGCGCGCGTGGCAAGGTCACGCCCGGCAAAACCGATGGTGCCGAGAACGGCCAGCAGTGACAGCGGTGTGAATCCTTCAAGGCCGGGGCGCAGGATGATCAGCACACCGACAAAGCCCAGGGCAATCGCCGTCCAGCGCCGCCAGCCGACCTTTTCGCCAAAGATCAGCGCCGCCCCCATGACCACGACCAGAGGCGTGGCCTGAAGGATGGCAGACGCGCTGGAGAGCGGGGTCAGGGCGATGGCGAGGGTGTAAAACAGGCGGCCCATCACCTCGAATACCGCGCGCAGCAGGATCGGCCGGGTCAGGATGGCGGGGTGCAGAACCCGCTCGCCGCGCCGGGCGGCAAGGGCGGCGAAGGCAAGCGTTCCGCCGGTGCCGAAGATCATCAGGATCTGACCCACCGGAACGCTGCGGGCGGCAGATTTCAGGAACATGTCCTCGACCGCGAAACCGGCCATTGCGGCCATCATCCAGAGGCTGCCGCGCAGATTTGTGTTCACGACAGGCTGCCTTTGGTTGGGCTGTGGCCCTTGCGGGCCGCAGCGGTCAGTTCAACAGCCCCGCATGGCGCATCGCGGCGTCGATCCGCGCCTTGGTGCCATCGGTCAGGCCGACGAGGGGCAGGCGGACATCCTGCGTGCAAAGGGCCAGTTTCGACAGCCCGTATTTCGCGCCCGCAAGGCCCGGCTCGATGAAGATCGCCTCGTGCAGCGGCATCAGGCGATCTTGCAGGTGCAGGGCTGTCTTGTAGTCGCCCACAAGCGTGGCCGCCTGAAACTCGGCACACAGCTTGGGGGCGATGTTGGCGGTGACGCTGATGCAGCCGACCCCGCCATGCGCGTTGAAACCGAGGGCGGTCGCATCCTCGCCGGAAAGCTGGATGAAATCGGCACCACAGGTCAGGCGCTGCTGGCTGACACGCTCGATCCGGCCGGTGGCATCCTTGACGCCGATGATGCGGGGCAGCTTTGCAAGCTGACCCATCGTTTCGGGCGACATGTCCACGACCGACCGGCCGGGGATGTTGTAGATGATGATCGGCAGGGTGCAGCACTCATGCAGGGCGGTGTAATGCGCGATCAGCCCGGCCTGCGTCGGCTTGTTGTAATAGGGGGTCACGACAAGCGCCGCATCGGCCCCTACGCGTTCGGCGTGACGGATCAGGCGGATGCCCTCCACCGTGTTGTTCGACCCTGCCCCGGCGATGACCGGCACGCGGCCACGGGCGGCTTTGACCACCACCTCGACCACGGTTTCATGTTCCTCATGGCTCAGCGTCGGGCTTTCGCCGGTGGTTCCGACAGGAACAAGGCCGCTGGAGCCTTGCTCGACATGCCAGTCAACAAGGTTTTTGAGCGTGTCCAGATCCAGCGCGCCGTTCTTGAACGGCGTTACCAGGGCGGGAATTGACCCTTTGATCATGGCACGCGTCTCCTTCTTGGTCGGACACCTGAGTCGTCCGTTGGTTCTGGCGCCTTCCTAACGGGCGAAGGGGGGCTTGCCAACAGGGGGCATGTGGCGCGGCGATTGCGCGAATGTGTGTTGCGGGGCGGCGGGGGGCAGGGCAAAAGCTGACGCATGTCACATCTTGCCCCGTTCCGCTTTCGTCTGATCCTGCGGCTTGTGCTGCTGGGTTTGTTGTTGCTTGCTGCGCCGGTGCGCGCGGATGAGGCCGCATCGTTGCGCGCCGCTTTGAATGACGTTGGGCGTGGCGACTGGGCCGGGGCCGCCGCCGTGGCCGAAGGGCCGGTGGCGCGCGACCTTGTGGAATGGTTCCGGCTGCGCGCGGGCGAGGGGCTGCTGGGCGATTATGAGGCGTTCCTTGCGCGACGGGCCGACTGGCCGGGGCTGGCGCTGATCCGGCGCAAGGGCGAAGAGGCGGTGGCACGGTCAACCTCGCCCGAACGTGTGGTGGCGTGGTTTGACGGTGGACAGCCCGCAACCGCCGAAGGGTCGGCGGCACTGATCCGGGCGCTGGCGGCAACGGGACAAGCGGATGCGGCGCAGGCCGAGGCGGTGCGGGGATGGATCGCGCTGTCATTCAGCGCCGATCAGGAAGCGGCGTTGCTTGCGGCCTATCCACGCGCGCTGGCGCAGGTGCATACACGTCGGCTGGACCGGCTTTTGTGGGCGGGCGAGGCGAGTGAGGCGGCGCGCATGCTGCCGCGGGTCGATGGCGGCTGGCGCGCTCTGGCCGAGGCGCGGTTGGCGCTGCGCGCCGAAGCGCCGGGGGTGGATGGCAAGCTGGCCGTGGTGCCATCGAAACATGCAGCCGATCCGGGCCTCGCCTATGAGCGGTTTATCTGGCGGATGCGAAAAGATCGCTACGCCGATGCGGCGACGCTGATCATTGACGCGAGTTCCAGTGCCGAGGCGCTGGGGCGGCCGGAGGAATGGGCCGAGCGGCGGGCGCTGCTAGCGCGACGGCTGCTGCGCGACGGCGATGCGCGCAGCGCCTACCGGGTGGCCGCGTCGCACCATCTGGCAGGTGGCAGCGACTATGCCGATCTGGAGTTCGTGGCGGGGTTCGCGGCACTGCGCCATCTTGGCGATGCAGAGGCGGCGCTGGGGCATTTCCAGCGGCTGAGCGCGTCTGTCGCCACCCCGATCAGCGTGGCGCGGGGCGCATACTGGCAGGGTCGCGCGCTTGAGGCGCTGGGCCGCGACGACGAGGCGCGGGCGGCCTATGCCAAGGCTGCGGAAAACCAGACCGCGTATTACGGGCTGCTTGCTGCCGAACGGGCTGGCATCGCGCTGGACCCCGCCCTGCTGGGGACCGAGCGGTATCCCGACTGGAGGTCAGCGCCGTTTGCCGGCTCGTCGGTGCTGGAGGCCGCGATCCTGTTGCAGCGGGCGGGGGACCGGGCGCAGGCCAAGCGGTTTGTGCTGCATCTGGCCGAGGGGCTGGGGCCACAGGAACTGGGCCAGCTTGGCGAGTTGGTGCTGGCGCTGGACGAGCCGCATATCGCGGTGCTGATCGGCAAGCAGGCGGCCGAGCGGGGGGTAATCCTGCCGCGCGCGTATTTCCCGGTGACCGATCTTGTGCCGGGCGGATTGCCGGTCAGCCGGGCGCTGGCGCTTTCCATCGCGCGGCGGGAAAGCGAGTTCGACCCGGCGGTGATCAGCCCGGCAGGGGCGCGCGGGTTGATGCAGGTGATGCCCGACACCGCGCGGCTGATGGCGAACAAGACCGGGCAGACCTACGAGGCGGGGCGGCTGACGAAGGACCCCGCATATAACGCCGCGTTGGGGGCGGCCTATCTGAAGCAGTTGCTGGAGGAGTTCGGGCCGTCGATCGCGTTGATCGCCTCGGGCTACAACGCGGGGCCGGGGCGGCCGCGCGCGTGGGTGCAGCAATTGGGCGACCCGCGCCGCGATGATGTGGATGTGGTGGACTGGGTCGAGATGATCCCCTTTGCCGAAACGCGGACCTATGTGATGCGGGTGGCGGAATCGGTGGTGATCTACCGCGCCAAACTTAAGGGCGCTGTCGGGCCGGTCGATCTGACGGATGAATTGAAGGGCTGAGAGCGCCGGGGGCTCTGCCCCCGAACCCCCAGGATACTTGTGGACAGAAAAAAAGGGGTATCGATCGGCTATTCGCACTATGCCCAGCCATTGCGGCGTGCGGTGCGTCGGTACGGCGAACCCGTTGCCGGTCGAAAATCCCCCTCGGCGTTGCAAGCCCCGCATGACTGCGTGAGTGGTTGTCCGATCATTCCGGCTGGATCGGCAGCGGTTTGTTGCGGCCTGCTGCAAGGGCGACCAGCCCCGCCACCACGACGATTGCGGCACCTATGGCCACACTGGATTTCAGCGTTTCGTCGAAGATGACGATGCCCACCAGGCTGACGAACACGATCTGAAGGTAGGCGAAGGGCTGGACCGCGCTTGCCTCGGCCACGTCGTAGCACTTGATCAAAAGCCAGTTGGCAAAGACTGCAAGCGCGCCATACAGCGCCATCCACAGCCAGTCGGGGCCTGTCATCGGCTGCCAGAACCACAGGCCGACGGGCGTCATCAGGGCAGCCCCGAGGATGCCCGACCAGAACAGGCTGAGGAAAGCGTCCTCGGATTGCGTCGCGCGACGGGTCAGCAGGCTGTAAAACGCGAACATCAGCGCCGAGGCGAGCGGCAGAAGGGCCGCTGCGGAAAACACGCCCTGCCCCGGTTGCAGGATGATGAGAACCCCGAACAACCCCACTGCAATGGCGATCCAGCGCGCGAGGCCGACCTTTTCACCTAGCACCGGACCGGACAGCGCGACGATAATCAGCGGGCAGACTGCAAAGACCGCGTGTGTGTCGATCAGCCCGATCAGGGTGTAGGACGTGACGATGATGCAGACTTCAGCGATCAGCAGAGAGGCGCGGGCGACGTGAAGCCAGGGGTGGCGGGTGGCCACGCCGCGCCTGAGGCCACCGGGGCGGCGCTGTGCAAGGGCCATGACGAACACCGCAAAGACCCAGTAGCGGATCATCACCACCATCAGCGGATTGTAGGTGGCGGCCAGATGCTTTGAGAGCGCGTCCTGCAGTGAAAAGGTGAAGACGGCGGCGATCATCAGCGCGATGCCGAGGCGGGTATTCTGTTTCATGCGGGCAGCACACCCGACGACATATGTCGTTTGAGGCCGTATCCGGAACGGCGGGTGACGGTGAAACCTGCATCCCCAAGTGACCGGCGAACATGACCTGCGGCGGTGTAGGTGGCGAAGGTGCCGCCGGGGGCAGTATGGGCAGCGACCTGATGCATCAGGGTGTCGGACCAAAGTTCGGGGTTCTTGGCGGGCGAGAAGCCGTCGAGGAACCACGCACCGGCGCGGCCTGGCCAGAGGGGCAGGGTATCGCGGGCGTCGCCGTGAATGATGGTTGCGTCAAGACCGGGCAGGCTGATGGTGTGGTGGCCTTGCGACCATTGGTCGAGGAATGGGTCGGCAATTTCTGCGGCCTCGGGGAAGGCCGACAGCGCGCGGGCGATGTCGGGGGCGTTAAGGGGAAACGCCTCGAACGAGGTGTAGCGCAGCGGGCCTGCGGTGCCGGAGGCGTGCCACGCAATCAGGCTGGCCAGCATGTTCAGGCCGGTGCCGAAGCCAAGCTCGGCAATGTGAAAGCCGGGGCGGAAGCGCGCAGGCAGGGCGTTGCCGTCAAGGAACACATGCCGGGTTTCGGCGAGGCCACCCGAAAGCGAGAAATAGGGGTCGTCGAAGCGGCGCGACACCGGAATGATGCCATCTTTCCAGTCTAGCCCTGTCGTCTGGTTCGCTGGGATCATTTGCCCTACACCCGAAGTCGCGGCGGACAATGGGCAAGGGTGCAGCGCATGGCAAGGCCGGATCTGACGGTCATGGGGGCGGGGATTTTCGGCCTGTCGATCGCCTGGGCGGCGGCCCTGCGCGGTGCGCGGGTGCGGGTGATCGAGGCGCGGGGCATCGGTGCGGGGGCCAGCGGCGGGGTGGTCGGCGCGCTGGCCCCGCATGTGCCGGAACAGTGGAACGAGAAGAAGGCGTTTCAGTTGGACAGCCTGCTGATGGCCGGTGAGTGGTGGGCCGGGGTCGAGGGCGCGTCGGGCCTTGTCAGCGGCTATGGGCGGACGGGGCGGCTGCAGCCGCTGGCCGATGCACGGGCGGTTGAGGTGGCGCGGGCGCGTGGGGCGGAGGCGGCTGGGCTGTGGCGGGGCCATGCGGTGTGGGAGGTGGTGTCGGTCGCGGGCGACTGGTCGCCGGTCAGTGCGTCAGGCTGGATGGTGCGCGACACCCTGAGCGCTCGGGTTAACCCGAAGGCGGCGCTGGCGGCTTTGGCGGCGGCGGTGGTGGCGCTGGGGGGCGAGGTGGTGGTTGGTGAGGGCGAGTCAGCGGGGCCGGTTGTCTGGGCGACGGGGGTTGCCGGGCTTGGCGCGCTGTCGGCCAATGTGGGGCGCGAGGTGGGTGGCGCGGTCAAAGGGCAGGCGCTGTTGCTGGAGTTTAGCGCGCGGGAGTTGCCGCAACTGTTTGTCGACGGGGTGCATATCGTGCCGCATGGTGACGGGACAGTGGCGGTGGGATCGACCACCGAGCGGGTCTGGGGGGCCGCGGACGCGACCGATGGGCAGCTGGATGCGCTTCTGGCCCGCGCGGTTGCGGCCTGTCCGGTGCTGGCGGGGGCTGCGGTGGTGAACCGCTGGGCGGGGTTGCGGCCTCGGGCCGCGTCGCGCGCGCCGATGCTGGGGGCGTGGCCGGGGCGGGCGGGGCAGTTCATTGCCAACGGCGGCTTCAAGATCGGTTTCGGAATGGCCCCGAAGGTGGCCGAGGTGATGGCCGATCTGGTTCTTGAGGGGCGCAACGGGATACCCGATGCGTTTCGGGTGGAGGCGAGTTTCTGAGTGGTGGTTCTGTTGGGCAGGGCCGTCCGCGACGTATCCGCACAGTGCCGTCTATTTCGCGTGGCGCGCCGAAGCGGGATGGGCGATGTCTGCTGATAGACGGATTCCGGTGCGGAACTCCTTTGGGTAAGGATGGGCGGCGTCAGTCTGGATTGAAACCTCTGCCCTCATTCCAAGTGTACCACATCTGATCTTGGCGGATTTGACCGGCGTCAAATCCGGCCAAGCCTGCCTGCCGCCTGGCAGGCGCGATGCGCCAGCCAGGCCAGGCCGGATCTATTGGCTTATGCACCGGTGTATGGCCCTTGCCGACGGGCTTGCGCCCTTTGGCAACGGGCCGGGCAAGCGTCCAATGGATGTTCTCCGGTCCTCGGCTGCGCCACCTGACACCGCACTCAGCCGATCCGGCGCAGCATCATCGTGGCCGACCGGAAGCCGAACACATGGCGCAGCGGGCCGAGGTGTTCGACCCCTGCAGCGTGAAACCCGAGGCGCTCGTAAAGGGCGCGGGCGCGGAAATTCGTGTCGATCACATCGAGGCGCACCTCGGCATAACCGCGCGCGCGGGCCTCGTCGCAGATCGCCTCGACCAGACGCGAGCCGACACCGCGGCCGCGCGCATTGCGCGCCACGCAGATGCCGTCCATCAGGAAGCGGGCATTGTCGATCTGGCGTCCGAGCAGCCGCAAAAGTGCGGCGCGCCACAGCGCACCGACAAGACCGTAGACCGCGCGCAGATCGGCGAAAGACCCGCCTGCAAACGCACCTTGCGCGGTTTTGAAGCCAGCAAGACCCACCAGCGTGCCATTGCCATCAAGCGCCGCAATCGCATGGTCGGCGCGGATCACCCGATCAAGGAATTCCAGTGCGCGGTCATCGGGGCCAAGCACATGGCCCAGCTTGCCGCCGAAGGCCTGCCAGTAAAGCCCGGCGGCGGCGCGGCGCTGGTCTCGGGGCAGACCGCGCAGGATCGTCAGGGTCATCGCAACGCTCCGCGCAGGGTTTCGGTCTGGCCTGCGCCAAGGATCCAGCCCTCATCGGCCCGGCCGGGCCAATCGGGAACATCGGCCAGAAGTTGGTCGAGCCCGCCCGTCTGTGCAAGGTGGTGCATTGCACGGGCCAGAAGGCGGACCTGAAGTTCGTCCTTTATGCTGCCGGGATGGCCGGCGGCGCGCACCTCGGCATCCAGCAGCGAGGGGTAAACCTCGGCCAGAACAAGGGGGCCGTCGGGCGCGGCAAAGGGCCAGACTGTGGTGCCGGGGCGTTGGGACAGACGGGCGATCATTGGCAGGCCGGTAAGGGCCTGCGAGCCGACCGAGCCGGTTGTGAAAAGTTTCCACACCGGTTGGGCGCGCGGCACCACTTTTTCTACACGGCGGCGTTCGGCGGGGGTGCTGTAGGCTGTGGGTTTGGTTTCCGACAAGTCCGGATGGGGCTGGCTGCGCGGGCGGCCCCAGAACGGGCCGGGGGCCGGAAAGCGGCGGTTGATCGCGGCGGCAAGGGCGAAGCGGGTGTTGCGGTTGTTGGCATCGTCGCTGATGTGATCTGCCAGCCAATGCCAGACTGCGGCGGCGCCGGGTGTGCCGGTGAGCATTTCGGCAAACCCGTGGGGGTACCCGAAGGGGAAATCGAAACCGGCCAGCACGCGGCGACCTGCCTGTGCTTCGGCGTCCAGAATCGCGGCAACGGCGCATTCGGCGGCGGCGCGGGTGCGGTGATAAGTGGTGAATTCGCCACGGGCGGACGCGACACCGATCCAGATGGCATCGGGTGAAGGCCGGGCGGGCGACGGGGCGGCCGAGGCGGACCAGTCCACCACGATCACGGTGTCAAACGGGCGCAAGGCCGGACTCTTGCAGAATGAAATCGGCAATGGCTGCGGTGTTGTTCAGATCGAGGACCGGCACAGGCAGGGCGGCAATGGTGGCATCGGTCGCAATGGCGCGCACAAAGGGATCGCCGGGCTGGATCAGCGATTGGCCGGTTTCGGCGCGAAACACCTCGATCTTGGGATGGGCGTCGCGCTTGTAGCCCTCGACCAGCACAAGATCGACGGGGGCAAGCCGGGCAAGGATCGCGGGCAGGGATGGTTCGGGCGCATCGCGGTGTTCGGTCAGGATCGCGTGGCGGTGGGCGGAAGCCAGAACCACCTCGCGCGCGCCGGCCGTGCGGTGGCGGAAGGTGTCCTTGCCGGGCTGGTCAAGATCGACATCGTGGTGGACGTGTTTCACAGTGGAGACCGACAGGCCGCGTGTGGTGATCTCGGCTACCAGACGCTCCATCAGGCTGGTTTTTCCGGCATTCTTCCAGCCGATGATACCGTAGACTTTCATGATGCAGCCCCCAGCAGGGCCTCGGCTGCCGCAAGATCCTGCGGGGTGTTGAGGTTCAGGAAGGCGCAGTCATCGGGGAAATGCGCGGTTGCCGCGCCGTGGCGGCGGGCAAAATCCATCACCCGCGCCTCACCCCGCGCAAGAGTGGCGCGCAGGTCATCGTGCAGATCTACCGGCCAGAGGCCAAAGGTCGGGTGGTGCTGTCCATTGCTTTCGGCAAGTGCCGAGCCGGAGGGGGAGGATTCGGCGGCAAGCAGCAATTGCGGCACAAGATCGCCGGGGAAAAACGGCGTATCGACGGCAGCAGTGACAACATGGGTGGCACCCAGCGGCGCGGCCCAGTCAAGCGCTGCAAGCAGACCCGACAGCGGGCCTTGGGGGGCGCGATCGGGCAGCACCGGCAGGCGGTGGGCGGCAAAGCGCGCGGCATCGCCGTTTGCGCTGACTGCAAGGCGGTCAACCTGCGGGCCGAGGCGGTCTGCGGCATGGGCCAGCAGGCTGCGCCCGCCGAGGGTCAGCGTGGCCTTGTCGGCCCCGCCCATCCGGCGTCCGGTTCCGCCAGCAAGGATCACACCGAAAATACGCACGTCACCCTCGATTGCATCCTTCCGCCGAATTGCCTAGATCGGACAGCGAGTTGATCCGGTCCCAAAAATCAGGTTCAACCTTTTCAATTGCGCAGATCAGGGAAACCCGGATGCCACTTTCGCCCGCTTTTCTGTAAGCAATTCAGATGGCCCCGTCCAGTGAAAGCCCGATGACCGACAGAGCGGCCCCCCGCCGGTCTGCCTATGTGCGCGGGATGGTGGCGGCGATACCCTTCTCGCTGGTGATCATTCCGTTTGCGATGCTGTTCGGCGTGGTGGCGACCGAAGCCGGGCTGAACGTGATCCAGACGATGAGCTTTTCGGTCTTGGTCATTGCGGGGGCGTCGCAGTTCACGGCGCTGCAGCTGATGCAGGATCAGGCCCCGGTGGTGATCGTGCTGGCAACATCGCTGGCGGTCAATCTGCGGATGGCGATGTATTCGGTGGCGATGGTGCCGCATCTGGGGGCTGCGCCTTTATGGCAGCGCGGCCTGATCGCCTATATGCTGGTGGATCAGAGCTTTGCCACAACCTATCAGGAGTATGAGCGACGGCCTGACGCGTCCTTGGCCGACAAGGTGGCCTATTTCGCCGGGGTGGTCACGCCGATCTGTCCGCTGTGGTATGCCGCGACCTGGCTGGGGGCAGTGTTCGGTGCGCGGATACCGCCGGAATACGCGCTGGATTTCGCGCTGCCGATCACCTTTCTGGCGATGATTGCCCCGGCCCTGCGGACGCTGCCGCATGTGGCGGCGGCGTTTGTGTCGGTCTTGGGCGCGTTGGTCTTGGCCTGGGTGCCGTATAGCGGCGGATTGCTGATCGCGGCTTTGGCCGCGATGCTCACCGGCGCCCAGACCGAAATCTGGTTGAAGGCGCGGGCGACATGACGCTTGATCCGCTGGAAGTCTGGATTGTCATTCTGGCCTTGGGAATCGGCACGTTCCTGATCCGGTTTTCGTTTCTGGGGCTGGTCGGCGACCGGCCCTTGCCGGAGTGGCTGCTGCGGCACCTGCGCTATACCTCGGTCGCGGTAATGCCGGGGCTGGTCGCGCCTCTGGTGCTGTGGCCGCAGGCAACGGGCGGGGTGCCGGACCCGGCGCGACTGGCAGCGGCGGCGGCGGCGCTTGGGTTGGGCATTGTCACGCGCAATGCACTTTGGGCAATTTTTGGGGGTGTTGCCACGCTCTACCTGACGCCGGTTCTGCTGGGACTTTTGTAGCGGTCAGCCCTTTGGCTGGCCCGCCTGCACCAGAAGAACGCCGTGATTGTCGTCGGCATCCGAGTCGGTAATGATGCGTGAAGTCACGCCGGGAAGTTTGCCAAAGGCGGTCATCAGGGTGGCCGGATACCAGGTGGAGGGCAGGTTTTCGAACGCCGGGACGCCGCGCAGGATGCTCGAGACGCTTTTGGTGCATTGCGCCTTGGGAACGGCACCGTAGGCCTGCGCCAGACGCAGAGCGGTTTCGGCCTGTTGCGGGGTGACGATGATGGTCTGCTGGATCACGCGAAATGTCTCTCGGGCGTGATAGTCGATGTAGAAGGCAACCATCCGGTCGGTCATGCCGAAATGAACGTCATTGCGTTCCGGCAGTTGCGGGTGCTGCCAGGTGCCGGCGGGGTCGAACATGATCCGCTGCGAGCCGTTGATCAGAAGGCCGGAATGCGCGCCGGATTCGCTGCGATTGTTGATGACGGTGAACAGCGTGATCGAAGGCGGGCCGCTATGAACATAAGCGGCGCGGGCAACTTCGGCATCGCTGGCCCATTTCGGCTCGGCCGAACAGGCGGCAAGCGACAGCAGCATCGCAAGACACAGGAATAAGCGGTGCATCGGTTTGAAATCCTGCAGTCGGGTCAGGAATTTACGAGCGCAAGGAAGATCAGGATCCCGATCGAGAGTCCGATGCCCCAGGCCGCCAGACGAATGAACCCCGCAAAGGTCTTTTCCTGTGGTCCGGTCGGCATCGTGCCATGCTTGTGATCGGTCGTCTTGTCCGGTCCGGCCATCAGGCGTCTCCATTCGCGTATATCTTTCAATCCCCTTAGCGGAGAATCGAATGAGTGTCACGGGGGGTGTAGGGGGCTTGGCAGATGGCGGTTGCGGATCGGGCGCAGGCGGGTTTCAGCGATGCGGGTGCAACCCGTCGCAGGTTTGCTGCAAACTGCTGGTCTGAAGCGCAGGACGACGATCCGGACACGAAACTGTGAAAGCAGTTGGCGGCGATGCGCGAGGTGTGACCGGGGCTTTGCTGCACTCGCCCCGCAACCGGTCACGCAGAAAGCTGCCCGCCGCCACCGCCTACCGACGGAACGCCTCACTGAGGCTCAGGCTGGAAATCACGATGACGACGCCCACCCATTGGATCGGGCTGAGTGACTCTCCGACCAGCACCACGGCAAAGAGGATCATCATGACAGGTTCCGCCGTGCTGAGAAGCGCGGCCCGCGCGGCACCGATCATGTTGGCACTGATGAAGAAACACAAATAGCCAAGCGCGAACGTCAAACCGACGATCAGGGTGAAAAACCAGCCCGACATGGTTTGCGGCAAGGCGACCGGGGCCGTCAAACCCAGGGGCGGCCCGATCAGGGCAACCCCGGCAAAGATCGCCAGGGCCCAGATCGTCATGAGCAGGTTGGAATAGGGCGCGCCGACCTCTTTAGTCAGTTCGGCCATCGAAATGATCATGACTGAAAACGAGATCATCCCGAGGAATGCAAGCGCCACTCCGCGAAAGTCGATGCTGGAAAAGCTAACTCCCAGCACAAGGGCCATGCCCAAGGTGGCCAGCAGCATCAGGATCAGGACCGGGCGTGTCAGTGGCGTTTCGCCTCTGACATGGGCGGCGATGGCTACGGGAAGCGGGTACATGAACAGGATGATGCTCGCCAGGCTGATGTCGATGTAAAGGATGGAACCGAGAGTGCCCACGGCAGACAGCGTGTGGGAAATTCCGGCCAGCCAGCTTCGTTTCAGGGCTTTCAGGTTGACCCCTGGTGCGCGCCCGGTTGCCAGAATGAACATCAACAAGACTGCCACACCAACACCCGCCCGGCCCAGCATGACAAAAATGGCGTTTGCGCCATCGTCGTAAGAGAATCGGGCGGCACTTGGCATAAGTCCGAATAGCACGGCACCGATCAGGATCAGGAGGATGCCGGTCCCATCGTTGCTTTTGAACATGGGAGCACCTTCGATGCTGGTGAATGCAGGTGTTGCATACCACAAGGAAACCGGCATTCGCCGCAAATATCGCGCCCGTGAAGGGCGGGTATGGCCTTGTCTTATGCTGAACTCTGCTCCCGACGCATAAAGGAGCCACTGCCCGCCACGCCATTTATGGCGGGCAGTGGCGGCGGTTGGATCGTAAATGGCTGGGTCGTGATG
>JANNWS010000145.1:0-6997 GCA_031408575.1 Rhodobacterales bacterium
GAGGTCGATTACAGCGCCAAACCGGTGTGGCTGACCGAAAACTACCGCTCCAGCGCGCAGATCATCAGCGCCGCAAATGCCGTGATAGCACCTGCAGCCGGACGGATGAAGGCTGGGCACGACATTGCCGTGAACCGGGCAAGGGCCAAATCGCCGCCGGGGGGCGTGATGGCAGCCCTCGATCCTGTGGCGCAGGGGCGGGTGTGCTTGTTGGACAGCGGGCCGGGTGACACCGCGCAAGGGGTGGCTGCGGTGGATGACCTGATCCGCCTGTCCCGGCTGGACCCGGACTGGTCCTGGCGGCGCTGTGCGGTGATCGCCCGCGACTGGCGGCGCCTGGAGCCGGTGCGCGCCTATGCCGAGGCGCTGGGCATCCCCATCGATATGGCCAATGAAGGCCTGCCCAGCCTGTGGCGCCTGCGCGAGATGCAGGGGTTCATCCGCGCCCTGCTGGCAGACCGGACGCGGCTGTTGACCATACCCGACCTCGTGGAGATCCTGAACGCGCAAGCACAGTCACGCTGGACCGATCTGATCGGCGAAGGCATCGGGACACTTGCGCGGGAACTGGTCGAAAAGGCCGCCCCGGTGCCCGACCTTGTGGAGTGGTTCGGTGAATGGGCGCGCGAGGCGCGGGGCGAACAGCGCGGGTTGCTGTCGTTGACCGCGCACCGCGCCAAGGGCCTGGAGTTCGACCATGTGGCCATCCTGAACGGCGGTTGGGATCGCCCCTCTCGAAATGAGGATGCCGACGCCCCCCGCCGCCTGTTCTACGTCGCGATGACCCGGGCAAAGTATAGCCTGACCGTGCTGACCGACGGTCCGCATCCTTTTGTCCGACCTGATGAGCAGTCGATCCTGCTTCGCCGTGTCACGCCCGACGTGGCGGCCCTGCCACGCGCCCGCCTGCGGTATGTTCCTCCCGACGCAAAACTCGTGGACTTGTCCTTTGCGGGTCGACTGCCGCAAGGGCATCCTTCGCTGGTTGCCATCGCTGCCGCTTGCCCGAGCGATCCCGTCACCCTGTTCCACGACGGCAAGCGCTGGCAAGTGCATGACGCGCAGGGGCGCACGCTCGCCCGCCTGTCCTGCGCCTTCATCCCGCCCGCAGGGACTACATTCCTGCGCGGCGAGGTCGCTGCCGTCTTGCGCTGGCGCAAAGAGGACGGGGACGAGGACTATCACCACCTCCTCCGGCGTGGTGAATGGGAAGCGGTCCTGCCCGAGCTGGTGTTCGAAAGCGACGCTTGACGGTCATCTCGCCAGCGACATCGACGCTATGATGCCATGGGCCTATGCCCAGTAGGCCGACGGCGCATAAGGACCGCGTCTCGTAATCCCTGACGAGCTACCAACAGCCCTCCGCTTCATCACATCGCTGCGGCCCACAAGCCGAAATTCAATGGGGCGTAGACGCCGCATACGAATGACCGTCGGCCGCAGTGCCATCAGCCGCGCGCAGACGTCACGGCGAAACTGCGTGGCCCCCACGCTGACCGGGTCCAGCACCCAAGGCCGGCCAGCAGCAACCATCACCTGCGCGGCCATTTCCATCGCCTCGGCCCAAGGTCCATCCAGCGTGCCGATGTTCACGCTTAAGGCCTGCGCGAGCCCAGCGAATTCCACCACCTCTTCGCGGGCATGCACCATGGCGGGCGATGCTCCCGCCGCCAGCAGCACGTTGGCGGCGATGTTCATGGCCACATAGTTGGTGATATTATGCACAAGCGGTACGGTCGCCCGCATCGTGGCAAGGTAAGTTCCGGCATCTTCCCTCATGGTCCCCTGCTGCACGCAAGGGGCCAGTGGCAGGGACCGTGTAGCCATCAAAGGCCGAAAGGGACACCTACCGCAGACTCCCTACGCCAGCACTATCTGGTTCAGGTTCAAAGGGTGCTTCTCAGCCCGGATTCCCGGACGCCCCTGTCGCTGTCGAAAAAAACCTCGATTTCAGGCCCAAGTCAAGACCTGGGCGTATGTTTGGCCTATGCTTTTCCAGCAGGTTCGCACTTGGCCACGAAGGACGGCGTAATCGCGGAGCATCCCTGTCTTTCCGCAATGCAGAGTGGGGATGACCCGATTCAAGGGCAATGCGACACGAGGTCTTTCGCGAGGGAGAGGACGCCTTTGTTGCGCAGGGCGTCGAGGCGGGCTTCTACAAGGGCGCACCAGGAGGCAGAGGTGAACGGCAGGCGGTCCTGCAGACCAAGCACGCGGGCCAGGGCGGTAACGGGTGAGGCACTGTTCGCCGCCGTAGAAAGCATTTCGACAAGGGGATCGCTGCGGGTGAGAGTAACCCCATCATCACCGCGGCCTTGCAGGAAGCGAGCCCATGCGGCCACGGCCAGCGCAAAGACGGCGGCGTCCTGCCCGTTCGCCAAGGCATCAGCCGCCGGATCAAGTATGCGAGGCGGTAGCTTCTGGCTGCCATCGGCGGCGATCTGTAGGCACAGGTGGCAAATGGCAGGATTATCGAACCGGTGGATCAGGTCGGCGGCGTAAACCGTAGGGTCAAAGCCGGGGATCGGCGGCACGGTGATCGCCGCCGCCTGCATATGGGCCTGCACCAGCGCGCGCAGGCAGGCTTGGGCCATCACGTCGCGGACGGCTTCCAGTCCCGCGACAGCGCCCAGATATGCGATTAGCGAATGACTGCCGTTCAGCATGCGCAGCTTCATCACCTCGTAGGGGGCGACGTCGGCAACGATCAGCGCGCCAGCCTTTTCCCACGCTGGGCGAGGTCCGGCAAAGTGATCTTGGATCACCCATTGCCGGAAAGGCTCTGTCTCCACGGCGAGGAGGTCCGTTTGGCCGGTTGCCTTGCGGACGGCGCCAAACGTGGCGTCCGTGCTGGCGGGGGTGATGCGGTCGACCATGCTGTTGGGGAAAGTGCAGGCGGTAGCGATCCATTCGGCCAGCGCCGGGTCGCGACGGCGGGCGAAGTCGTCGACAAGCCCCGCAAGGAGGTGGCCGTTGCCGGTGAGGTTGTCGCAGGAAATCACGGTTAGACCCTGCAACCCTGCGGCGCGGCGCAAGCGCAGCCCCCCGGTCAGCGCGCCGACAAGACCCCGCGGCGTGGTAAGATTCATTAAATCGAGCGCGATAGATGGGTGATCCGGATCAAGCCTGCGGGTGGCCGGAAGAAAGCCGTACCCCTTTTCCGTCACTGTCGCTGTTACCATCTGCACTTCTGGATCGGCCATGCGGGCCACGGTTCCGGCAGGGTCTGTGGCCAGACAATGCGCGCGGTCGATCACCGTCATGGTCAAGACGCGAGGGCCTTCGGGAGCGCGTTCGACCAGATGCCACTGGCCCCGCGAGGCGTTCAAAGCCTCCGAAAGCGCGGGACTGCGCATCGAGACGGATTCAATCTGCCAGCCGCCCGCGTCTTGGGTAAAGGCGGCCTGATGCGCCCGGTGAAAGGCGCCAAGCCCAAAGTGCAGGATTCTTGGCATGTCAGGACACCGCCTGCAGCGCCAGCATCACACCTCGAAGTTCAGCCAGCCCTTTGAGGCGCCCCACGGCGGGATAGCCCGGCGCGCCCGCGCGTTCGGCATCCGTTAAGATTTCCTGCCCGTGATCGGGTCGCATGGGGATGCACCAGTCGGCGCGACCCTCGGCGCGACGGCGGTTTTGTTCGACGATTACGGCGCGGATCACGGCCACCATATCGGTTGAACCGCCAAGGTGATCATCCTCGAAGAACGAACAGGGTGTCGTGTCCTGTTCGCGCCGGACATTGCGCAGGTGCGCGAAATGAATATGCGGCCCCAGTCGTTCTACCATGCCCACCAGATCGTTTTCCGCCCGTGCGCCGAGTGATCCGGTGCAGAAGGTAATCCCGTTGGCCGGGCTTTTGACCACATTGACCATCCAGAAGTAATCTTTCTCGGTCGACATGATGCGTGGAAGGCCAAACAGGGACCAAGGCGGGTCGTCGGGGTGGCAGCAAAGGCGGACGCCAAGTTGTTCGGCGACCGGCACGACGCGGTGCAGGAACCAGGCCATATTGGTGCGCAAGTCGGCGGCGGTGATGCCGTTATAGGTAGCAAGGCGGGCGCGAAAGCTGTCTAGCGTCCAGCGTTCGACGCTGCCAGGAAGGCCTGCGAGGATGTTTCCTGCCAGTTTGGCGCGGGCGGCATCGTCCCATCTGGCGGCGCGGTCTGCTGCCTTAGCCACGACATCGGGCGCATAATCCTGTTCGGCACATGGACGCGCCAGCACATGAATGTCGAAAGCGGCGAAGTCAGGCAGGTCATAGCGCAAAGCAAGCGCACCGTTCGGACGGCGGTGTTTTAGGTCGGTGCGCGTCCAGTCAAGGACTGGCATGAAGTTGTAGCAGATGACCTTGATCCCCTCTGCCGCGCTGTTCGCCAAGCTTTCTACCCAAGCGGCCACGTTCGACTCACGGTCAGGACCGGCTGTCTTGATCGCCTCGCTGACCGGGATACTTTCAATTACGTCCAGCGTCAGGCCGGACGGGGTGCCATCTTCGTGCTGCTCAACCTCGTTGATCCGCTTGCGGATGTCGGCGCGCGACCACACTTTCCCGGGTGGGATGTGGTAAAGCGACGTCACGATGCCCTCGGCCCCGGCCTGCCGGATATCCCAAAGTGTCACCTTGTCTGCAGGGCCGAACCATCTCCATGTCTGACGCATCTGGATCTCATCAAAGTTTATAGGCGGCGCGGGCAAGGCCGTTCGCCAGAAGGGGGGCAAGGATGAGAGCCTCGTCCTCGTCCAGCCGGTGGGTGGTGACGAGATCGGCAAGGAATGCACAGTCGGCCCGGCGCGACAGATCGTGCCGGGCGGGAATAGAACAGAGTGCGCGGGTGTCGTCATTGAAACCCACGGTGTTCATGAAGCCCGCTGTTTCAGTAGCCATCTGGCGGAAGCGGCGGATGCCTTCGTAGCTGTCGTGGAACCACCAAGGCGGACCAAGGCGCAAGCTGGGATAGGCCCCGGCCAAGGGGGCGAGTTCGCGGGCATAGGTGGTTTCGTCTAGCGTAAAAAGGATCAGCGTCAGGCGGGGATCCATGCCCACGGCATCCAGCAGCGGCTTCAATGCGGCGGTGAAACTGACGGGCTGCGGGATGTCGAACCCCCGGTCGCGGCCAAGCGTGGCGAAGACCTCGGCGGAGTGGTTGCGCAAGGAGCCCGCATGTAGCTGCATCACCAGGCCGTCTTCCACCGACATGCGGGCGAATTCGGTCAGCATCTGCGCGCGAAATGCCTCACGTTGGTGGGGGTCGGATTGGCCCGACAGGACGGTCTGATAGAGTGCCGCTGCCTGAGCGGTCGGCTGATCGGCGGTCAGTGGCGTGGGGTGGCCGTGGTCGGTGGCTGTGGCGCCCATGGATTTGAAAAAGGCACGGCGGGCGCGGTGGGCGGCGAGGTAGCCGTCGAAGCTGCCGATGTCGCAGCCAGTCAGCGCGCCCAAGATTTCGACATTGGCGCGGAAGCCTTCGAAATCCGGGTCGGTCACAGCGTCAGGACGGTACGTCGGCACGACACGCCCCTTCCAGCCCGAGGTCTTAGCCGCCTGATGCCAGCGCAGATCATCGATGGCAGAGTCAGTGGTGGCGATCACCTCGATCCCGAAACGGTCGTATAGGGCGCGGGGACGGTAGGCCGGATCGCCCAGACGGTCTGCAATGGCGTCGTAGGCGGCATCCGCCGTTTCAGCCGACAGCCGTGCGGATACGCCGAAGACGGTTTCCAGTGCGTGATCCACCCACAACCGCGAGGGGGTGCCGCGGAACAAATGATAAAGTCCAGCAAAGGTGCGCCAGACTGCGCGCGGATCGCTTTCCGCCCCCGGCCCGATGCCAAGGGCTGCGAAAGGCACGCCTTGGGATACCAGCATCCGGCAGACATAGTGATCGGGCATAACAAAAAGCGCCGCCGGGTTCTCGAAGGCCGGGTTCTCGCCCCACCAGCGCGGATCGGTATGGCCGTGGGGCGAGACGATCGACAGGGCCTCAACTGCCGCGAATAGGTCGCGCGCGATGGCACGGGTGGCAGGGTCGGTAGGAAACAGACGATCGGGGTGCAGCATCATATCACCCTCCGTAGCCCAGCGGGCTGCGCGGTAGGAACATTCGCGACAGGGCGGCGCGGATCATGGGAAACAGTCGCAGCATGGTCGATCCCCCCAAAGCGTGACCGGGACGGAAATAACACATCCGCACAATTGGTCAACCAAAAATGCGAAAATACTAGAAGTAGTATTTTTTGGTTGACCAATTGTGCGAGTCTATGCAAGATCCGGCCCAACGGAAGCGACAGAAGCCCGGCCTTTCGGGGAGGGGAGCCCATGATCATGATCGCCCGCCACCTAATCGGGATGCTCGCCGCGACCGCCTTTGCCACCGCGCCCGTGATGGCCGAGACGGTGACTTTGAAGCTGAACCAAACCACCCGCGTCGAGGCAGAATTGGAAAACAGCGGCAGCGCCCCGTCGGAAATGTCCGGCCTCGGCATCAAGCGCGACCGCGTGGGTTTTCGCGATATCCGGCGTCGCCAGATCGACATCGTAGGGCAGCTTGGTTACATTTGCGGCATGAGCCCCTTGATCCCTTGCGATTTCTGCCTTGAAAAGCGGATGACCGGCTATGAGCGCTGGAACCGCAAGTCGCTGATCGCGCAGGATAAGGCGATGAGGGAAGATACCTTCACCGAACTGGCCGCGCACTACCACCGTCTTACCGGACTGGATGGGGCATGACGGGGCCTACACATTCGGGAAGGCGCTATCTGGCTGTCGCCGAAATCCTGCGCGAGATGCTGGAGCGGGGCAGGTGGCAGGTGGGCGAACGTCTGCCTGCCGAACGCCAGCTTGCCAAAGAACTTGATATCCCACGCGCAACTGTTCGCGAAGCCCTGATCGTGCTGGAGGTCGGGGGCCGCGTCGAGGTGCGCCAGATGTCAGGCGTCTATGCCCTACCTGCACTGCCCCCGGCCACCGTCACGGTTGCTACGCACTTGGCGGACATCG